>SLTB01000259.1 GCA_007130155.1 Pseudomonadales bacterium
CACTTCGGCGATCCCCGCCCATCTCTGCGCTGGGTCCATCAGCGTCCACATGGCGAGGGCGAAGTAGATCAGGGCTAGCAAGGACAGGACGCCGAAGGCGGTACGCTGCCAGCGCAGAACGCCGGGAACGCAGGCCAGCAGAGGGGCGGTCTGCAGCAGCAGGATCGCCAAGCCGCCAGGCCAGAACGGGATGGCGTCGGGTGCCAGGCGTGGCAGACCGTAAGCGGCCAGCAGGCTGCCGACGCAGAACAGGGTGAGGAAGTGGGCAACGCGCTCTGCGGGTGCAGTCCCAGTCGTCTGGGCCATCATGAAGCCGCTCTCGCGCGCAGTCGCAGCGCCACCGAGGCCAAGCGTCGACCCTGGGCACGACACAGGATCGCTTCGTCTGTGGCGAGTTCCGCGTGATGGGACCCGGCGTGATGGCTGGCCCCATAGGGTGTGCCGCCGTGGGCGGTGCGTTGCAGTGCAGACTCCGTATAGGGCAGGCCAAGGATCAGCATGCCGTGGTGCAGCAGGGGCAGCATCATGCTCAGCAGCGTGGTTTCCTGTCCGCCGTGGAGGCTGGCCGTGGATGTGAACACTGTTGCTGGCTTGCCTTCCAGTGCCCCCTCTATCCACAGCCCGCTGCTACTGTCGAGAAAGTGCTTCAAGGGCGCGGCCATGTTGCCGAAACGGGTGGGACTTCCGAGGGCGAGTCCATCGCAGTGCGCGAGCTCTTCGAGACTGCAGTATAGCGCGCCGTCATCGGGAATGGCGGGTGCGGCGACCTCAGTGACCGGCGCGACCCGGGGCACCGTGCGCAGGAGTGCCTGGCCACCGCCGGCCTCCACGCCGCGCGCGATCTGTCGGGCCATGGCCAGAGTGCTGCCATGCAGACTGTAGTAGAGCACCAGAATACGGGGTGGCGCTGAGCTGTTATGGTTTGGGGTCACAGGATCTCCAGGACCTTTTCAGGGGGGCGGCCAAGAACGGCGCGCTGGCCATGGATCACCACCGGCCTTTCGATGAGGATGGGGTGGTCGACCATGGCTGCGATGAGTTCATCGGCACTGGCGTTCGCCAATTCAAGCTCCTTGTAGCGCTGCTCGCCGCGCCTGATCAACGCCGCGGGATCGAGATTGAGCTGCTCTAGCACCCGTTGAAGGTCTGCTCGAGTCGGTGGTTTTTCGAGGTAGTGAACGATCTCCGGCGTAATGCCTCGTTCCTCAAGCAGCGCGAGTGTCGCCCGGCTTTTCGAGCAGCGCGGGTTGTGCCAGATGACGACGTTCGACATGCTTCACTCCGTCCTGTTGCCGGCGGGTTGCCGAGTTTAACGCGGAAGTGCCGCCGACATCCCGGCTTCGACCTTTGGCAACGGCATCCGCATCTCATCACGGGTCCCTCGTCGTGGAGTCATCATGAAATTCGTCAACCCTCGCTTTGCCGTCTTCCTGGGGCTGTTAGCGCTGCTTTCGGCCTGCGCTGACGATGCACAGCCGCCACCGGGGTCGCTGGATGGGGCCGTGAGCGCTGCTGGGGACGGCATCCCGCTTCTCGATGGCACGACATTACCGCTGTCAGGACTCAAGGGACGTTGGGTGTTCGTGAACTACTGGGCCGAGTGGTGTGCGCCCTGCCGGGAGGAGATCCCGGAACTGAATGCCTTGCAGGTGGAAGACGGGGATCGCGTGCTGGTGCTCGGCGTCAACTTCGATCAACTGCCGGTGGAGGTGATGGGCCCCCAGGCCGAAAAACTGGGCATCCGATTCGCCGTTGCCGCAGAGGACCCGCGTGATCTGCTCGGTATCGCTCTGCCCGAGGTGTTGCCGAGCACCTACGTTTTCGACCCTGATGGCAAACAGGTTGGCGTCCTGCTTGGGCCACAGGATCTCGATCAGCTGCGGGCCGCAATGCAGGAAGGTTGAGCTGAAAACTCGCCTCTCATGGAATCAATCGTGTCCCTCGACTTGGCAGGAGGATCTGTGGGTCCGATCGTGTACGGTTGACCCGCATCCGGCGGCGAGGTCGTGGACTGCTCGCGGTCCCGTTTACAGCGACGTGACGCGATCTGCAGGGGCTCGCCGCTTCCTTTCGCAACATCGCCTCTCGCAACATCGCCTCCCAACATCGCCTCCCAACATCGCCAGGAACGTTGGTGGGCCGCCACAGGCTGTGAGTCAATCGCAGTGCTTGAGTCCAGCCCGGTAGCAGGCTGCCAGCAGGTGACGTACCTCGCCAGTATCCCGGGTTCGCCAGCGCGCGTTCCAGGCCCGGAAGACCCGATCCGGATAGCTGAAATCCCGCACGTTGCCGTGGTAGCGCGTCAGTGCCCTGACGGCATCGCCGGATTCCCGCTGCAGATAGTGTGCAAGTATGGTCATGCCGTAGCGGATGTTGGTATCCACTTCCGTCAGGTTGTCGTCACTGCGGCCAAGTTCGTGCTTCCAGAACGGCATGACCTGCATCAGACCCTGGGCGCCGGCGGATGAAATCGCGAAGCGGTCGAAGCTGCTCTCCACCTCGATGACGGCCATGGCCAAGTCCGGGTCGATGGCGTGGCGGGCGGCTTCCTGCCAGACATGCGCGAGCAGCCGCAGGCGGGCTTCGGGGTCGCGCAGGAAGCGGGCAAGACGCGGCTCCACGGCGGCGAGCCAGACTTCGGCATCGAAGCGGTCGCGGTCATCGTCATCGGCGCTGAGGACTGCGGCCAGTTCGGCCCGAATGGCCCGCCTTTCGTCCTCGTCCGGTTCGGTGGTCGCCGCCAGGGCGGTGGTGAGCAGCCCACTCCAGACGGCGAACGCCACGATCACGGCTCTCATCTGCCTAACGTGGCCTCGAGGAAGGCCTCAACTTCTGTCAGAGGAACCTGCCGGGACTCCGCGTCCTGGCGGCCGCGATACTCGAGCTCGTCCGACTTCAGGCCCCTGTCGCCTACGACGATGCGGTGGGGAATGCCGATCAGTTCGAGGTCGGCGAACTTCACGCCTGGTCGCTCATCGCGGTCGTCGATGAGGACATCGATGCCCGCATCGCGGCACTGTTGATAGAGCTTCTCTGCAACTTCACGCACCCTTTCAGAGCGTTGCTGGTTCAGTGGCACGATGGCGAGTTGGAAGGGCGCGACTTCCTCGGGCCAGACGATGCCCTGTTCGTCGTGACACTGTTCGATGATCGCCCCCACCAGGCGAGTCACGCCGAAGCCGTAGCAGCCCATGATCAACGCGGAGCTGACGCCGTCCTGGTCCTGAATGCGGGCGTTCATGGCCTCGGAGTACTTCGTTCCAAGCTTGAAGATGTGGCCCACCTCAATGCCGCGACGGATCACCAGCTGACCATTGCCGTCAGGGCTCGGGTCGCCGGCTTTGACATTGCGCAGATCCGCGGTGTCTACGAGGCGGCCATCGATGGGGAGATCCCGGGGCCAGTTGACGCCGGTCAGGTGGTAGCCATCCTCGTTGGCGCCGCAGATGGTGGTCTCGAGTGCCGCTGCCGAGTGGTCCATGATGATGGGAATGCCCAGCCCCAGCGGCCCGATGCTCCCGGCGTCACAGCCTGCGACGTCCCGCAAGCTGGCGGTGCTGGCGAACTTCAGCGGGTTGGCGACAGAGGGCAGAGCTGTCGCCTTGACGATATTGAGGTCGTGATCACCGCGCAGAACAAGAGCCACGACGCCATCGACCCCCTCTACCAGCAGGGTCTTGACGGTGGCCGAAGCCGGCACGTCCAGGAAAGCGGCGACCGCGTCGATGCTGTGGACGCCAGGCGTTGCTACGCGCTCGGGCGCGCCGGGCAGTTGGGTTGTCGCGGGCTTTGGGGTCGGCGCAGGGGCCAGTTCCACGTTGGCGGCGTAAGTGTCGGCGTCATTGATGGCAAGCTGGTCTTCGCCAGCATCGGCCAGGACATGGAATTCGTGGGATTCGGCACCGCCTATCTCTCCGGTGTCGGCGAGCACCGGACGAAAGTCGAGTCCGATGCGCTCGAGCACACGCGTGTAGCAAGCGTGCATGGCTTGATAGGTTTCATCCAGGCTGTTGGCGTCGAGGTGGAAGGAATAGGCATCCTTCATGACGAACTCCCTCGCTCGCATGACGCCGAAGCGAGGCCGGATCTCGTCGCGGAACTTGGTCTGGATCTGATAAACGTTCAGAGGCAGCTGGCGGTAGCTCTTCAATTCGTTGCGGATCAGGTCGGTGACCACTTCCTCGTGGGTCGGCCCGAAGCAGTAGCGCCGATTCTGGCGATCCTCGAAACGCAGCAGCAGGTGGCCGTAGTCCTCCCAGCGTCCGCTTTCTTCCCACAGTTCCGCAGGCTGTACCGCAGGCATGAGGATTTCCTGGGCACCGACCCGTTCGAGTTCTTCACGCAGGATCGCTTCGATGCGGCGCACCACTTTCAGGCCAAGCGGCAACCAGTTATAGATGCCGGCGCCGACGCGACGGATCATGCCGGCGCGCAGCATCAGTTGGTGACTGGGAATCTCCGCGTCGGCAGGATTTTCCTTGGCGGTGGAGAGAAGGAGCTGGGAAAGGCGCATGTTTGGATCCGTCAGGAGCTTGCGTGGTTGCCACGGCCGATGGTTCGGCCATGGCCGCGACAGGCGTGATCGATGGCGGCGCATGATCAGGATCTGCAGGTCCGAAAACAAGACGCCCGGAACCTTGTCGGGTTCCGGGCGTCCTGTCCGCTACGTCCTCGATCGGGTTGCCCCGATGCTGCGCCTGATTACTGCGCCATCTCCTTGAGCTTCTTCAGCGGCGTGACCTTCACCCGGACCGACGCCGGCTTGGCCGGGACGTCCATGGTTTCGCCGGGCTTGAACGGGTTGGGCACACCTTTGCGGGCGCGCTGAGCCGGTTTCTTGACGGTCTTGATTTTCAGCAGGCCAGGTAGGCTGAATTCGCCCGGTCCGCGCTTCTTGATGTGACGATCAATGATGCTCTCAAGCTCGTCCATGACCGCACCGACCTGCTTACGGCTGAGGCCGGTGCTGGTTGCGATTTCGGAGAGAATGCCGGTCTTCGTCATTTTTTCCTTGACCGCAGGCTTGGCCGGAGCCGCTTTTGCAGGTGCTTTCTTGGTCGCGGCAGCGGCTTTCGGTGCAGCGGACTTGCGTGCTGCCGGTTTGGCAGCGGCCGTTTTCTTGCTTGCAGGAGCTTTGGTTGCAGCCATGCGTGGATCCCTTCAGCTGGTGTGATGTCGGCCGGACCTGACAATGGCCGGCCGCTCGACAGCTTCGCCCCATCCCCAGAAGCATCATGCTGCCGCCGACTTTATAGCCCAAGGATCGCTGAGGCGGCAAGCGTCATGCGTCGTAAAACACTGAAAAAATAGCGTTTTAGGCCCAAGGAAGGCTTTTGGATCGGGTTTTGTGAGTTATTTCCCCAGCGCAGCGCTTTCAGCGCTGAGGTCTGGGGAACTTTGGGGCAAGCTGGTGACCGCTGGTCAGGCCGACTTCAAACGACGCCGCGGCCTCCTTGGATGTCTCGCTGAGACTTGCTTCGACCCATCACAGGGGTAATATCCCGCCGGCGATTGGCGCGGGGTGGGGCGCTTTGGCTGGGGCCTTGAAGCAGCCAACTTCAGTCCCCATTGATGCTGGCAGTTTCTGCGCCCGGGAGGCGCTTGCGAGGAAAGGGAAGACGATGCCGATCTATGAGTATCAGTGCGACAGCTGCGGCGCGAACTTCGATGCCATCCAGAAGTTCAGTGACGCGCCTTTGACGACGTGTCGCCAATGCGGTGCGGAGGGTGTGCGCAAGCTGCTTTCTGCTCCCTCCTTTCGCCTCAAGGGTGGCGGCTGGTATGAGACTGATTTCAAGAACAAGAATCAACGCAACGTGGTGAAGAAGGACGGCGACGGGGGTGCCACGGCCAGCGGCTCTGACTCCGGGAGCAGCTCTGGAAAGGGCGACGGCTCCAGTAAGGGCGATGGCTCCAGTAAGGGCGAAAGTGCTGGCAAGGATGGCGGATCGGCGAAGCCTGCTACCGGCGGGGGTTCCGGGTCCGCTTCGGCTGCCTGAATACTGGCTTTCCGGCTTTCTGCCGGAGAGACAGGCCGCGACTTTGTGGTAGCATCGCCGCCGCTTGCGCGGCACCCGCACCGTTCTCCCGGGATTCAGGCCATCCTTCGCTTATCCTGGGCCCTGGGACGATCGTCCGTGAGGCCGCGCGCTTCCGGTTTGTCGTTTTTCAGGATCGCCAATGGTCATGCGCAGTCACTACTGTGGTCAGCTCCGTGCAGTGCACGTGGGTGAAGAAGTCCAGCTCTGCGGCTGGGTGCAACGTCGGCGTGATCATGGCGGCGTGATCTTCCTCGATCTGCGCGATCGGGAAGGTATTGCCCAGGTGGTTTTCGACCCCGACATCCAGGCCAGTTTTGCGCTGGCAGATCGGGTCCGCAGCGAGTACGTGCTCCGGATCACTGGCCGGGTGCGAGCGCGACCGGAGGGCACAGTCAACCCGGATATGGTGACGGGTGAAATCGAAGTGCTCGGCCACGAGATCGAGCTGCTCAACCCCTCCGAGACGCCCCCGTTTCAGCTTGATGCCTGGTCGGATGCTGGCGAGGACGTGCGCCTGAAGTTTCGTTATCTGGATTTGCGCCGGCCCGAGATGCAGTCACGGCTGGCGCTGCGCGCCCGCGCCGTCAGCGCCATTCGTCGCTACTACGAAGACAACGGATTCATGGATGTGGAGACGCCGGTGCTGACCCGGGCGACTCCGGAAGGCGCGCGGGACTATCTGGTTCCGAGCAGGACTCATCCGGGCAGCTTCTTCGCTTTGCCCCAGTCACCCCAGCTGTTCAAACAGCTGCTGATGATCGGCGGTGTGGACCGCTATTATCAGATTGCCCGCTGCTTCCGCGACGAGGATCTGCGCGCCGACCGCCAACCAGAGTTCACCCAGCTTGATGTGGAGCTATCCTTCACTGATGAAGAGGAGGTGATGGCGCTCACCGAGAACATGCTCAGAAAGCTGTTCCATGACGTGCTAGGAGTAACGCTTCCCGAGTTTCCGAGGCTGACCTGGCATGACGCCATGTCGCGCTACGGCTCTGACAAGCCCGATCTGCGCAATCCGCTGGAACTGGTGGATGTGGCGGATCTGATGGCAGCAGTTGAATTCAAGGTCTTCGCCGGTCCGGCCAAGGATCCGGGTGGTCGGGTGGTTGCGCTGCGCGCACCAGGCGGTGCGGTGCTGTCACGCAAGGTCATCGACGACTACACCGGCTTCGTTGCCCAGTACGGTGCTCGTGGACTGGCCTACATCAAGGTCAACGACCGCAGTGCCGGCGTCGAGGGCCTGCAGTCGCCGATCGTTAAGTTCCTTCCCTCAGAGGTCATCGAGGCCGTGCTGGACAGGGTGGCTGCGAAGGATGGCGATCTGGTGTTCTTCGGCGCCGACACCTTTGATGTGGTCTGCGAGTCCCTCGGCGCCCTGCGCAATCGTCTGGCACGGGACCTCGGCCTCATCGGTGATGGTTTCGCCCCCTGCTGGGTGACGCGCTTCCCCATGTTCGAGCGCAGCCGCGAGGGCCAGCTCACGCCCTTGCATCACCCCTTCACCGCGCCGGCCTGCACGCCCCAGGATTTGCTCGCCGATCCCGCCAGGGCCCTGTCCCGCGCCTATGACGTGGTGCTCAACGGCTATGAGCTCGGTGGTGGCAGCATCCGGATCCACCGCGAGGACATGCAGCGGGCAGTTTTCGAGATCCTTAAGCTCGGTCAGGAAGCGGATGTGCGCTTCGGTTTTCTGCTCGATGCCTTGCGCTACGGCTGCCCACCCCATGGCGGTATTGCGCTGGGTATCGATCGTCTGGTGATGCTCATGGCCGGCGCGGGCGCGATTCGTGATGTCATTGCCTTCCCCAAGACTCAGACGGCATCCTGTCTGATGACGTCGGCGCCGAGCACCGTCGATGCGCACCAGCTTCGAGATCTGCACATCCGGTTGCGGGATGCCGTGGTCAAGGACGGCCAGCAGGCCGGCGACAAGGTTTGACGGGGCACTGCCCCCAGGCGATACCTCGGGAGACCCTCGGACATGGCCGGCCATAGCAAGTGGGCCAACATCAAGCACCGCAAGGCGCGTCAGGACGCCTCCCGCGGCAAGCTCTGGACCAAGCTCATCCGCGAGATCACCGTGGCCGCCCGCCAGGGCGGTGGTGAAGTCGCGGACAACCCGCGCCTGCGGGCCGCGGTAGACAAGGCCATGGGCGCGAACATGCCCAAGGACACCATCGAACGGGCCATCGCGCGTGGGGTCGGCGGCGGCGAGGGTGATCAGGTCGAGGAGCTCACCTACGAGGGCTACGGGCCCGGTGGCGTGGCGATCTACGTCGAGGTCATGACCGACAACCGCAACCGGACCGTGGCCGAAGTCCGCCACGCCTTCAGTAAGCATGGCGGCAATCTCGGCACCGATGGCTCGGTGGCCTACCTCTTCGACAAACAGGGCGTGATCAGCTTCGCCCCGGGTGCCGACGAGGAAGCCATTCTCGAAGCCGCCTTGGAAACCGGGGCCGAGGACGTCCGCAGCAACGATGATGACTCCATCACCGTGGTGACCATACCGGAGAACTTCGGTTCAGTTCACGATGCCCTTGTGGAGCGCGGCCTCGAACCGGACGACGCCGAGGTGAGCTGGGTCCCCGAAGTCTGGACCCCCGTCGATGCCGAGACCTCGGTCACGGTGGTCAAGCTCATCGAAACCCTCGAGGATCTCGACGACGTCCAGGCCGTGCACTCCAACGGTGATTTCGACTACGGCTTGATCAATCGCTGATGCTGCTCTGGCGCAAAGGCCATGCCTGCGCCCGTTGGGGTGATCTGCGCCTACTGCGTACGCGGATGGGCCTGGCAGGCTAGAATGCCCCGATGACCATCATTCTCGGTATTGATCCCGGGTCCCGGGTGACCGGCTATGGCTTGGTGCGGGTGACCGGCAACCGTCAGCAGCACGTGGCCAGTGGTTGCATACGTACCGGTGGCGGAGAGCTTTCTGCCCGGCTGGAGCGCATCCATGCAGGATTGACTGCGGTCATTGCGGAACATGCGCCGGCCCAGTGCGCCATCGAGAAGGTCTTTGTCCATCGCAGCAACGAATCAGCGCTGAAGCTTGGTCATGCCCGCGGCGTCGCCTTGCTGACTGCCGTGCTCGCGGGTCTCGACGTCGCCGAGTATGGCGCTACCACCATCAAGCAGGCGGTGGTGGGTACGGGACGGGCAGACAAGGATCAGGTGGCGCACATGGTGAGGGCACTGCTGGGCCTGCACGAGAAACTCGAGCCTGATGCCGCTGATGCGCTGGCCATAGCCATTTGCCATGCTCATAGCAGCGCCTCGCCGCTGCTGGCCGCGGGGGCGCGTCGATCCCGCGGACGCTCGCGACGCCTGCGGGCGCTGCCGGTCCTTCCGGAGTAGAGAAGTCTTGATCGGACATCTGCGCGGTATTCTGCTCGAACGTCGTCCTCCGACCCTCATCGTCGAGGCTGGCGGCGTTGGCTATGAGGTGGAGGCACCGCTGTCGGCCTTTTACGACCTGCCTGCCGACGGCAGTGAAGTGTTTCTGCACGTGCACATGGTGGTGCGCGAGGATGCTCAACTCCTGTTCGGATTTCGGCACCGGTCGGAGCGGGATCTGTTCCGCAGCCTGATCCGGGTCAATGGGGTCGGACCGAAGCTGGCGCTGACCCTGCTGTCAGGTATCGAGGCACGGGAGTTCGTCCGCTGCGTTCAGGAGGGCGATGTGGCCACCCTGGTGCGCCTGCCCGGTGTCGGCCGTAAGACCGCCGAGCGGCTGGTGGTGGAGATGCGCGACCGCCTCGCTGCCATCTTCGGCGACATGCTGCCGCCGGAACTGGATGCCGAGTCGGGGGCTGCGCAGCCACTGGCATCCCGGGTGACCGAAGAGGCGGAAGGCGCACTGATCACCCTTGGCTACAAGCCCACTGAGGCCGCCAAGGCCATCCATGGCGCCTACGAAGAGGGCATGACCACCGAGGAAGTGATCCGCAGCGCCCTGCGCCGGATGGTCGGTTCGTGAGAGTCGCCCTGGTCAGCATGCTTCCTCTGTGGGAGCGGCTTCAGAGGGTGTCGCAAAAGGTTGGCAAGACTCCGTGGGAGCGGCTTCAGAGGGTGCCGCAAAAGGTTGGCAAGACTCCGTGGGAGCGGCTTCAGCCGCGAATGGACTGCCAGAAATCAATGACTTGCGGGGTCATTCGCGGATAAATCCGCTCCCACAGGGGC
>SLTB01000008.1 GCA_007130155.1 Pseudomonadales bacterium
AAATCGAAGCCTCCAAATCGAAGCCTCCAAATCGAAGCCTCGAAGTGGAAGCAACAAATTCGAAGCATGGAAGCGGGGCCGCTCACTGCCCTGGGCGGGAGGAAGATGCGACCATCACGTTGCCAAACAGTCACCGAGGAGAGCACGTATGCTCGCAGGATTCAGCTCGCGCAGGATCGAGGCCAACGGCATCCATCTGCATGCCGCAGTGGGCGGCGACGGTCCACCCCTGCTGCTCCTCCATGGCTATCCTCAGACCCACATCCTCTGGCGCCGTGTGGCGCCGGTGCTGGCGGAACACTTCACCGTTGTGGCTCCTGATCTTCGGGGCTACGGCGCATCCGACAAGCCGGCAGGCGGCGCGGAAAGCTACAGCAAGCGGGTCATGGCTGCAGACATGGTGGCGCTGATGGCAGTCCTCGGCTACGAGCGCTTCATGCTCGCCGGCCACGATCGCGGCGGCCGGGTGGCCTATCGGCTGGCTCTCGACCACCCTGAGACTGTGACCCGCCTGGCAACCCTGGACATCATCCCCACCCTCGAGACCTGGGAGGGTTTCGTTGGCACCCGCGGGCTGGTGGCCTGGCACTGGTATTTCCTCGCCCAGCGCGAAGGCGTCCCCGAGCCCATGATCGCTGCCGATACGGACGGCTTTCTCAAGATGGTGCTTACGAGCTGGCTCGGCCGCAAGGATGCCATCGAAGCAGAGGCCTTCGCGGCCTATGCAGAAGCCTTCCGCAATCCGGAGACCATTCGCGCCTCCTGCGACGATTACCGGGCCGGCGCGACCCTGGACTTCGCCATCGACCGCGCGGACCGGGAAGCGGGTCGCCGCATCCAATGTCCGATGCTGGCACTCTGGGGGGATCGCGACGGCGCCCTGGCGGACGACCGCTACCTGAAGGTGTGGCAGAAATGGGCCGACGACGTCCGCGGCCAGGCGATTCCCGGCGGCCACTTCCTGCCCGAGGAAGCGCCTGCGGAAACCGTCGCCGCTATGCTGGATTTTTTCAGTGCAAGCTGAAGCAGGGCGGCGATAGCGACGCGGCGGGCAATCGCTCACTACGCTTCGCTTCGTGAGCTTCCCACAACAGCAGCCTCGAACGGAGGCGCTGCTGTGGGCGCATTTCGCCGGAAGCGCCGCCTGCAAGCCCACAGCAGCAGTTCCCACCCTTTGGCCTACTCACCGACCAGGGTCTCGCTGCGAAACCAGCCCTCACCTGATTCGCTTAGGCGATCCGCCAGCCAAGGCAAAGCCTCATCCATCTGACCACCGAGAACGAAAGGCGGATTGATGATCACGACGCCGCTTGCGGTCATGCCGAAGCCATCGCTATCGGGGGCGATGCCCAGTTCGAAGCGCGCGATGCGCCGGATCCCGGTGGCCTTGATTGCCTCGACCATGCGCGCCACCCTGGCCCGCTCCACCACCGGATACCAGAGCATGTACACCCCGGTGGCGAAGCGCCGATGGGCCGCTGCCAAGGTCTTCACCACCTGCTCGTAGTCGCTCTTGATCTCATAGGCCGGATCGATGAGCAGCAGGGCCCGCTTGCTGGGCGGGGGTAGCAGACCGATGCAGCCGGCGAGACCATCCTCTTCGCGCACCGTCAGGCGCCGATCACCGACAGCCCAGCGACGCAGCGCCTCGGCCTCGTTGCCATGGCGCTCGAACAGGATCAGGCGATCGGCTGCCGTCAGCAAACTCCGCGCGATGGCGGGTGACCCAGGATAGTGCTCGATGACCCCAGCGGCATTCGCCGTGCGGACCAAATCGACATAGCGGGACACCGCCGCCGGCGCGTCGCCTACGCCTAGATCCCAGAGCCGGCCGATGCCAGACAGATACTCGCGCTTCTTCTGAGGGAAGTCAGAGCCGAGATCGTAGCTGCCAGCGCCGGCATGGGTGTCGATATAGACCAGCGGTTTGGGTTTGCGCCCGAGATAGTCGAGCACCGCCACCAACACCGTGTGCTTGAGGACGTCGGCAAAGTTGCCCGCGTGGAAACCATGACGGTAGCTCAGCATGGATCAGACGATGGTGGAGCCGCCGTCGATGATCCAGTTCTGTCCCGTGGCGTAGGAGCCGGCCTTGGAGGCCAGGAATACCACGACGCCGGCCAGTTCCTCCGGATCACCGATGCGCCGCAGCGGCACCGTGGAAGTCACGCGCTCGAGCATCTTCGCGTCTTCCCAAAGTGCCCGGGCAAAGTCGGTCTTGATCAGGCCTGGCGCCACCGCGTTCACGCGGACGCCCTTGGGGCCATACTCCGAAGCCAGGTTGCGCACCAAGGCGAAGTCGGCAGCCTTGGAGATGTTGTAGGTGCCGATGACGTTGCTGGCCTTCAGGCCGCCCACCGACGAAATGATGATGATCGAGCCCTCGCCACGGGCTTCCATCTCCGGCAGCACCATGTGACAGAGCCAGTGGTTGGACAGCACGTTGCACTGCATGATCTTCTCGAAGGCGGAATCCGGGATTTCCTTCGAGGGTCCGTAAACCGGGTTCACTGCAGCATTGCAGACCAGAACGTCGATGGCGCCGAGCTGGGCATGGGTCTCATCCACAAGCTGCTGCAACGCGGCCTTGTCGCCGATGTGGGCGGGAATGACGATGGCCTTGTTCGGCACATCCGCACCGAGCCTGGCGTTGATGTCGTCGGCCACCGCCTGACAGGCATCCGCCTTACGCGAGGAAATCACCACGTTGGCACCGTGCAGCGCCAGCTGCTCGGCGATGGCGCGACCGATGCCCTTGCTGGAACCGGTGACGATGGCGTTCTTGCCCGACAGATCGAAGAGGCTGCCTGCAGCGACACTCATGGGGCTCTCCTTGGGTTGGCGATGGACGGCGTGGCGGCATTGTCCATGGCCAACCCCCAAGAGTCACCTTTGTTCCGGCAGGCGACGACTCGGCACGGCAGCCCATCGCAGGCAATGCGCGCTCCCACGGGCGAATCGCGCTGCACAAGCGATCCGCCCGGGTCGGGCTATACCCTTGTGGGCGCCTCCGCCTGGAGCGGAATGCGTCGCCGCATGGCGCCCAGAGGGTACGGTCCATGAATGGCCCGCAACAGCCCCCATTGGGGGCGATCGGCGCCGTCAGGGACTGTGTCTCGATCCATCGCGCGCCATGTGCGCCCCCACCCACCTCGATAGATCGAGCTGCCTGTTGCAGGCATTGCCCTTCGGGGGAGCCTCACGCCAGGCCGAGTTCAGCCTTTGCGTAGGCCGTGATGCTCTTGTAGTCCGCCTTGCCGTTGCTGGCGCGGCCCAGGGTGGCCTTGACGAGGATGCGTTTAGGGGTCTTGTAGCCTGCAAGATGCTGGCGGGCGTGGGCCTTCAGGGCGCCCTCAGCCAGGGACGCACCGGAACGCAGTGCCACCACGGCGGTGACCATCTGCCCCCACTTGTCGTCGGGAACGCCCACCACCAGCGCATCCTCCACGTCCGGATGCTGCTTGAGCACTTCTTCCACTTCCTCGGGATAGACCTTCTCGCCGGCGGTGTTGATGCATACGCTGCCGCGACCGAGCAGCACCAGGGAGCCGTCGGCTTCCACCCGGCACCAGTCGCCAGGCATGGAATACCGCACGCCAGCGATGGTCGGGAAGGTCGTCGCGGTCTTCTCAGGATCCTTGTAGTAGCCCTTGGGAATGGCGCCCGCACGGGCAATGAAGCCAGGCTCTGGATCGCCGGGCTTCACCTCGCGACCGTCCTCGGTGAAGACCTTGCAGTGCTCACCAATGACGAAACGTGCCGTCTCCACGGTACCGTCAACGGTGGTATCGGAGCGCCCGAAACCCACCGCCTCGGAAGCACCGAAGGAGTCCGTGAGCACCATGGCCCCATGATGCTTCAGCAGCCCCTGCTTGACCTCCATGGACCACATCACGCCGGAGGAAATGATGGAGACCAGGGAAGTCAGGTCATAGCGCCCGGGTGAGGCATCGAGGGCATTGAGCAGAGGCTTGGCGAAGGCGTCGCCGACGATGGCGAGGCCGTTCACCTGCCAGCGCTCGACAGCTTCCAGGCACTCCACAGGATCGAAGCTCGGCTGTTCGAGCATCACCAGGCTGCCGCCGCCGGCGAGACAGGCAATGGAAGTGAGCAGCCCGGTGCCGTGCATCAGCGGACAGCAGGGCATGATGCGGCTGCCACCGCCGGCGCGCTTGACGTTGACCAAGTGCTCATCGAGATCGGCCGGCCGGATCATGTTGGTGGCTGCTGTGGCCCCGGCGGCGCCGGCAAGCCAGAGATTGTTCAGCGACCACATCACGCCCTTGGGCATGCCAGTGGTACCGCCGGTGTAGATGAACAGCAGGTCGTCACCCGACCGCTCGATGGCCAGCGGCGCGCCGTCGCCGGACTCCAGCAGCGCTTCGTAGGCCTCGGAACCGGCCACGCGCACACTGCCGTCACTGGCCACCTCCAGCCACACCGCCACCTTGGGCAACCGGGGCTTCAGCGCCTCGATGTGGGCCGCGAATTCCTGATGGTAGAGCACCACCTTCGCATCGGAATTGTCGAAGATGTAGTGCAATTCCTCGTCCACGTAGCGGTAGTTGACGTTGACGTGAGTGAAGCGACCCTTGAAGCAGGCGCCGAGCATTTCCATGTAGGCGGGGTGGTTGCGAAGGTAGAAGGCCACCTTGTCGCCCGCCTCGACCCCACGCCCGCGGAGAGCCCGCGCCAGATTGTTGCTGCGCCGTGTGAAATCCCCCCAGCTCAGGACCTGCTCACCCTGAATGAGGCAGGGCGATGACGGATCCACGGCGTCGGCCATGGCGTCATAGATGTCACCGAAATTCCAGCGGTAGGCCGCAGTCATGCTCTCCCCTCTATTTTTTGCTGGACGTCAGTCCTGAAGCGCGCGCTGATAGCTCTTGTAGCGCGGATTATCGATAGCGAGCTTCGCCATCACCGTCGCCCGCAGATGCTCCTTCAAGCCGGGTGTCTCCACATCCATGCGGCCGGCACGGATGGCCTCGATGAGTTCCTCGGCCAGGGTGTCGAGGTCACCGTCCTGGCCCAAGAGTTCCACCAGCCGCGACTTTTCTGCGGCGGCCAAGGCCGGCCCATCGGCCAGCTCGCGCTCGACGATCTTCAGCACATTGACCGCCACCCGGGTGTGGAACGCCACACTGCCGTCGAGGCTCGGCTGCACTTCCGCCTCCAGAAACTCGCGCACGGCCTGCACCAGTTCGGGAACGGTGGGTCGGTCAGTGGTCATCGTGCTCTCCTCTCGTCACGCTCGGCTCCCGTCAGGTCAGCAGGTTCAGAAGATCCAGCTCAGTCTCCGAGACACGACGGCCGATGGCCGCCTTCTCCACTGACCGCGTGGCTCCGCTCAAGTGGCTGTGGGTCATGATCATGCACATGATTCCCCACTTGAGTGTCCCGAAGACTTCCCAGTAGCGCACAGCATCAGGATTCACGGCGCCGCCACCAGCCGCTTTATAGCCAGCGAAGAGGTCTTCGCGCCGGCCGAAGCCGCCCACGGGATGATCAATCTCGCCGAAGCGCCAGGAGGTGACGCAGAGCCAGCCGAGATCCTCCATGGGATCACCGAGGTGGGCCAGCTCCCAATCCATGACGGCGCGGATGCCCTCCGGGCCCACCATCAGATTGCCGTTGCGGAAATCCCCGTGGACCAGCGTCAGCCTCTCCGGCTCCTGTCGATGATCCACCAACCAGCGCAGCGCCAGATCGAAGACCGGAACCGGCTGACCGAAGGCCCGATAAATCTCACCATAGCGCTCGATCTGCTCGGCCGCGCCCATGGTCATGAGGGTGGGCAGACGCGCCGGATCAACACTGTGCAGCTGGGCCAGCGTATGACCGCAATCCCGCGCCAGATGGGTGCGCAGATCGGCGTACTCGGCATCCCTGAGAATGCGCCGCGGCAGGGTTTCGCCCTCGAGCCGGGCCATCACATAGCCGTCGCCGAGATCGTCCTCGGGTGTGAGAATAAACAGGACTTCCGCCGCCGCCACCCCCGCAGCCCGGGCCGCGCGCTGCACCTCGGCTTCGCCAGCCTTGCCGAGGTTCGTGTCCGACTTGCCCTCGTCGCCGATGCCCGGCGAACGCCTGAGAATGCAGCCGATGCGTCGCTGATCACCGGACCCAGGCGTTCCGATGACGTCGAAACTCCAGGTTTCATTCGCCGCGCCCGCTGTCAGTCGCGCCAGCTCCGCCACCTGCGGTTTGCTGCCCACAGTGGCGCCGAGATGGCGCGCCACCGCCTGCAGCAGCCCGGCGGCCAGCGCCTCGTTCGATATCATCATGTTCAACTGCCCGTGCGTTTGCCGACAGGCGCGCCATCGACGATCTGATCAAGAAACTCCGACAGACCGTAGCCGGTCATGCCGTCGCAGGTGTAGCGGGTCATGCCCTCGGTGATCCGGGTCATGAGTTCTTCGCCATCCGGAGTGGTCCGGCGATTGCGCAGGGGGATCAGCGACATCACCTCGCCCTCGACTTCGTACTCGCGTTCGTCGGTTTTCGCCCAGGCCTTCAGCCGGGTTTGACAGTCGTCAGCGTCGTACTCGGCCTCGATGCGCACATCATTGATGAGGATGTACTCGCCTCCGCGCAGCACCATGCCGCCGCAATGCTGCTTGCCGTCCGGTCGGGTGACCACGGACAGCATCATCGCGAAGTCACGGCCGAAATTCATCGGCAGCCAGCGATACCAGTAAATACTCTGCCAGTAGCGCGGCCCCCAGGAGTGATCGCGCAGACCGAAGCCGTCGATCTCGAAGACCTCCTCCCCGACCTTGATGCTGCCACTGCCGGCCATGTGCTGTTCATAGTGGCCGCGGGCGAAGCCTTCTTCGGCCTTCTCCTCGATCGTCGAGCCGTCTTCCTTGACCGGTTCCCCACCGAACATCGGTGAGACACCGGTGAAGTCGATGCTGACTTCAGCGGCGACGATGGGATTGCTTCGGAAGGCCTTCGATGGCTCCGCCATGTCCTTGGGATTCGACAGCAGGCAGAGCTTGCCCACATAACGCACGCTGACGCGCTTGAAGGGCTCTTCCACCGTGAAGGTCATGCCGCCGTTGTCAAAGGCCTCATTGGCGTGGCACTCCGGGCGGGCAAACATGAATCCGATGCGGCCATCCGGCAGGTAGATGCAGCAGGTCATCTCTCCCTTGCCCTCGTTGGGGCGATTGGCGAGCCGGAACCAGCCCCCCACGTGGCGCACCGGATCGAAGACATTGAAGTACATGCTTTCGTTGAAATTCTGAGCCTCCTCCACCGGATGGGTGTACTCATCCTGCGGTTCGAGCCTGATCCTGACGCCCTTGCCTGCTGCGGCCATGTGAATCTCCCCCGGGTACTGAACCACCTCATTAATGGAATCGAATTATCTTCATGAGCGTAGCCAGACTCTGTCACCGCCACAAGTCCACGCCGCTCGATACCCCCATCAGTCGCTTTCGCCGACCCGCCGCGCGCTCAGAATCCACAGCGGATCGGCCCCATCAGGCGAGCGATCCTGAAAGTCCGGTGCCTCGAAGCCGCCGGCGCGCTGCAGGTAGAAGGCAATGAGACGGATGCGTTCCTCCGGCGCCAGATTGCGAAACGCCCAGATCGCCTTGGTGGGAAAGCAGCGGTGAGACGTGGCAATAATCACCTCTCCGCCCGGCACCAGCACCCGGGCCAGTTCCCCAAGCACTTCAACGGGCCGAGTCAGATACTGAATGGACACGGCAATCAGCGCCGCATCGAAGGACTGATCCGGCCAAGGCAGCTGCGGATCCTCGTTGAGATCCTGCACGTGCCAGGCATCCAGACGCGGATTATGGCCGAGTTCCGCGGCGTTCATGCCGTGACCGACCACCGAGCCATAGGTCTCCTCCTCCGGCAGGTGGGACACCCAGGAAGACATGAGATCGAGCACCCGCGCACCGGGTGCCAGCCGTTCCCGGTAGAAATCCGTCAGCGCGGCGATGGTGGCATCGTCGATATGGGTGACGAAACGCGGCTGCTCGTAGAACGCCAGATCGCTGCCGGGATCGATGCGCTCGAACAGTCCGCCTGGAAGTGCGGGATCGTCAACGTCTGGCATGCCTGCATCCTCAAAGCCCCTATTCGGGGGATGGTCAACGCATTACCGCCACAGCCCAGGTTGCCGGTATGCGACCGCGGTCTCACTTGGCCGATGTATGGGCTTCCATCCTACCCCCTTGCCTGACTATATTTGGACTCAGGACGGGCGAGGATCCAGGAGGGACCTGCGTTGAGAGCGCCAATGTCCAAGGAGAATCCAGCATGAAGATCCATCGCAATCCGCAAGATCGCCAATGGATACTCAGCTCCGGACCCCACGTGCTTTATCGTGGCGCCCGAAGCCCCTGGCTATCGCGGGCAGTGCTGCGCGAGGCGGCCCGACGGGAGCGCCAGATCCAGGAAGGGCAGGCACAAGCGGCGCCAGTCGAGCGCTGAGCGCGCTGCCCTTTCGGACCCTCGATCCGGCCCCGGAGCTACCGGGGTCTTAAGGAAGTCTTGGGCCCACCCAGCCTGAGCGCCGGGTGATCCTGAGCAGTCTTTTCGCTATAGTTCCCGCCCTTCAAAATCCCCATGCAAGGAGATTCCCGTGCCCGCCAAGTCGATGGACGAGCTGGTATCGCTGTGCAAGCGACGTGGTTTCATTTTCCAGTCCGGTGACATCTACGGTGGGGTGCAGGGTCTTTACGACTACGGTCCGCTGGGCGTCGAACTGAAGAACAACCTCAAGGCCGCCTGGTGGCGCTCCATGGTCTACGAGCGTGACGACGTCGAGGGCCTCGATGCCGCCATCCTGACCCACCGTCTGGCGCTGAAGTATTCCGGCCACGAGGCCACATTCTCCGATCCCATGGTGGACTGCCGCAGCTGCAAGGCACGTTGGCGGGCCGACCATCTCGATGGCAAGTGCCCGGGCTGTGGCTCCACCGATCTGACCGACCCGCGGCCCTTCAATCTGATGTTCAAGACCACGGTCGGCCCGGTGGACGATGGCGCCAGCTACGCCTACCTGCGCCCGGAAACGGCCCAGGCCATCTTTACCAACTTCCGCCATGTGGTGGACGCGACCTCCCGGCGTCCGCCCTTCGGCATCGCGCAGATCGGCAAGGCTTTTCGCAACGAGATCACACCGCGAAACTTCATTTTCCGGGTGCGTGAATTCGAACAGATGGAGCTCGAATTCTTCGTCGAGCCCGGCACAGACGAGGACTGGCACAAGTTCTGGGTCGACACCCGGCTGAGCTGGTGGCAGGCCCAGGGCATTCCCGCCGACCGCATCGAGCTGCTGTACGTCCCGGCAGACGAATTGGCTCACTACTCCAAAGCGACCGTCGACATCATGTACCGCTTTCCCCACGGCCTGGAAGAACTCGAGGGTGTCGCCAACCGCACCGACTTCGACCTCGGCTCCCACACCAAGGGCCAGGATGAATTGACCCTGACCGCCAAGGTGGAACCGAACCGGGACTCCAACACCCGCTTGGCAATCCAGGACACGGAGAGCAAACAGTGGGTGGTCCCCTTCGTGATCGAGCCCTCCGCAGGCGTCGACCGCGGCGTGCTGGCAGTCCTCAACGAAGCCTATCGGGTGGAGGAACTCGACAACGGCAGCAGCCGAACCGTGCTCGCCCTGCCCCGGCACTTGGCCCCGATCAAGGTCGCCGTGCTGCCGCTGAAGCGCAACCATGAAGGCATCGTAGAGACCGCACGCCAGATCAAACGGGACCTGCAGAAGCTGGGCCTCGGCCGCATCCTCTACGAGCACACCGGCAACATCGGCAAAGGCTACCGCCGTCACGACGAAGTCGGCACGCCCATCTGCGTCACGGTGGACTTCGAGACCCTGGAAGGTGAGCAGACGGTGACCGTTCGCGATCGCGACAGCATGAAACAGCAGCGGGTGCCTCTGGCCAATCTCACGTCATTCGTGCGTGACTATTTCGCCGAGAGCCGCTGAGTCGCGCTGACCCGCTATCGCCGTTCGCAAGCCCCGCCGCCCGCATCTTGGCGATCACGTCCTGGGTGATGTCCACACCGCTGTCGAAGTGGCAGCGGCTTCAGCCGCGAATGGACTGCCAGGAACCATTGACTTGCGGGGTCATTCGCGGCTGAAGAGGGTGTCGCAAAAGGTTGGCAAGACTCCGTGGGAGCGGCTTCAGCCGCGAATGGACTGCCAGAAATCAATGACTTGCGGGG
>SLTB01000282.1 GCA_007130155.1 Pseudomonadales bacterium
CATGCCCTCGAGTTCGAATTCGGGGCCGGGATCATTGGTGGTGATGGACACCACGCCGGCGGTGGCGGACTTGCCGAAGTAGAGGCTCTGGGGGCCTTTGAGAACCTCGATCTGGCCCATATCCATGTAGGCGTTATGGATGAAACGGCCGATGTTGACCACCACGCCATCGACGTTGATCGCCACCGACTGGTCGAAGGCGGCACTGATATCGCTGGAGCCGATACCGCGCAGGCGCAGAATGGAGCCGTTGCCGGAACCGGTCTGGAAAATCTGGAAGTTGGGCACCAGGCTCGAGGCGTCCTCGAGACGGGTGATGCCGTAGCGTCTGAGGTCCTCCTCGCTGAGCGCGGCCACGGTCACGGGCACGTCCTGCAGGGTCTCGGCCTGCTGGCGGGCGGTGACGACGATCTCCTCGATCGTTCTGGAGTGCTGGCCCGGGGCCTGGGCCGAAGCGCTGGGTGCAAGGAACATGGACGCCGCTGCGGTGGCGACCGCAAGGCGGGATAGAGCAAACTGCATGGTGAGTCCTCCCCGGAAGGATTGGATGGGCTGAAAGTGGGCTGGGTCACTAGTTTGGCCAGAGGCCCAATCGAGTGTGGCCTTTGTATCGATCTGTTTCTATGCAGACCATGGCGCGAAACTAATATTGTCTTGAAACTTAGTCAATACAGTCAGCTATGTTTTTTTCGGCCTGGCTCGCTTGCGGGGAGGCTGCGACACTTCGGATTCGAGCGCTAACCGGCCATTGGGCGGGCGGCGATCGCGCCGTGCATGCTTGCGAGAGGGAGGGTAGACGTGAATCTGGCAGACATCTTTCGACACTGGGGGCGCTGGCAGCCCTCTGCACTGGCGATCCGCTTCGGAGCGCGCGATCTGACCTGGCGTCAGCTCGATCAGCGGACCGATGCGGTGGCTGCAGCGCTGGCAGAGCGCGGGATCAGCAACGGTGATCGCATCGGGATCCTGCTCGGGAACTGTCCTGAGTACATCGAGACCAGCATCGCTGCCTGGAAGCTCGGTGCTGTCGTCGTTCCGCTGAACGTTCGTTATGCGCCGCCGGAAGCGGCCTATGTGATCGAGAACGCTGGCTGCTCCCTGCTGCTCACCGATGCCGCACTGGCGCCGACGCTGGCCGAAGTGGAAGGGCGATTGCCCATCCTCGATGTCCGCGATCTGCGTGCCATGGCCGATGGCGGGGGTAAGGTGCCGTTGCTGGATCTCGATCCTGATCACCCTGCAACGATCTGTTACACCTCCGGTACGACGGGTGATCCCAAGGGCGCAGTGCTCACCCATGGGTCCTGGAACGCCGCTTCCCAGGGCTGGGTCCAGGCCATTCAACTCACCACCGAGGACCGGGTTCTGCTGCCTTTCCCGCTGGCCTTCACCGGTGGCTTCGCGGTATTTCTCTTCACTCTGTGGTCGGGAGGGCGGCTGGTGCTGGAGCCATCCTTCGAGGCCGACCGCACGCTGGACCTGTTCGAGCAGGAACGGATCACGGCCCTGCTTGCCGTGCCCCAGATCCATGAAGTGCTGGTCCAGCATCCGCGCTGGCAGCAGGTCGATCTGTCGTCCTGGCGCATTGCCTGTTCCGGCGGGGCCTCCGTACCGGAGTCGCTGATCCGGGCCATCCAGGCTCGGGGCGTGCCCATGCTTCAGGGCTACAGCCTCACAGAGGCGTCAGCGGCGGCGACCATCCTGCCTGGCCATGATGCCCTGACCAAGGTCGGTTCGGCGGGGCTGCCGATCGTTCATGGCGGCAGCGCCGTGATCCGCGAGGATGGCAGCTTCTGCGAGGCCGGCGAGGTCGGCGAGATCCTGATCAGTGGTCCGCAGGTGATGGCAGGCTACTGGAACAACCCACAAGCCAGCGCCAAGGCCTTGCAGAACGGCTGGCTGCACACAGGCGACATGGGCGTGCTGGACGAGGACGGCTACCTCAAGGTGGTGGACCGGGCCAAGGATATGCTCATCTCGGGTGGACTCAACGTCTACCCTGCCGAGATTGAACGCCTGCTCACCGGCCTCGACGGCATCAACGAAGTGGCAGTCATCGGCGTGCCTCACGAGCGCTGGGGCGAGACGCCCATGGTGATCGCCAACACCGCCGGCAAGCCGCTGACCGCCGAGCAGGTCATGGCGGCCTGTAGCGGCAAGCTGGCTGACTACAAGATGCCGCGCTATCTGCTGCTGCGCGATGAACCTCTGCCCCGTGGCATGAGCGGCAAGGTCCTGAAGCGGGACCTCAGAGACGAATACGCGACGCTGCCTGACAGCGTCATCAGGCTGGACATCAGCATTGACAAGGACAAGGACAAGGAGTCCAAACATGCGTGACGAGACCCTGGCGATTCACGCCGGTTACAGCACCGATCCCACCACCAAGTCGGTGGCTACGCCCATCTATCAGACCGTGGCCTACGAGTTTGACAGCGCCCAGCATGGTGCGGATCTCTTCAACCTGGCCGTGCCGGGGAACATCTACTCGCGGATCATGAATCCCACCAACGGCATGCTCGAGGAGCGGGTGGCGCAGCTCGAGGGTGGCGTGGCCGCACTGGCCCTGTCGGCGGGCAGTGCGGCGATTCACTATGCCATCGTCAACATTGCCAAGCAGGGCGACAACATCGTCACGATTCCGCAGCTCTATGGCGGTACCTACACGCTGTTCGCCCACATGCTGCCCGACCTCGGCATCGAGGTGCGTTTTGCCGAGGACGACAGCCCCGCCAGCCTCGAGAAACTCATCGACGAGCGCACCAAGGCGGTGTTCTGCGAAAGCATCGGCAATCCGGCCGGCAACATTGTCGATCTCGAAGCCATCGCCACCATGGCACATCGTCACGGTGTGATCCTCATCGTCGATAACACCGTGGCGACACCTGCGCTGCTGAAGCCGATCCAGTACGGCGCCGACGTGGTGGTGCACTCCCTCACCAAGTACATGGGGGGGCACGGCACTACCCTCGGCGGCATCGTGGTGGATGCTGGCACCTTCGACTGGAAGGCCAATGCCGAACGCTATCCCATGTTCACCACGCCAGAGCCGGCCTATCACGGTGTGGTCTATGCCGAGGCCTTCGGTGCGGCGGCCTACGTGGCGCGCGTCAGGACCGTGGCCTTGCGCAACACCGGCTCGGCTCTGTCACCGATGAATGCTTTTCTGCTGATGCAGGGCATAGAAACGCTGTATCTGCGTATGGAGCGGCACTGTGAGAACGCGCAAGCTGTGGCCGAGCACCTGCAGCAGCATCCCCTGGTGGCGTGGGTGAGCTATGGTGGTTTGCCCGACGATCGCTATCACGAACTGGCGCAGCGCTATACCAACGGCAAGCCTTCGTCGCTTTTGACCTTCGGTCTGAAGGGCGGCTTCGATGCCGGCGTGAAGTTCTACGACGCCCTCAATCTCATCAAACGTCTGGTGAACATTGGTGACGCCAAGACCCTGGCCTGCCACCCGGCCTCCACGACGCACCGTCAGCTCAGTGAGGAGGAGCAGGTGGCAGTGGGCGTGCGGCCGGAAATGATCCGGATTTGTGTGGGCATCGAGCACATCGACGACATCCTGGCTGATATCGATCAGGCCCTGGAGAAATCGGCATGAGCGGGCGGCTGGCAGGCAAGGTGGCCCTGGTCACGGGCGGGTCATCGGGCCTCGGTGCGGGGATCGTGCAGCGCTATCTGGAGGAAGGTGCCATTGTCTGGAATGCAGACCTCAATGCGCCGACGGAGTCTGCGGCGCGCTACATCCCCTTGGATGTATGCGATGAGGTGCAGTGGGAACAGGTCCTGGCAGCCATCGTGGCAGAGTCCGGTGGTCTGCACGTGCTGGTGAATAATGCCGGCATCTTCACGTCATCGCCGGTGGACGAGACGCCTGTGGAGGATTTCAAGCGGGTGCTCGACGTTAACGTCATCGGTGTCTTTCTGGGCTGCAAGCATGCGGTGCGAGCCATGAAGGCAGGCGGCGGTGGTTCCATCATCAATCTGTCGTCCGTCACCGGCCTGCGGGGTCAGGTGGGCGGTGCGGCGTACGGTGCGAGCAAGGCGGCGGTGAAGATGTTGTCGAAGACCGTGGCGCTGGAGGGTGCTGCCCACGCCATCCGCTGCAACAGCATCCACCCGGGCATCATCGAATCCCCCATGCTGCGGGCTGCCATGGCCGCCAGCGGCAGCCCTGAGGCCGCGGAGCGCCACATCAACGGTTATCTGCCCATGGGCTTCATCGGTGATCCAGTCAAGGACATCGGCAATATGGCGCTTTACCTCGCCTCCGACGAGAGCCGCTATATCACTGGGACCGAAATGGTGGTGGACGGGGGCATGATCACCGGGCTGCCGAGCTGAGCTGACACATGGCGGCGTGGGTGGACAGGAACACCTCGCCGCTCAAGTGTCCGAGCAGGGTGCCGGCCTCGAGCCGGTCCATGACCGGGCCCTTCACCTCGGCCAGATGCAGTCGGATCCCGCGTTCGCCCAGGGTGGCGTTGAGATACTCCAGCATGTCAGCGGCAGTGGCGTCCACGTGGCTGACGGAGGACATCACCAGGATCAGGTGCTTGGCTTCGGGGTGCTCGTCGACGATGGCGAACAGCCGCTCCTCGATGCCTTCCGCATTGCCGAAGAAAAGGTTCTCGTCCACCCGGACAATAACCAGATGCGGGTCGCACTCCACCTCCGGGTGACGCAGGACATTGCGGAAGTGTTCGCTGCCGGGCATGCGGCCCATCACCGCTAAATGCGGGTGACTGGCACGCCAGACCAGTAGCGCCAGCGAGAACACCACTCCGAACACCACGCCGGTTTCGACTCCGGCCACCAGCACGCCGAGCGCCGTGCCTCCGAAAGCGATGCCTTCCAGCCGATCGAAATGCCAGGCGTGTTTAAGGCCCTTGACATCGACTAGACCGAAGGCCGCGATGATGATCACGGCGGCCAGTACGGTGTTCGGAAGACTGCGGAACAACCCGGTGGCGAAGAGCAGCACGATCACCATGAAACCCGCGGCAAGGACTCCGGCCAGGGGGGTGCGGGCACCTGCCTCGGCATTCACCACAGTCCTGGAGAACCCGCCGGTCACCGGGAAGGCACCGGAGAATGCGCTGGCCAGATTCGCTGCTCCGAGCCCTCGCAGTTCGGCATTGGGGTCGATGCGCACGCCGGCCTGCCGGGCGAAGGCCTGGGCGATGGCCACGCTCTCGACGAAAGTAATGAGGCTGATGATCAGTGCCGGCAGCCACAGAGCGCTGAGCAGGGACCAATCCATGGCAGGCCACACCAGTCGTGGCAAGCCGCTCGGGAGGCTTCCCACCACAGCGATCTGGTCACCGAGGCCGGCAATGGCGACCCCGGCCGCTGCCAGCAGAACGACGACCATGGGTGCCATTCGACTCAATAGGGTCGCCTGGGGGGCAGGCATGCCGGCCCGTTCGAGCCAGCCGCCAAGGTGACGGCGGGCGAGCCAGAGCAGCAGTAGCGCCGTGACGCCTATGGCGCTGGTGAGAGGCTCGGCGCTGGCCGCTGATTTGAGCAACTGCCAGACCAGTTCCACCGCCGTGTCGCCGCCGCTCTGGATGCCGAACAGTGGCCGCAGCTGGCCGATGATGATGAGGATGGCAGCACCGGAAATGAAACCATTGATGACCGGATGGCTCAACAGTCGTGCCAACTGGCCCAGTCGCAGCAGTCCGAAGGCGAATAGCATCAGGCCCGAGAGCAAGGCCAGCACGATGGCACCGGCGATGTATTCGGGACTCCCTGGTGCTGCAATGGGTGCGAGTGCCGAAGCGGTCATCAGCGCGGTGACGGCCACGGGGCCCACCGACAGCATCATGGACGTACCGAAGATCGCATAGGCCACCATGGGCAGGACGCTGGCGTAAAGCCCGAGCTCGGGTGGCAGGCCAGCGAGACTGGCGTAGGCCAGTCCCTGAGGCACCAGCAGCATGGTGACCACCAGCGCAGCGACCAAGTCGCCGGGCAGTTGCCCGCGCCGGTAACTCGTTACCCAGCCCGGTGCGTGAAGCTTCATGCTTTCTTGCTTACCTTGGAACGTCGCTCGATCAGTTCGAAGATGCCCATGCCGCCGAGCATGGCTATCACGAAGACGAGGGCTTCTGTCTTCAGCGCACCTACGGCGACCAGGGCAGGACCGGGACAGAATCCAGCCAGTCCCCAACCGACGCCGAAGCCAAGGCTGCCGAGGATGAGGCGAGCGTCGATGTCCTGGCGCGTGGGCAGATGCAGTGGTTCCGCGAAGACGGTCTGCGTGCGCCTGTTCAGAAACAGGAAGGCGGGCAGCGCCACGGCGATGGCGCCCCCCATGACCAGGGCGAGGGATGGGTCCCAGGGGCCCGCCAGGTCGAGGAAGGCCAGGACCTTGGCCGGATTGACCATGCCTGACAGGATCAAGCCGACGCCGAAGACCAGACCGGCCAGGAAGGCGGTGAGCATGGAACGGGACATGGCATCAGCTCCCGATCAGGTGGCGAATGACGAACACGGTCAGGAAGCCCGTGGCCATGAAAGCGACGGTGGCGATGATGGAGCGGGGTGACAGGCGTGAGATGCCGCAGACACCGTGGCCGCTGGTGCAGCCGGCGCCGTAGCGGGTGCTGATGCCGACCACCAGTCCTGCCAGGATCAGCATGGGATAGCTGGCGTCGATGCGGACTTCCGGCAGGCTGGAGACCAGTAGCCATGCTGCTGGCGCCAGAAGCAGGCCTAGGATGAAGGCGAGGCGCCAGCCGACCTCGCCCGACTTGGGATTGAGGGCGCCGCCAATGATGCCGGCAATGCCCGCAATGCGTCCATTCAACAGCGCGAGCAGAGCAGCTGCGAGGCCGATCAAGGCTCCGCCTGCCAGGGCGGAGTAGGGTGTGAAGGCACTCCAGTCGATGCTCATACAGAGTTCCTCATTCTGGGCAGTAGTGTGCGTAGAGGGTTTGCAGGATGGCCAGGATGCGCGGATCGGTGACGCTATAGTAGATGCGTTTGCCGTCCCTGCGCGTGCTCACCAGCCCGGCCCGACGCAGCACTCCGAGCTGCTGGGACAGCATGGGCTGCTGCATGTCGAGTTCTGCCTGCAGGTCGCTTACGCAGCGCTCGCCCTGACTGATCTGGCATAGCAGCAGCAGCCGGTCTTCATGGGCAAGGCTGCGCAGGGCTGTGGTGGCCTCACCGGCAGCGGCGCGCATGTCGCTGATGTCGAGTAAAGCGGTGTCCGGCATAACGAGAGCGATCCCTCAATCAGTTGGCTTGAAAACATTATATATATAGTTATTATGTATTCAAGCTTATTATTGTCTGCTGCTGCCGGTGGGACAGCGACTAAGTGGTCGAGAGAATCAGGAGATCCGAATGCAACCTAAGATCCGCGCCTTTCTGGATGACGACAGTGAGACGTTCAGCTACGTCGTCTTTGATGAGACCGGCGGCCATGCTGCTGTGGTCGACCCGGTGCTGGATTTCGACAACGAATCCGGTCGAACCCGGACGGATGGTGCCCAGCGCATCGTCGATTTCGTTCGCGAGCATGATCTGGCCGTCGACTGGATTCTGGAGACTCACGCCCATGCGGATCATCTCTCGGCTGCTCCCTTCATCCGTGATCATCTCGGCGGGCGCATCGCCATCGGTGAGCACATCCGCGACGTCCAGAAGATCTTCAAGGGGGTCTTCAATCTGGAGCGGTCGTTTCTGCCGGATGGCAGTCACTTCGATCATCTGTTCGCCGACGGTGACCGTTTCCGTTTTGGCCATCTCGAGGGTCGCGTCATGCATACCCCGGGACATACGCCTGCCGACCTGGCCTACCTGATTGGTGATGCCTTGTTCGTGGGCGATACGCTGTTCCTGCCGGATGTAGGCACGGCGCGCTGCGACTTTCCAGGCGGCGATTCGGCAACGCTGTACCGTTCCGTGCAGAAACTGTTGGCCTTGCCGGATGAAACCCGTTTGTTCGTCTGCCATGACTATCCGCCTGAGGGGCGTGCGAAGCACATGGCCGAGACCACGGTGGGTGAGCAGCGCCGGCACAACATCCACGTTCATGACGGCATGTCCGAGTCGGAGTTCGTAGCCATGCGCGACGAGCGTGATGCGACCCTTCAGATGCCACGGCTGATCCTGCCTTCCATTCAGGTCAACATTCGCGCGGGACAGATGCCGCCGGCAGAAGACAACGGCACGGTTTATCTCAAGCTGCCCATCGACCGGCTGTAAGCCCTCTGATAGCTTGCCGCTTCGATGCATTGGGGCAGCGAGGCGGATATCGGCATGACTTCAGAACACATACTGGTGGCGGGCGCATCGGGCGTGGTCGGCTATTCGGCCATGAAGCTGTTCGCCGAACGTGGCTGTCGCGTGACGGCGGTGTCGAGGCGACCGCCCCTGAATACCTTCGGCGCCGAGCATCTGGTCGTGGACCTCATGAATGCCGAGGCCTGTCGCGCGGCCTTCAGCGGCCTGACGGATGTGACACGCGTCGTCTACGCAGCGCTCTATGAGAAACCCGGATTGATGCCGGGCTGGGTGGAGGCTGATCACATCGAGACCAATCGGCGGATGTTCGAGAATCTGTTCGAGCCGCTGGCGGCCGCGGCCAAGGGTCTTCGCCACGTATCCCTGCTGCAGGGAACCAAGGCCTACGGAGCGCACGTACGCCAGATTCCGCTGCCGGCGCGGGAGCATCGCGACGAACTGCACAGTCAGCCCAATTTTTACTGGGAGCAGGAGCGCTATATCCGCGCGTGCCAACCCGGCCATGACTGGCAATGGACCATCTTCCGCCCGCAGCTCATTTTCGGCATGGGCCTTGGGGCGGCGATGAACCTGATTCCGCCGATCGGCGTGTATGCGGCGCTGCTGCGGGAGCAGGGTGAAGCGCTGCACTACCCGGGTGGTCCGTCCACCTTCGTCATCGAGGGGGTGGATGCGGATCTGCTGGCCCGGGCCATGGCCTGGGCGGGCGATGAATCCGGACGCGATGCGGCCGCGAACGAAATCTTCAATGTCACCAATGGCGATGTCTTCGTATGGCGCGAAGTCTGGCCGGCCATCGCCGATGCATTGGGGATGGCTATCGGCGAGGAGAGGCCCCGCAGGATGGCGACGGCGCTGCCGGAACAGGCCGGGGACTGGGATGCCGTTCGCGATCGCTATCGGCTGCGGGCTCCGGAGTTGGCGGCCTTCGTCGGCGAGTCCCATCATTACATGGACTTCACGTTCACGCCGGGCGTTCCGGAACGGACGGCAGCCGCACTGGTGTCCACCATCCACTTGCGTCAGGCAGGCTTCGCGGAGTGCATGGATACCGAGGCCATGTTCCGCAAGTGGATCCGCATCTATCAGGAAGAGGGTTTGTTGCCGCCTAGAGGCTGAAAGCCCCGGGCGCGATCCGCAACGGCACGCGCCCTTCGCGGCTAACCTGAAGGGGGCGTGGCCAAAGCTCCACGTCGATCTCACTGTCGAAGAGATAACTCAGATCGCTGGGTGGCCTTCGCGTCCATTCGCTTAGCTGGCCAAGCAGGCGTACGGCATTCACTGAGAGTTCGAGCTGAACTCGGGTGGTTCCGTTGGCAGGAATACGCAGGGTTTCCGTGCTCGCGCCATTGCCGAGTTCGATGCCGCTTACCGTCAGCCCATAGCGAATCCCCGTGATCGGCAGCGGAATGCTATTGGGATTCGTCACTTCGAGCTCAAGTCCGAAGCGCTGCTCATCAAAGCCGAGTTGCAGCAGATCGATCCGCTTGAGGGCGATACCTGGTGGTTGCAGTTGCGGCAGCGTGGCGCAGCTGGCGAGCAGGACGAGAGTGAGCAGCGCAAAGGGGCGTAGCAAAGGAGGCGTCTCCGGCTGAGGTTGGTGAAGTCGTCACCCTACGCCCTGGCGCTGGTGACGGGAAGTGATGGGCCTTGGCGCTGGGTCTGGCATGGCAAAGCTACTCATTTCGGCCAGGATAGTACCCCTGGTGATTCGGGGGGTCAGCTTGGCTGCTTTACAGAAACCCGCTCCATGGGACTTGCCGTGCGCGGGGATTTTGCCCGTGGGAGCGCGCTTCGCGCGCGATCGCCCGCACGGCGGGCTCCCACAACCACTGCCACAACCACTGCCGCTGTGAACCGCCCCGGGTTTGCCGGAGGCCGTTTTGTGTGAGTCAGGTAACGTGCTACTGGCGTTGCCAAGTGGCGGCATGCTTGGAATTTCGCA
>SLTB01000054.1 GCA_007130155.1 Pseudomonadales bacterium
AGTACGCCTGCGCGCCCGAACTGTCGCGCGCCTTGTCTTTACCGGCATCTCCGCGCCCTCGCTTCGCGTATCGGTGAGATATGCGGACTAGTGATTGATACAACGAATAAATATGACCCGAACGAAAGGCCGCGACGAAAGTACTCTGTTTCCGCCGCCGGCCGGCTGGTTAGATTTCCGGGCTAATGTCATGAGCGGGAGCTGGACCGGGTGGCGAACAGTCGGCTGGCCCGCTCGATCTGCCGTGTGATCGCGACGGCGAACACTTCCGCATTGGGGGTGAACAGGGTGAACGCGCGGCTGGCGCGCGTGACGGCGGTGTAGAGCAGTTCCCGGGTGAGGGCCGGGCTGGGGGTGTTTGGCAGGATCAGCGCGCTGTGGCGGAACTCTGAGCCCTGGGACTTGTGGACGGTCATGGCGTAGACGGTCTCGCAGCGCTGCAGGCGACTGGGCAGAACCCAGTGCACCTGTCCGGCGTCGTCCTGGCGATGAAAGGCGACCCGCAGAGTCGACGCCTCCCGGCCATCGTTGGCAGGAATACGCAGCGTGACGCCAATGTCGCCGTTGCGCAGTCCCAGGTTGTAATCGTTGGCGGTGACGATGACCGGCCTGCCTTCGTACCACTGATGGCGTCCTGTGCTCTCGACAGGCACGTGCCCGCCCTCGAAGAGAGCCGTTTCGATGCGCGCATTCAGGCCCTCTACGCCGAAGGGCCCAGTCCGCAGCGCACAGAGGAGTTGGAAGCCGGCCTGGGCTTCCAGGACCTCCAGGGCCCAGGCGTCCAGCGCAGCAGCATCGGCCGTCTGCGGTCGTCGAGAGGTGAGCGTTTCGAGGCAGGACAGGTAGCCTGGAGCGTCGGGACCACGCCCGTGCAGGACGCCCTCGAGGAAGGCGGGGTCGTCGCTGCCTGAAAGATCTTTGGCGCAGATGTCTTCGCCTTGGGCCTGCTCTAGCGCCCTGCGGGCGGCATCGGGGTCGCCGCTGTTGATGGCGCGGGCCAGTCCTCCGATGCCACTGTCTGCATCGAAGCGATGACTGTGACGCAGCATGACGATGCCCTGCTCGAGCAGTCGTGGCGTGGTCGCGATCAGCGCTGGATCGAGCGTTTCGCCGCTGGCGGCTTCCAGCCAGTGCTGGGTCTCGGTGTCGTAACCGCCGCTTTCGGCACCTGCACAAAGGCTGCCGAGGACGGCGCCAGCTTCCACCGAGGCGAGCTGGTCCTTGTCGCCCAGCAGAATCAGCCGTGCCCTGTCCGGCAGGGCGTCGATGAGGGCGGTCATCATGGCCTCGTCGATCATGGACGCTTCATCCACCACCACCACGTCCACCGGTAAGCGACGGTCGCGATGGAATGCGAAGTGCCGTGTATCCGGCCGGCTGCCCAGCAGGCGATGCAGGGTGTCGACGCGAGTGGGAATGGCTGCGCGTATCGCTTTGGGTTCGGACAGCTTGCCGAGGCCGAGTCCCTGGACCTGGCCGGCGATGGACTGATTCAGACGTGCGGCGGCCTTGCCCGTGGGGGCCGCTAGGCGGATACGCAAGGTCCTTGCGGGTGTCTCGGCCAACGCTTGCGTCTGCAGCATGGCGAGGACACGGATCACCGTGGTCGTCTTGCCGGTGCCGGGTCCACCGGTGATGACGGCAAAGCGCTGGCGCGCGCAGAGGGCGCAGGCGAGCTTCTGCCAGTCGATCGCCACATCCGGGCGTGAGTCGCCCGGAAACAGTTGGTCGAGCAACGGCCGTACGGACACCGCGTCGATGGCATGCGGGTCGAGCAGGCGCCTCGTGATGGCCGTTTCGATGCGCCGTTCATGCTGCCAATGGCGATACAGGTAGAGATCGTTCCCCTGCAGGACCAGTGGGGTGCGCGTCGTCCCATCGCCGACCGCGATGCTGGCCTCGAGCATTCCGCGCCAGATCCCGGGGTCGATCCCGGTGAGCAGCGCTTTGGGCATGACGATGCCGGCAGAAGTTTCACGGACTGATTCGGGCCGCGAGAGGCAGACGTCGGGATCGGAGAGGACTTTGTCCATGGCGAGCAGGAGATGTCCGCGACCGGCCTGCTGGCTCACCAGTGCCGCTGCAAGGATGGCCAATGGCTGCATGGCCGGATCCCGCCGAAGCAGGGTCTGGGCGAAGGCGTAGTCCAGATCACGCAGCCAGCGGCGATCCGCCCAGATTTCCAGCAGCCGCAACATCGCCGGGCCTTCGGTCAGCGCCTGGCGAAGGGTGGGCAGGGTGCGCGGTTCTGCAGCCATCTCGGCCAATTCAGCATGCCTCCGCGTTGTCATCGCTGGCACCGAGCAGCAGCGCGTCGATGGCCTCGATTGCCGCCCGGGTGGGACGGTCGTGGAAGACGCCCCGTGACTCGGCATCGATGCCGCGCAGGAAGACGAACAGGCCACCACCCATATGGGTGTCGTAGTCGTAGCCGGGCAGCCTTTGCTGCAGATGCCGGTGCAGGGCGACCAGGTAGAGTACGAGTTGAATATCGTAGCGGTATTCGAGCACGGCGGCGGCCATGGTCTCGAAGGTATAGGCCGCGTCGTCGGGACCGAGCTGGTTCGATTTCCAGTCGATGACGTAATAGCGCCCCTCATGTTCAGCTACCAGGTCGATGAAGCCCGTCAGCAGGCCGTTGATCTGTTGGGTTGCCAACGGTACTCGGGGGCGACCGGGCAGCACGGTTCGCTCGGCGGCCGTGTTCAAGGCGGCCGTGTCAGCATGCTCCACCGCGAACCAGAAACCCTGTTCGGGTCGCGGCCGCGTGAGATCAGCCAGGGTCATCGTGTCCGAATGTGCCAGCGGCAGAGGTGTGGTGAGAAACGCCTCGAGCCAGCGATCGAGGCACGCAGCGTGGGCATCCCAGCCGCGGACCTTGCAGCGCTCGAGGATCTTCTGTCCACGGTCAGGGTCAGCCAGGGTCCTGCGTACGCCGCGGACGAAGGCGGTTTCGAGCAGGTCGTGCAGAAACGTTCCCGGCTCAGGGCCGCGGGGGAAGGCGTGGATGGTTCCCGGAGTGGGCATCTGTGGGAGCGGACTCGTCCGCGAATCGCTTTCCTGCGCGTCGTTGTCGCGAGATGCCTTCGCGGCTGAAGCCGCTCCCACAGGGGTGTTTGCGTCGTGGTGGCGTTGGTCGTTCGCGGCTGAAGCCGCTCCCACGGAAACCCTGCCCACGCTGAATCCCCCCGTGGGAGCGGCTTCAGCCGCGAAGGTCTGCTCGCTGGCGTCCTCGTCCAGGGTGGCTTCCCGGGCGGTTTCAGGAGCTGCTGGCGTGTCGGCTTCGCCGGCATGCTTCAGGGCGGTGTAGCTCGCGATCCACCAGCGCTCGAAGGGGTGTTGCGGCGGTGTGCGCGCAGCCTGTGAAGGGCGCTCGATGGCCGGCGGGGTGTAGGGGGTGCAGGCCGGGAAGGGGTCGACATCATCGATGGCGATGTGCTCGCTGAGCTCGGTCAGCTTCAGAAGGCTGTCGAGGACTGCTTCGTTGCTGTCGAATGCCTGGCCACCGCCCAGCAGGTAGCCAAGAGCACCGTGGTGCAACTGAGGTGATTTGTTGCCTCCGGGCGCTAAGGGCGCCACCCCAACGAACGTAGCATGGCGCGCACGGGTCAGGGCCACGTAAAGCAGCCGCAGATCTTCCTGCAGCCGTTCGCCATCAGCCAGCGCGTAGGCTTCTTGGGCGTCGTCCTTGTGGCCAATCTCGAGCTGGACCTGGTCGCCTTCATGATACAGCGCTTCGCTGCGCCGGCCGTTGACTTCGGTCCAATCGCAGATGAAGGGCAGGACGACGATGGGGTACTCGAGGCCCTTGCTGCTGTGGATGGTCACCACCTGAATCAGTTCAGCGTCAGATTCAAGCCGCAGGATCTGTTCGTTGGGGGGGGGATCGTCCACATGTTCTGCCAGAACCCGGATCAGGGCCTGTTCGCCGTCCAGGGTGCTGCTGGACTCCTGGGTCCACTCGGCTAGGTGCAGCAGGTTGGTCAGGCGTCGGTCGCCCTCGTTGCGGGCCAGCAGCCGCTGCGGGGCGTCGTGCTCATGCAGCAGACGTCGCAACATGGGCAGTACGCCGTAGCGCCGCCAGACCTCCCGGTAGTCGACGAAGCGCTGCTGATGGCTCTCCCAGGCGATCTCGTCCTGCTGCAGTTGCTCGAGCTCGAGCAGGGAGCGGCACAGCGCCGGGGTGGCCAAGGCTTCGCGGACCAGGCGGTCGTCCTCGGGCTCTGCGCAGGCGCGCAGCCAGCGCAGCACGTCGTGGGCCTCGTCGGTCTCGAAGACCGAATCGCGATCGGAGAGATAGACACTGGGCAGGCCGCGTTCCTGCAGGGCGGCGCGCATGATCGCGGCCTCGTGGCGATTTCGGACCAGGATGGCGATGTCTGCAGGACGCAGCCTTCTGCGCTTGCTGGCCTCCTCGAAATGGTTGTCGGGAGCATTGAGCCAGGTGGTGATCTGTTCCGCCGCATGGGCGGCCATGGTGGCCCGGAATGGCCTCGTGCGCAGCGGCCCATCTTCGGTCAGCCACCAGGCGGTGAGCGCGGTGGCCCTGAAGCCGCCCAGGGTGAGCACGTCATCCCGGCCGTGGGCTTCGATGCTGTGGTAGGGCACCGGGTCGTCGTCTTCGGTTCGGAACAAGAAGGCACCGCGGGGATAGTTCTCCGCGTGCAGGAAGAGGGCATTCACCGCCGACACCAGCGCTTGCGTGGAGCGGAAGTTGCGGTCCAGCGGCCAGTGACGGCCTGCGGTGGCCCGGCGCGCCTGGAGATAGGTGTGAATGTCCGCGCCACGGAAGCTGTAGATGGCCTGCTTGGGATCGCCGATGAGCACGATGGCGGTATCGGTATCATTGCCGTCGGCGACTTGGGCAATTCGGTAGCTACGCTCGAAGAGTTGGTACTGAACAGGATCAGTGTCCTGGAATTCGTCGATCAGGGCTACGGGAAACTGGCTGCGGATGCGCCGGGCCAGCGCGTCGGCCTGTGGGCCTTTCAGAGCGCCGGCCAGGCGGCGCAGGATGTCGTCGAAGCCGAGTTCGGCGCGCTCGAGCAGGAAGCTGTCGAGACGTTCGCGGACCGCGGCGCAGGCGTCGGCGATGATCAGGGCGCGCAGGCGTGCGGTTTCATCTTTCATGGGTTCGAGGGCTTTCTGCCAGACATCCACGGCCTGGAAGAAGGGATGCTCGGGGACGGTCCTGTTCTTCACCACCTTGATGCGCGACTGCCTGAGTTTGGCCACGAACTTGCTGGCCGGCGCGCCGTCCCGGCCCCAGGCATCGAGTTCCTGCAGGGCGGCGCTCCACTTGCTATCCTTGCCCTTCTCCTGAAACTTCGTCCCGTTTAAATCAAAGCGAGTCGTCTCGAGCAGCTCGACGATATCGTTGGCTTCACAACTGTATAGGTCCCTTGCCCTTTGCTCGGCAGTCTGGACAGCGGCCTGCTGGGTGGCAATGCTGCCGAGTTCCTGATCCAGGCGGCCTGCTTCCAGGACCGCGCCCTGGAACCGCAGGGTGGCGTCCGGCCGGCCAAGGGGGCCACGGATGGCTTTCATGAGCGCGGAAGGCGATCGGACGACGCTGCGAATGGCCTTGGCCTGGCTCGGGGATGCGTTATGGAACTGCCGCCGCCAATAGTCGCTGACGGCATCGTGCAGGAGATCGCCAAGGTCCGGCTGCAGGGTCTGCTGGAACAAGTTGCCGCTGTCGAAGGCGTGCTCCTGCAGCATCTTCAAGGCCCAGGCGTGGATGGTGTGGATGGCGGCTTCGTCCATCCACTCGGCGGCGACGGTCAGGCGTCGGGCGCAGATGGGCCAGGTTTCCGGGGCGTGGCAGTTGCGCAGCTGTCGCAGCGGATCGCGCTCGTTGGGATCAATGTCTTCCGGCGGCTCCCTGAACACCGTGGCGGCCTCTACCAGGCGGTCGCGGATGCGACTGGCCAGCTCCTTGGTGGCGGCGGTGGTGAAGGTCACCACCAGGATTTCCGGTGGCAGCAGTGGGCGGGCATGGCATGGCCCTTCGTCGGTGTGGCCGCTTCCGCCAAGTACCAGCCGGACGTAGAGCAGGGCGATGGTGTAGGTCTTGCCCGTCCCGGCACTGGCTTCGATGAGCTGGCTGCCGGTGAGCGGAAGCTTGATGGGCAGGCTCATGATCACTCTCCTGCCTCGGGCATCAGACAGGCCAGCAGCGGTGCGTAGAGCCGCTGACTGATGTCCAGGAAGTCAGGCTGGGCAAGCACTGTGGAGAGTTCGGGGAAGCAGCGTGCAAAGGCCTGCCGCTGCCGTCGCAGGTTCGCAAAGGTTTCCTCCAGCTTGCTGTCGCTCACGAGTTGGTCGGCGGATTCGGGTGCGGCGATGATGACGGGAAAGCCGATGCTTGCGACGGTGGGCAGGATGCGCTGCATGCCCGTGTGCCAGGCCTGCAGCAGATCTTCGAGCAGGCGCCGAGCTTCGAGGCTGTCGAAACCGGGCAGCTCGACCGTCCCGGCGGGAGAGATGATGCATGTGATGCTGTGCGGGTGGTGGAACTGCAGGGCCAGATGGGCGGGCCAGTACTTGATGATGGCGTTCCAGCGGGGTGTGCCGGTCTTGGCGTCCTTCATCTTGCTGCTGTCCAGAGCAATCCGGGCCATATGACCGTCCGGCCTTTGGCGGACCCGGTCGAGGATGTCCGCGAGGGTCAGGACTTCCGCCTCGCTGATGGTCGCGCTCAGGGTGATCTCGGGCGCCGGTTCCAGTGCCGCGGGAAATCTGTCGAGAGCGCTTCGATACGCGGTGAGCGCGTAGCCGAGGCTCTCGCTGAGTTCGGCTGCCACGACTTCACCGAAGCTGCCTTCGGGCAGGTTGCCAGCGCGTCGGCGCAGGCTGCTGACGGCGTCCAGCGCTTCCGCAACGGCCATGCCCGGATGCTGTTCCAGGCGCCGGGCGGCGGGCTGCAGCAGCGCATCCTTTTCCGACCAGGTTGCAAGGCCTGGGTCGAAATCGAAGGGCTCATCGTCCGGCGCCACGACATCGTCGTTGGCGAAGTGGATCTTCAGGCGCTGCCGGAACAGTTCGCGAGCGGGATCCACCAGGAAGTCGGCCAGCTGACGCAGGCTGATGGGGGCGTCGGGCAGCCAGGCCGGCAGCGTGGTGGCGAGGTCATCAGGTTGCTCTGTGAATGACTCCGGGGTCGCCCACTCGCTGGCGTGGGTAAAGCGCCGGCTGCGCGCGATGCTCAGCGGTCGGCTCAGGCCTTCGGTGTCGCTGGTCTCGAAGTATTCGCGGCTGAAGGGCTGCAGGGGATGTTCGGTGGTCAGGGCCTCGAGCAGTTCGACGCCGGCTTGCTCCGCGCTGCCGGCCTGGGCCAGGCGCCAGCCGGCTGCGATGTGGTCGCGGAGCTGCCCAACGAGAACGCTGGGGGGCTGCTCGCTGTTGTCGCGAAGACTGCGACCGCTCCAGCTCACGTAGAGGCGGCGGCGGGCGGCCAGCAGGGCTTCCAGAAACAGGTAGCGGTCGTCTTCGCGGCGTGAGCGGTCACCGGGGCGGTACTGCTCCCGGGCGGCCATCGGGTCGAAATCAGGTCGGGTGGTCTGGCGCGGATAGTCACCCTCGTTCATGCCCAGCAGGCAGACGTGCTCGAAGGGAATGGCGCGCATGGGCATGAGGGTGGCGAAGGTCACGGCGCCGCCGCCGAAACGGCGGCTCAAGTTGTCGGCATCGAGGCGACCGAGCCAGGCCTCACGGGCGATGGTGAGGGGGACCGCTTCGCTGAACTCGACATCCCGGCATTCCCGCAGCCAGTCTTCCAGGGCTTCGGTGAGCAGGCTGAGGATGCGCTGTTCGTTATTGGAGGTCTGCTTGAACAGACCGTCGAGGAGGTCGTGGAAGCACCGGGCCCAGGCTTCGGGGCTGCGGGCCTCGGTCAGGGTGGCGCGGGCGGCGGCGATGCGGTCTAAAAAGCGCATCAGCGGGCCGATGCGTGCGGCTTCGAGGCCAGCGACCTCGTCGAAGGGGACGATGTCCTGCCAGTCCTCGCCATCGTGGTCCGCTTCGCCCACCGCGTAGCCGAGCAGCATGCGTTCGAGTCCGAATCGCCAGGTGTTCAGTTCGGTATCGGGAAGTTCGAGGCTGGCGCGGTGTTGGCCATCGAGTCCCCAGCGGATGTTCGCACCTTGGATCCAGCGCTGCAGGTCCGGCAGGTCGGCCGCGTCGAGGCCGAAGCGCGCACGGATGGCGGGGACGTCCAGCAGGGCCATGACTTCGCTCACCCGCAGGCGCAGGGCCGGCAGAGACAGCAGCTGTTCCACCGCCAGCAGCAGGGGTTCGTGACTGCGCTGTTCGCGGTCGCTGACCTGGTAGGGGACGTGGCGGGGGGTGCCGGGTTCGAACTGCCCGAAGGTGGCGTGAATGTAGGGTGCGAAGGTGGCCACGTCGGGGACCATCACGATGACGTCGCGGGGTTGCAGGGACGGATCGGCGGCGAAGGCGGCCAGGAGCTGGTCGTGCAGGACTTCCAGTTCCCGCTGCGGGCCATGGGCGACGTGAAAGATCAGGGAGTCGTCCCGGTTAGCGTCGATGACCGGCCAGTGGCCCTGGGTTTCCGCCAGCGGACGCAGATCGAGGATGTCCTGCTGAAGCTGCCCGAGCAGAGTGTCCGGCGGTCGCGGTTCGAAGAGATCGACGCGGACGCCGTTGGCTTCCAGCAGGTGCGCGTAACGACTGGTATCGTCGTGGGCGTCGAGCAGGTGCAGGAAGTCGCGGCCCTGCTTGCCCCAGGCCGCCAGCAGGGGCTGGGCGTGCAGGTGCAGCTCGGCTTCGTCGATGACGCTGGGCCTGTCACCGGTATTGTTTTGACGGCGGTACTCGGCTTTGAGCAGCTCGCGATGCTCGATGAGGTCGCCCCAGTAGAACTGGCAGGGATTGACCATGCAGAACATGACCTGCATGCCGGTCTCGGCCAGCTTGGCGAGGACGTCCACGGTCTGCTGGGGCAGGGCCGAGACCCCGAAGACGACCAGCCTGCGCGGGAGGTCCGCCGGCAGCGTGTCCTGACTCAGGCCGCTGGCTGCCTGGAGAAAGCGATCGTGGATGCTGGCGCGGTCACTGTCGCGGACGTTTGCGGCAAGGCTTGCGCGAATCGCGCGCCAGAGTTCCGCCTGCCAGAGCTGATCGGAAGGCAGCGGCAATGCCTCTCCCTGAGGAGTGATCAGCACATTCTCGTTGCGCTGCCAGGCGTGCAACCAGTCCGCCCGGTAGACCTGATACTGGTCGTAGAGATCGGCGAGGCGGTCGGCAAGCTGGAAGCGCTTGCGTTGGTCCGGGTCGCGGCCGAGAAAGTGACGCAGGGGCGCGAACGCCGCCCCGTACATCAGGGTCGGAATCAACTCCAGCAGGCGCCAGCGCAGCCTGGACTTGTCGTAGGGGGAGGTTTCGGGAATGGCGACCGATCCGCCGGCCTCCAGCACTGAGCGATAAGCCTCCCACTGAAAACGGGCCGGCAGCAGCATGCGCACACCGAAGGCGATGCCCCAACCCTGCCCTTCGCGGGACGCCATGGCCATCTGCAGCCACTGGGCGATGCCGTTGCTCTGGACCAGGAAGACCTCCTCCTCCATGGGCCCCACCGGCTGGCTGGCGAGCCACTGCAGGCAGAGATCCCGCAGGGTCTCCAGCCGATGGCTCTGGATGACCATGAAGCCTGGGTGGATGGGAGGCAGTTGCGGGTCGGTCACGGCATCCGTTCCTGAGCATTGGTGCCAAGCGCAGGATTTGAAGGCGCTTCGCTTGCCCCTCAGTCTAACGCGAAGCGGTCATCGAGCAGGCCTTTGCGCCAATCGCCCTTCAAACCTGTTTCGCCTGCAGTGTCGGGAGTGGCCCCCGCCTGCGGAGAAACGTGGATGTCCCTGAACTTGGCCCCCGCCTGCGGAGAAACGTGGATGTCCCTGAACTTGTGGGTAACCAGTTTTGTGACCAGTTTTGTGACCAGTTTTGTGAAAGTTGGGTGGCAAGAAGTTTTCTGGGTGGCAAGTATTGTGTGGGAGCGGACTGGTCCGCGAAGGGCTTCGCGGCTGAAGCCGCTCCCACGGTGGGAGCTTGGAAAGCTTAGAAGTCCATGTCGTGATCGTGGTCGTGATCGTGACCGTGGTTCTTCTTGGGCTTGGGCAGTTCGCTGATCATGGCTTCGGTGGTGATCATGAGGCTGACCACGCTGGCGGCGTGCTGCAGGGCGAGGCGGGTGACCTTGGTGGGGTCGAGGATGCCCATCTCGATCATGTCGCCCCATTCGCCGGTGGCCGCGTTGTAGCCATAGGCGTCCTTGCCTTCGATCACGGCCTGGGCGATGACGTCGGGTTCGAGGCCGGCGTTGCGGACGATCTGCCGCAGGGGCTCCTGCACCGCACGGCGCAGCAGCTTGAGGCCGGTGTTCTGATCGTCGTTGTCACCTTTGAGGCCGTCGAGGGCCTTGGAGGCGCGCAGCAGCGCCACGCCGCCGCCGGGGACGATGCCTTCCTCCACTGCACCGCGGGTGGCGTGCATGGCGTCTTCGAGGCGGGCCTTCTTCTCCTTCATGGCCACTTCGGAGCCGGCGCCGACCTTGATCACGGCCACGCCGCCGGCCAGTTTGGCCAGCCGTTCCTGGAGCTTCTCGCGGTCGTAGTCGGACGTGGTCTTCTCGATCTCGTGGCGGATCTGTTCGACGCGGCCCTTGATGGCATCCGCTGCTCCTGCACCGCCGACGATGGTGGTGAGTTCCTTGGTGACCTGGACGCGCTGGGCGCGGCCGAGCTGCTCGATGGTGGCCTTCTCCAGGGAGAGGCCGGTCTCCTCGGCGATCACGGTACCGCCGGTGAGCACGGCCATGTCCTGCAGCATGGCCTTGCGGCGGTCGCCGAAGCCCGGTGCCTTGATGGCGACGACGTTGAGGATGCCGCGCAGCTTGTTGACCACCAGGGTGGCCAGGGCTTCCTTCTCCACGTCCTCGGCGATGACCACCAGCGGCTTGCCGGCGCGGGCGACGGCTTCCAGCAGGGGCAGCAGGTCACGGACTGCGGAGATCTTCTTGTCGTAGAGCAGGATCAGGGGCTCTTCGAGTTCCGCCATCTGCCGCTCGGCCTGATTGATGAAGTAGGGCGAGAGATAGCCGCGGTCGAACTGCATGCCCTCCACGGTTTCCAGGACGTCTTCGAGACCGCTGCCGTCCTCGACCGTGATCACGCCTTCCTTGCCCACCTTCTCCATGGCCTCGGCCAGGATGGCGCCGATGGCGGTATCGCCATTGGCGGACACAGTGCCGACCTGGGCGATGGCGCTGGTTTCGGTACAGGGGCGGGAGAGTTTTTCCAGCTCAGCGACGATGGCGGTGACGCCGCGGTCGATGCCGCGCTTGAGATCCATCGGGTCCATGCCAGCCGCCACGGCCTTCATGCCTTCGCGCAGCAGGGCGTGGGCGATGACGGTGGCGGTGGTGGTGCCGTCGCCCGCTTCGTCGGAAGTCTTGGAGGCCACCTGCTTGAGCAACTGGGCGCCCATGTTCTCGAACTTGTCTGCAAGTTCGATTTCCTTGGCCACGGACACGCCGTCCTTGGTGACGGTGGGTGCGCCCCAGCTCTTGTCGAGGACCACGTTGCGGCCGCGGGGACCGAGGGTGGCCTTGACGGCGGTAGCCAGGGTGTCGACGCCACGGCTCATGCGACGCCGGGCTTCTTCGGAGAAAATGATCTGCTTGGCAGTCATGGTATTGGTGTCCTCACGCATCCCGGGATGGAATTGGCGGAGTGTTATTGGGGGATTTTCCGAGGGTTTCAATAGGGCTTGCCGCAAATAAATTTGCGGGTAGGCGCTGCGACCTCGATTGCCGCGTGCTGGTGAGCCCCAGGGCCAGGCCTCAGAGCCCTCTTCGGACGACGCATTCGGCTCCAGGCAGCATGCCCCGCAAACTTTGACGGCAGAGCTCGTGCCGGCGCTGCCCTTGTGGGAGCCCCGCGTTGCGGGCGATATGGGTTGGTTCAGACGGCTTCGACGTCGGGCATGAATTTGTAGCCGACGCCGCGGACGGTCTGGATGAGGTCGGGTTCGCCGTCGGCGGCCAGCTCAAGCTTACGGCGCAGCTTCGATACCACCACGTCGATGGTGCGGTCGCGGCGATCGCGCAGGCGGCCGCTGACCGCCTGGGAGATGTCGTCGCGACTCAGCGCTTCCCGGGGCCGCTGGGCCAGGCAGGCAAGAATGGCGAATTCCATGCCGGTGAGTTCGACGTTGTCGCCCTCGGGCGCGCGCAGTTCGTGGGCGGCGGGATCGAGGGTGAAGCCGGCGAAGGCCAGCCGCCGGTTTTCGCGCTTCGCCTGGCTGTGGGCCTCAGCGGCTTCCTGCCGTCTGAGCACCACCCTGATGCGGGCGAGGAGTTCGCCCTGGTCGAAGGGCTTGGTGATGTAGTCCTCGGCGCCGAGCTCGAGGCCGGCGATCTTGTCGGCCATGTCGGTATCGCCGGTAACGAAGATCAGGGGTGTCCGATGGCGCTCCCGGGCTTCACGGGCGAGGTCGAATCCGTGGTCGCGGCCAAGGCGCACGTCCAGCAGCACCAGATCGATGTTGCCGGCTTCCATGGCCGAGAGAAAGCCGGGACGGTCGGCGACGGCTGTGACGTCGAAGCCGTTCCGCTTCAGGATTCGCTCGAGTAGGCCTCGAATGAGTTCTTCATCGTCGACGACGAGAATGTGCGGCACCGACCGGGCTCCTGTCCGCTGATCAACGCGTGGCTCGGTGGTAATGCGTCCGGCCTGGAAGTGGCCCATTAGACGAATGCCTTTCAGCTCAGTCAAGGAGTCAGCAGCCTGATCTGCCGTGCCCGATCTGCGTACATGTGCCGCAGATCGGCCTGAAACCGTCCATGGACGGACTTTTTCAGCAAGCTGTCAGGTGCCATTCTCTCATGCTGTAGAGGCGCTCAGTCGACCACTCGCGCTGCGATCACCCGGGTGGTCACGCGCTCGGCAGGGGTGTCGGTCGGGAGGGTCAGGCCGCTTTGGAAGCGTACACTCTGGTGGGCGGCAAGTTGTGCGGGGACGGTGATCCGGCGTTGGGCGACGCGACCATCCTCCTGAAGCAGGCGTACCTCCACCACGATGCTGCTGGTCGTCAGCGGTGAGCGATTGCTGACTTCGATCTGCAGCCGGCCCCGTTCGTCGATGCTGGCACGAGTAATCAAGAAGCGATCCGGGGCATTCGGAAGATCGAGGCGGACCAGGGTCATGCGGGCCTGCTCTGCGGCCGGGCCGCCCGCAGTAGCGGCCAGATTAAGGTACTCACGGGCTTGGCGCTGGCGGCCGGCTGCGAGCTCCATCTGGCCTAGAGTGTTCATCGCAAGCGCGGTAGGCAGCAGGCCTGCGCCGCGCTCCAGATCGCTGCGCGCGCTCGGCTTCTGGCCAAGCTGAAGCTGCGCCAGCCCCCGGCCCTGCCAATAGCCGTAGAAGCCTGGGTGGCGCTCGATGGCGCGATCGAAGGCCGCGACGGCCGTATCGGGACGGTTCTGGCGCAGGCGGAGATCGCCCAGCAGGCCGTGAAAACTGGCCTCGTCGGGCTCTAGCTCGATGGCCCGCAGGATTGCCGCCTTTGCCCCCGCCAAGTCGTTCTTGGCCAGTGCTGCACGCGCTGCGTCGGCGGCCTCGAAAGCAGGCGCGCGCCGCCTGAGATCGGCGATGGCCTGCTGATGACTGTCACGACCGAGCTCGCCCGTGTTGCCGAGGCGTTCTGCGGTAGCGCGGTTGTTCGCCACCCGTTCGGCGGAAGGCGGGTGGCTCGCGAACAGGCCGCTCAGCCAGTTGCTGCGCCGGTCTTCGGACAGGCGCAGGAAAGTTTCCTGCAGGGTGACGGCTGCAGAGGGATCGTAGCCTGCACGGTGCATCAGCTCCATGCCGTAGAGGTCGGCCTCGCGTTCGGCCTCGCGGCTGTGACGCTGGGTGATGAGTGCCGCCCCGAGCTGCGCGCCCACCACTACCAAGGGCAGATAGCTGGTGTCTTCGGCTGCCATGGCGGCGATGAGCAAGGCACCTTCGAGCAGCATGCCGCGTTCGATGGCGCGGGCGCCATGGCGGGCAGCAGCATGAATGATCTCATGGGCGAGCACAGCGGCGAGCTCGGCTTCGTTGTCGAGTTCGAGCAGCAGACCGCGATTGATGGCCATTTTGCCGCCGGGGAGGGCCCAGGCATTGGGCACCGAGGAGTTCAGGACCACGATCTCATAGGGCAGTTCGCGATCGCTCAGCCGTGCCAGGCGGGCGGTGACGTCGGCCACGTAGTTGGTCAGCGCCGGTTCCAGAGTGTACTCGCCACCCTCCATTTGCTGGGTGGGGCCATAGTGCTGGCGCCCGATGGCGATCTCGTCGGCCGTGCCGATGAAGCCGAGCTCCCGCGCCCCGGTGACTGGGTTCTGGACGCAGCCGGCCAGCAGCAGGACGGCGAAGCACAGGGCGAGCCGCTGGGTTGCGCGCAGACATTGGTTGACCATGCTTCCACCCTGCCCCTAAAGTTTCCTTGCTGGTTTTGCACTGCACCATACGCTTTCAGGTTACCTCGCGTGTGTGAAGGCGCCCTGAATGCTGCAGTGCTGCCTCGAGGCGGCGAAGGTTCCACGTCGAGGATCGCAAGCCCAGCTGGTCGCGGCTGGCATAGCGCGTCCCCGTCGACGCCAACCCAGCGGGTACCCACCCGGCCTCAGAGGCTTAGCAGCATGGCATCCAGGACCGTTCTCATCACTGGCGCGTCGGCAGGTATCGGTCGTGCCCTGGCCAGTGAGTTTGCCAGTCAGGGACATGATCTGATCCTGGTGGCGCGCAGCGCCGACGCACTCCGGGATCTGGCTGCGGAGCTTGGCACGCTGCATGGCGTCCGGGCGGTGGACATCCCGCTCGATCTGTCGACGCGGCGTTCAGCCAGCGAGCTTGAACTGGCCGTGAAGCAGCGTGACCTCACTGTAGACGTGCTGGTCAACAATGCCGGGGTGCTCCATGCGGGCGCCTTTCGCCTCACAGAGCCGGACGCCCTCTACCGCATGCTGCAACTCAACACCCAGACCCTCACCCAGCTCACGCGCCTCTTCCTCCCGCCCATGGTGGAGCGGGGTTGGGGGCGGGTGCTGAACGTGGCCTCGGTGGCCGCCTTTCAACCCGTCATCGGCCTCGCCGCCTATGCCGCGACCAAGGCCTACGTGCTGTCTTTTTCCGAAGCGCTGAACGAGGAGCTGCGCGGCTCTGGCGTCTCGGTCACCACGCTGTGCCCGGGCCTGACGGACACGGACATGGCGCTGCAGGCCAGTCAGCTCAATCCGGACCTGCCGGCCATTCCGTCCATGCTGCTTTCCAGCGTCGAGAGCGTCGCCCGGGAGGGCTATCGGGCCTGCATGCGTGGCGAGGCAGTGCGGGTGCCGGGACTGGCCAATCGCATCGGTACTTTCTGGAGCCAGGTGCAACCACGCTGGGTCGTGCGTACGCTGGGCGGCCTTGTTGGACGACAGATGCTCAAGGATCGTTGATTGGACGCGGAACGTTCACCGTGGTGGGGCCAGTATCAGATCCCCGTGGAGGCGGCGCGCTATTGGCGCATTGGTGCGCTGGAGCTGTTTGTGATCCGCAAGGAAGACGGCTGGCTGGTTCAGTCCTTCGAGCATCGTCCCGACGAGAACGAAATCCCGCCACTGGAAATTGGCCGGGACATCGCCTGGATGCCGGAGAATACGAGCTCGGATGTGGTGCATTACAAGGTTCCGGAAGATGCCGACGTGCTGACCCTGGTGCCGCGGCTGGCAGACCGGGCAGTGGTCAGTCGCCCGCGCATGCCTTTCAATGTGGGCCCGGGCGCCATCGTCACGGTCTACGTCGGCACGCCGCTGTGGGTGGAGCTGCGGTCGGGCAACGAGCAGGTGCTGCTGTGTGAGCTGCCGCTGATGCGCCCGCCCCAGACTTGGTTCGGTGGTTCCACGTATGAGGGAGAGCTCTGCTATGCGGGGCGGACCCGCTGCCGGACGCATGCCGAGGAGGTGCCCGTCCGTCCCTGGCGCGCCATTTCGCCGCTGCGATTGGAGAATCGGGGCAAGGATGGCTGGCTACTCGATCGGCTGGCGCTGCCGGTCCCTCAGCTGCCGCTGTTCGCGTCGGCGGACGGGCGCTTGTGCACTTCGAGCTTGAGCACAACGCGAAACGCCGAGGGTGAGCTCGGGGATATTCGTATCGGCAGCAGTGAGCCCGTTGAGCCCGGACCCTGGACGGAGCTGGGCAAACCGCGTCGGGCAGGCAGTTCGAGCATCCTCGGCCGGTTCTACGGAAAGCTGTTCTGATGGAAGCGGCGGCTGCGGTAGGCATCGATAGGGTGCTGGATATCTTAAGGGCGCTGCTGGTACTCGTCGTGGGTCTGATGCTGGCGCGGCTGGCGGCCCGGACCATCGAGCGGGTGCTGCTGCGACACCAGGATCGCCAAGTTGCGATGCTGGCACGCAAGGGCGTGTTCTGGTCGCTGACGGCGCTGGTGCTGGTGACGGCGCTGCACCAGCTCGGCTTCAATCTCGGCGTTCTGATCGGCGCGGCCGGTATCCTGACGGTGGCCATCGGTTTCGCTTCCCAGACCTCGGCCTCGAACCTCATCAGCGGGCTGTTCCTGCTCGGGGAGAAGCCGTTCGCCGTGGGCGACAGCATCACGGTCGGTGACGTCACTGGTGAGGTGCTGTCCATCGATGCACTGTCGGTGAAGCTGCGGACCTTCGATAATATTTTCGTGCGGATTCCCAATGAATCCATTCTCAAGGACCGTGTGCGGACGATTTCCAGATTTCCTATCCGGCGCTTCGACCTCAAGCTCACCGTCGCCTTCGAAGAGGATCTCGTGGCGCTCGAGAAGGTCCTGCGTAGCGCCTCGGATGGCAATCAGGTGGCCCTGCAGGAGCCACGGCCGCTGTTCATGCTGCTGGGCTACGAGGAGTGGGGCATCGGTGTTCAGTTCTCCGTCTGGGGGCCGCGGTCGGAGTTCTTCGCGCTGCGCACCAGCCTGACCAGGGAGGTACAACAGGCGCTGAAGGAAGCGGGAATCCGGATACCCTACCGTCGTCTCGAGGTGTCGGGCCATAGCGAAGCACTCTCCGCATCTCCGCCCCCACAGGAACTGGGGGCTGATGAAGATGACGAACGACAGCAGTGACCTTAAGCCTGTGAGACATCTCGAAGCGATCGGTTGGCGGGAATGGGTCAGCCTGCCGGAACTCGGTATTGCAAGCATCAAGGCCAAAATCGACACTGGTGCGCGCACCTCGGCGCTGCATGCCTTCGAGGTGCTGCCCTTCACCCGCGACGGCGCCACCTGGGTGCGATTTCGCATGCACCCTGTGCAGCGTGACGTGACTTGCGAATTGACCTGTGAAGCCGCCGTGCTTGATGAACGCGTGGTGCGGGATTCTGGAGGACATGCCGAGCAGCGCTACGTGATTGAGACCCCGGTTTGTCTGGGCGGTGAGTGCTGGCCAGTGGAAGTGACCTTGACCAGCCGAGATGACATGCTTTTCCGCATGCTCCTTGGACGTACCGCCATTCGCGGACGCTATCTCGTCGATGCGTCCCGCTCCTATCTGACTCGGAAGCGATCATGAAGATTGGCATTTTGTCGCGTAATCCACGCCTCTATTCCACCAGGCGGCTGGTGGAGGCGGGCAAGCAGCGCGGCCATGAAGTGCAGGTGATCGATACCCTGCGCTGTTACATGAACATGGCCACGGCGCGACCGTCCATCCATTACAAGGGGGCGGAACTCGATGGCTTTGACGCGGTGATTCCACGGATCGGTGCATCCATCACCTTCTATGGCGCCGCCGTGGTAAGGCAGTTCGAGATGATGGGCGTGTTCAGCATCAATGAGTCGGTGGCCATCACCCGCGCCCGTGACAAGCTGCGTTCGTTGCAGTTGCTGGCCCGCAAGGGCATGGGGCTGCCAGTGACGGGCTTCGCCCACTCTCCGGACGACATTCCTGATCTCATCGACATGGTCGGTGGCGCGCCGCTGGTGATCAAGCTGCTGGAGGGCACTCAGGGCATCGGTGTGGTGCTCGCGGAGACCAAGCAGGCCGCCAAGAGCGTGATCGAGGCCTTCATGGGCCTGAACGTGAACATCATGGTGCAGGAGTTCATCCGCGAGGCTGGCGGTGCCGATATCCGCTGTCTGGTGGTGGGCGAGAAGGTGGTGGCGGCCATGAAGCGCCAGGGCGCGCCCGGTGAGTTCCGCTCCAACCTGCATCGGGGTGGCACGGCCGAAGTCATCAAAATCACTTCGGCGGAACGGCGTACGGCCATTGGCGCCGCCCGTGCCATGGGGCTGAACGTTGCCGGGGTGGATATCCTGCGCTCCAATCACGGGCCGCTGGTTCTGGAGGTCAACTCGTCGCCCGGTCTCGGTGGTATCGAGCAGGCTACGAGCAAGGATGTGGCGGGTATGATTGTCGAATTCATAGAGCGCGAAGCCAAGCCAAACCGCACCAAGACCCGCGGTCAGGGCTGACCCCTTGGCTGCGCGACGGCAACCGTTCCGGATTCTGGACCTCGAGGTTGCGCCTGGCGGGCGTGGTGCCACGGCGCTGCCGGCGGCTCAGCTCTATACCCATACCCGGTTGAACATTCCGCTTCAGGTGGTGCACGGTCGTCAGGGCGGACCGGTGCTGCTGCTGACAGCGGCTATTCATGGCGACGAACTCAATGGGGTGGAGATCATCCGCCGGGTGCTGCGTGAGCGCGGCCTCAATCGTCTGCGCGGGACGTTGGTGGCAGTGCCGGTGGTGAATGTTTTTGGCTTCATTCACCGCTCCCGCTATCTGCCGGACCGGCGCGATCTGAACCGCTGTTTTCCTGGCAGCGAGAAGGGCTCGCTGGGTGCCCGGATCGCGGATCTGTTTTCCCGGGAGGTGCTGGCTCACTGCAGCCATCTGGTGGATCTGCACACGGGCGCCATTCACCGTTCCAACCTGCCTCAGATCCGCGCCCAAGTGGATGACCCGGCCGTGGCCCATATGGCCCGGGCCTTCGGTCTGCCGGTAATTCTCGGCTCGCCACCCTTGGATGGTTCGTTGCGTCACATGGCAGACAGTCTCGGCCTGCCCGCCATCGTCTATGAATCCGGTGAGGCTTTGCGCTTCGACGAGCAGGGCATCCGGGCGGGCGTGCGAGGCTGTCTTCGGGTGCTGCGCCATCTCGGCATGCTGCCGGCTGCGCGCCGGGAGCGCCGCTCAGACTGGGAACCGTTCGTGGCGCGCTCGTCTCAGTGGATCCGGGCGGAGCAGGACGGGGTGTTTCGCCCACACGTAGGCCTCGGAGCCCATGTGGCGAAAGGCGATCTTCTGGGTGTTATCGGCTCGCCGGAAGGCGAAGGCGAGGTGGATATCCACGCGCCTGCCGCTGGCGTCCTGGTAGGCCGTAACAACATCCCGCTGGTGAACGAGGGCGAAGCCCTGTTCCACATCGCTCGCTTCGATGAACTCGGCGAAGTGGCCCGGGGCATCGAGGATTTCCACAGCGACATGCTTGAAGACCCGCTGGAATCCGAACCGCCGGTGGTGTGAGGCGGAGGCGCTCGGCGTGCATCCATGGCCCATCGCCCGCGCTGCGGGCTCCCACTCCCTTCGACTGAGCGAACTGCCAGGTGCTGGCACGCCCCCGTTGGAGCCCGCAGTGCGGGCGATCTACTGGCCCGCATATCTCACCCATGCGCGAAGCAAGGGCGTGGAGATGCCGGTAAAGAGAAGGCGCGTGACAGTTCGGGCGCGCAGGCGTACTTGAGATTACGTCGACCGATTCGCCGGGAGCGAATCGGGTCGCACGCGGTGCGCCCGCAGTGCGCGCACCATGCATGGTGCGCAACCGCGCAACCGCAGCGGCGGACCGGCAGGATTCGCTGGTAAATCCTCGTCCGCAGCCGTGAATCGGTGAGATATCCGGGCTAGACCGGCGCGGCGCTCTTCAGTTTCTTTCGCGCGCCTGTCCTTCCCCGCTCACTCTGGAAAAACAGGACCCTCGCTGGCGATCTCGTAGCGCTTGGCATCGGCGGGTCCTTTGATGAAGTCGCCGGCCACGGCCTGGAAGGCTGCCATGTGCGGGGTCTTGAAATGAGCTTCGAGGGCTTCGCCGCTCTCCCATTTTTCGAACACGTGGAAGCGGTTCGGGTCTTCGAGATCCTGGTGGAAGGCGTATTCGATGCAGCCCGGCTCCTCGCGGGTGGCGCGGGCCATCTTCACAGAGGCCTCGATGGCAGCATCACGATTCTCGGGATTGATGGGCAGGCTGGCGGCAATCACGATCATCTAGGGTCTCCCTTGGTTTGGATGAGAAGCTGCATCATGCAGAAAGTGGCGCGTGCGGGGTAGACTCAAGGTTTACGCGGCGCCTTCAAGGGAGCATGAGCGCATGACCATTGAGACTCACAACGAGATGTCCCGGGAAGCCATGCTGACATTGCTTGATCGGCAGCGGCGGGCAGCCATCGACGCTGGCGAGGTCCCGGCTGCAGTGCGGCGTGATCGCATCGACCGTGCCATTGGCATCCTGGTGGATCATGGCGATGCGCTGGCTGAGGCCATGAGGGAAGATTTCGGGCATCGGTCCGTGCATCAGTCCATGCTCACCGATATCGCTGGCTCTATCGGTCCGCTCAAGCATGCCCGCAAGCACGTGGCCAGTTGGATGCGACCGGAGAAGCGGCGCGCTGAGATGCCCTTCGGCCTGCTGGGTGCTCGGGCCTGGATCGAGCATCAGCCCCTGGGCGTCGTGGGTGTGATCAGCCCCTGGAATTTTCCGGTTCAGCTCACCTTCGGGCCGTTGGCAGGAATCTTCGCCGCGGGCAACCGTTGCATGATCAAGCCGTCGGAATATACGCCGCTGACCTCGGAGCTGATGCGTGAACTCTTCCATGCGGCCTTCGATGACGACGAGGTGGCGGTAGTGACGGGCGGGCCTGAGGCTGGAGCAGCCTTCTCATCGCTGCCCTTCGACCACCTCTTGTTCACCGGTGCGACCAGCGTCGCGCGGCATGTCATGCGCGCTGCTGCGGACAACTTGGTGCCCGTGACGCTGGAGCTCGGCGGCAAGTCGCCGGTGATTCTTGGCCGCAGCGCGGACCTTCAGAAAGCCACGGACCGCATCATGATGGGCAAGATGCTCAATGCCGGACAGATCTGCCTGGCGCCCGATTACGTGATGGTTCCTGATGACCGCATTGAGGAATTCGTCGAGTCTTCCAGGCGCTCTGTTGCGCGCATGTTTCCGACCCTGCTCGACAATCCGGACTATACGTCCATCATCAATCAGCGCCACTTCGATCGCCTCTCGGGTTATCTCGAGGATGCCCGTGCCAAGGGCGCGACGGTCACCGAACTCAATCCCGCCGGCGAGGATTTTCGCCAGCAGCCGGCGCGAAAGCTGCCACCGACGTTGATCCTCGATCCCGGCGAGGACATGCAGGTGATGCAGGAGGAAATCTTCGGGCCGCTGCTGCCGGTGAAGGGCTACAGTCAGGTGGAAGAGACCATCGACTATGTCAACGATCATCCGCGGCCGCTCGGGCTTTATTACTTCGGCAAGGACAAGGCTGAGGAGCGCAGGGTGCTCACCCACACCACTTCCGGCGGTGTGACCCTGAACGATGTGGTCATGCACGTGGGCCAGGAGGATCTGCCATTCGGCGGGGTGGGGCCGAGCGGCATGGGTTCCTATCACGGTGTGGATGGGTTTCGGACCTTCAGCCATCGCAAGGCCGTGTATCGGCAGACCGGCATCGATCTGGCCGGCATGGTCGGTATCACGCCGCCCTGGGGCGACAAGATGCTGAAGCTGATCCGAAGTCAGATCAAACGCTGAGCAGCACGCAGCAGACTATTGTGGGAGCCCGCCGTCCGGGCGATGGGTCAGTGCGGCGCCCTCGTCGCTGATGGCCTCCACTGGGGGCTGTTGCGGAGCATCCATGGCCCGCACCCTTCGGGCGCCGGAGAGGGCGACACATTCCGCTCCTGGCGGAATGCGTCCCGAAGTACAGCCTCAGCGAAGGTCCGTAGCAACCCCCGCGGAAGACCGGCTACTTCAGCGCTGCCAAGGCTTCGCGGTAGCGCAGAGAATCCGGTTGGGCTTCCAGTGCCCGCAGCAAGTCGTTGCGGGCGTTCTCCACCCGCCCCATTTGCAGGAACAGCATGGCCCGGTTGTAGAACACCAAGTCATTGCGCCCCTCGCTGTAGAAGGCGGCGATATCGTAATCGTTGAGCGCCTCTTTGAACTGTCTCATGCGGCTGTAGGCGTTGGCGCGATTGATCATGGCATGGACCAGGATCGGATTGATCGCGAGTGCGCGATCGTAGTCCTCCACTGCTTGGGCATAGCGACCGCGCTGAGCCTGAAGAATGCCCCGGTTGGAAAAGGTGGCGGCCAGATCGCGGCTGGTGAGGGGTTCACTGTCGATGGCTCGTGTGCAGGTCTCAACGGCGCGCCGCGGTGAGGACGTGCCATGGCTGGCGTACTCGTAGCACCGATGTGCCGAGGATATGCCCAGCAAGGTTTCGGCGGCGCTGGTGGCTGGGGATAGCAGGGGCAGGGCAATGAGTAACAACAGGAGGTGTGAGGATCGAATATGGGCCATGGCTGCTATCTCCCACAGTCGGGATGCCCGGTAACTGACGCCTCTGACAATACTCCGGTCGGAGCTGGGCGTCATGTCGGTCAGCGGCAGTCCAGTTCGCTGTCGATGGGGCTGGCCAGGCGTGAAAGGGCATCCACCAGTTGACGGACTTCGTCGGGTAGCGCCCGCCCGGGCAGCATGTCCAGCGCCAGATCGATGCGATCCACCCGCCCGAGGGCGTGGTCGAGGATCAGCGCACTCAAGGACAGGGTTCTGGGTCCTAGCCAGGGACCGGCATCCGGATCGCCGAGCAGCGGCGGTCTGCGGTCGAGCTGGAAATCATCAAAGGCCGCTCTGCTCAGATCGTAGAGCGCCTGACGCTGGTCGGGATTCAGTGACCGCACGAGATCCCGCGGCTGGTGCCCGCGCATACCTGGTGCCCGCCAGCGCACTTCCAGCGGCAGAGTCGTGTCGGGGTGGGGATACAGGGTGGCCTCCCACCAGCGCTGCTGGAAATCGCAACTGATGGACACGGTGATACGCAGACCTTCCGGCGGCGCCCCAGGGAGAATGCCCGCTGTCGCAAGCGGAGCAAGGAGCAGGGTCAGCGCAGGCAGCAGCCGCATGGCAGGCCTCTGGGATGGTGGCCGAAGACTCGAACATGACCAGCGTCAGCGCTGCTTGCAAGCCGTTTCGATCGCCTGGACGTGGTGATACCGTGAGCGCTTGGCCCTTGCACGGGCCCTGGCAGGCCTGGCTAGAGCCTGGATAGACATGGTGCCTGTCAGCAATGGAGGTGGTTTCGGTCATGTACGACCTGGTCGATCGTGGTTTGAGCGAGGTCGAGACTCAACGTTTCGCGAAGGATGGATTTCTGATTCTTCGAGGTCTGGCGGCGCCCGGCGTGGTCGCGCATATGCGGGCAGTCACGCTGGCATCACTCGATCCGCTGCTTGGACCGGCGGAGTTCGAGGCGGACGTGAATTACCCGGGGGCGCCTGGAAGTCGCCTGGACGAGGGTGGCGAAACGCCCCGTCGTCTTTTGCACGCCATCACACGGGATCCCGTGTTTCGAAGCTGGGCCAGCTCGGCGGCGATTGGCCGTGTTATCGCCGCGCTTCTCGGTGGCCCCGTCTGCCTGGCCCAGAGCCATCACAATTGCATCATGACCAAACATCCAGGCTTCTCCAGCGCCACGCTCTGGCATCAGGATATCCGTTACTGGTCCTTTGACCGCCCCGAACTGATCAGCCTCTGGCTTGCACTCGGCGATGAGTTTGCGGCCAACGGTGCCTTGCAGATGATCCCGGGTAGTCATCTTGATCAGCTCGATAGGGGGCGGCTTGACGCCGAGCTTTTCCTGCGGCCGGAATTGCCCGAGAATCAGGAGCTGATCGACTCTGCGGTGTTGGCCGAATTGTGGGCCGGTGACGTGGTGTTGTTCGATGCCCAGACCTTTCATGCGGCCGGCATGAACCGGACCGATGCGGTGAAGCTGTCGGCGGTGTTCACCTATCACCGGGAAGACAACCACCCGATACCGGGTACCCGCTCGGCGAATTATCCGTCTCTTCGGGTTGCCGGAACCTGATTCCCGGCGCTGTGTGAGCGCGCGTTGCGCGCGATTGCGGGCTGGCATGGAGGTCAGATCCTGCCCTTCCCTGGTTCACCACGTTCTCGCTGGCATCGGCCAGGCGTGTTGTCCGATAGACCATGCTGCGTGCGGCGAAGGCTTAGCCCGCAAATCTCACCGATTCACGGCTGCGGACGCGGGTATGCCGGCAAATCCTGCCCGTCCGCCGCTGCGGTTGCGCTGTTGCGCACCATCCATGGCGCACACCCTCGCGGTCGGCCAGTGCTGTGCCGCTGCGATGGGGCGCGACTGCAATGGCTCGGGCCTGGCGCTGGGCTCAGAAGAACAGTGAGGTGGAGGGGATCACGGTCAGTAGAATGATGAGGCCGGCACTGGCGATGATGGCGATGGTGGCGGCGACCTGAAGCTGCTCGCTGCGGGCGCGTTTGCGGATCAACTGCTGGACCTGACTGAGGTCCATAACGGAGGCGCTGCTGGTGATCCGGTAGCGCACCAGACCTTCGGGATTGCGCGGCAGGCGCACGAACAGCTCCGGGCAGTTGTCCAGGCGTTGCTGGACCTGATGCATGTCGAAGCCGGTCTCGCGGCAGATCTGGATGGGATGCATGGCCTGGCCTTCGGCTGCTTGGAAGGTCTGGAAAAGCGCTTCGATCTGCCGTTCCCGGCCCAGATAGCGTCTGGCAAACATGGTCATCCTCGTTTGGTGCTGAATGTTGGCGCGCGCCTCGTGATCGGCGGTAATGCCTGACTGCTCATGAGGCCCCACGCCGCGCCGTGACGAGGGCTCGGCGTGGGGCCGGTAGCCCTTCCACGGTACGCGTGGGCGCGGTCGGGTCAAGTGCATTGGTGAGGGATTCGAAGGGCATCCAGGGTGTTGACCGCTGTTCGTCGGTGGTGGTGTGGCTGCTGTTCACCAGCGCCACATCTTCGAATCCGCAGCGCGTCAGCCAGCGCAGCAGCAGCGGCTCGGAGGGGATGAACCATACGTTGCGCATGCGCGCATAGCGATCTTCTGGACACAGGCAGTGATCCACTTCGCCTGTGATGACCAGGGTTTCCAGGATGAGGGTGCCGCCTGGCGCAAGGTGGTTGCGCAGATCCATCAGATGGTCGATGGGTGAGCGACGGTGGTAGAGCACGCCCATGGAAAACACCAGGTCGAAGTCACCACTGCCCGGCGGCAGTGCCTCCAGGGGCAGCGGCAGGATCAGTGGGGCCGGGGGCAGCAGGCAACGCTCCATGGCCCAGGCCTGCATGACGTGCTTGAGGGTGGGATCGATCCCGATCACGACCTGGGCGCCGGCGGCCAGCATGCGCCAAGCGTACCAGCCGTTGCCACAGCCCACGTCGAGAATACGCGCATCACGCAGCTTGACGTCCGCGTCCTGCACACGCTGCCATTTCAGATCCGAGCGCCATTCCGCATCGATGTCGATGCCGTGGATGGAGAAAGGGCCTTTGCGCCAGGGGGACAGATCGAAGAGCACCTGCCTCAGTATGGTCCGCTCGCTGGGCGCCAGGGTCTGGTCGTCGCCGCCGCAGACCGCTGGGCCTTGCGGCTTCAGGATGCCGCGGGGCAACTCCGCGAGCCGCGCGAGGCTGGCCTCCCAGGCAGGCAGGTCGCCGTGGCGCCCTGGCGCGATGGCAGCTGCCACCCGCTCAGGCACAAGCGGGTTCCAGTGCCCGAAGCCGGCCTTGTTGAGGCGGGCGCGGAGCGCAAGGGGTCGTTGGTCGGCGAAGGGATCGGTCATCGGCAATGCTCTAGGGAGACTGGCTTCAGTGCCAGCAGGGATGCAAAGTTCAGGTGCCGATACCAAACCAGAACGGGTCGGAATCCCAGCTCCAGCAGGCGCGTCTTCTGCGCGTCGAGGGTCTCGGGAATCAGGTAATCCTCGATGGCGGTGCGCTTGGCGGCGATCTCCAGATCGGTATAACCCTGCGTGCGCTTGAAGTCTGCGTGCAGACTTTCGGCAAGCTGCTGAGCCTCGGGGTCGCTGTCGATGACCTTTTCGCTGAGGATCAGGGCGCCGCCGGGAAGCAGCGCTTCGTGGATTCGGGCCAGCAGGGGTGTCCGATCGGCAGCTGGCAGGAACTGCAGCGTCCAGTTCAGAATGATGACTGAGCTGGGCCGCAACTCCACCGTGCGTACGTCGGCTGCGATCAGGGTGGGCAGCCGTGAGCCGAGTTCGGGTTCGAGCCGGCTGCGGCAGCGTTCGAGCATGGCGGCGGAGTTGTCCACACCAATGAGCTCGACGCCCTCCATACCGGTGTCTGCAAGAGCTTCAGCACAGGCCAGCAGGGTCGCGCCCAGCGAGCAGCCGAGGTCGTGGCAGGCCGTCCCTGGCTGGGCGAAGCGCGCTGCCAGCCAGCCGCTGCTGGCCACGGTATTGGCATAGCCTGGAACCGAGCGTCGGATCATGTCGTCGAAGACTCGGGCCACCTTGGCATCGAAGCGAAAACTGCCGGGGGCGGCCTGGCCATTGGCGAAGAGGCGGTCTTGTTCTTCACTCATGCCTGAAGCTGCCATGGGTTTGTCATCTTCTTGCGCCACTTATTTGCCATAATTCGAGCACTATCAAGGACGGCGAAGTCATGGATGCCATCAATCTCAGCAGCCCGGAGCTGTACATCAACCGGGAACTCTCGCTGCTGGAGTTCAACCGGCGCGTGCTTGAGCAGGCTCGCGACGAATCAGTGCCCCTGCTCGAGCGGGTGAAGTTCCTGTGTATCTCGGCGGCCAATCTCGACGAGTTCTTCGAGATCCGGGTGTCCGGACTGAAACAGCAATTGACCTATGGTTCCACGCAGCGGGGTCCGGACAACCTTTCGCCCTTCGAGCAACTCAAGCGCATCTCGGAGGCTGTTCACGGCATCATGGCCGAGCAGTATCAGGTCCTCAACGGCGAGTTGATCCCCCGGCTGGCAAAGGAGGATATCCGCTTCCTGAAGCGAACCGAGTGGAATCGTCGGCAGGCCGGCTGGGTAAAGCGTTATTTCAGCCGGGAGCTGGCGCCGATTCTGAGTCCTATGGCCCTCGATCCGGCGCATCCCTTCCCGCGGGTGCTGAACAAGAGTCTGACCTTTATCGTCACCCTCGAGGGCAAGGACGCCTTCGGCCGCAACAGCGGTATGGCCATCGTGGGTGCGCCTCGCTCCCTGCCGCGTCTGGTTCAGTTGCCGGAATCGAGCACCTCTGGCCCATTCGATTTCGTCTTCCTCTCCTCGATCATTCACGCCCATGTGTCGGATCTTTTTCCGGGCATGGCCGCAACCGGCTGCTATCAGTTCCGGGTGACGCGGAACTCCGATCTGTTTGTCGATGAGGAAGAGGTGGATGACCTCAAGTTGGCCCTGGAAGGCGAGCTGTCCTCGCGTCGCTTTGGCGACGAGGTGCGGCTGGAGGTGGCGGACGACTGTCCTGAGGATGTGGAGCGCTTCCTGGTCCGGCAGTTCGAGCTGGAAGACGAGGATGTTTATCGCTGCAGCGGCCCGGTCAATCTGACCCGGCTGATGACCATTGCCGAGCTGGTGGACCGGCCTGACCTCAAGTACACGGGCTTCAAGCCGCGCATTCCTGCCAGAATCCGCCGCAATGAGGACATGTTCGACGTCATCCGCCGGGGTGACCTGATCCTGCATCATCCCTTCGAGTCATTTGCGCCTGTGGTCGAGTTCCTGCGTCAGGCGGCGAAGGACCCCGGCGTGCTGGCCATACGGCAGTGTCTCTACCGGACTGGTCCGGATTCGGCGGTGGTCAAGGCGCTGGTGGATGCTGCGCGCAACGGCAAGGAAGTGACCGTGGTGGTGGAGTTGCGGGCGCGCTTCGACGAGGAGGCCAACATCGAACTGGCCAATACCCTTCAGGAAGCCGGTGCTCACGTCGTCTATGGCGTGGTCGGCCACAAGACCCACGCCAAGACCGTTCTGGTGGTGCGGCGAGAGGGGCGTCAGCTGCGTCGGTATGTGCACATGGGCACGGGCAATTACCATGCCCGGACCGCACGTCTTTATACCGACTATGGCCTCTTCACCTGTGATGCGGCGATTGGCGAGGACGTGCAGAAGGTCTTTCAGCAGCTCACGGCCATGGGGCGGGTGGTGCGGTTGAAGAAACTCGTACAGTCGCCGTTCACCCTGCACAAGCACATGCTCGATCTGATCTCCCGGGAGGCGGACAACGTCCGTGCCGGCAAGCCGGCGCGGATCATGGCCAAGATGAACTCGCTGGTGGAGCCGCAGATCATTCAGGCGCTGTATGCCGCATCCCAGGCCGGTGTACGCATCGATCTGATCGTCCGCGGTGTCTGCTCGCTGCGACCCGGTGTGAAGGGCATTTCGGAGACCATCACCGTACGCTCGATCATCGGCCGCTTCCTCGAGCACACGCGAGTGTTCTATTTCGAGAATGGGGACGAGGAAGAGCAGCTGTTCCTGTCCAGCGCGGACTGGATGGAGCGCAACTTCTTCCGGCGGGTGGAAGTCTGCTTCCCTATCGAGGATCGGCGCATCCGCCAGCGCCTCATCGAGGAGTCACTGCTGAATTATCTGGCGGACAACAGTCAGGCCTGGATGCTGCAGAGTGATGGCAGCTACAAGCGGGTGGCCCCCGGCAGCTCGCGGCGGCGGTCGGCGCAGGAGCATCTGCTGGAGGAACTGACGGATAGCTGATGTCGACGGGGTTGGAGTCTTCACGGCGCCCCTGCTGTAGCGGTCTACAAACGGACTTGGTGCTATCGCGAAAGGCGCTCCTGAGCCCTGCAGCGATGTTGCACATCGCCCGCACTGCAAGCTCCCACGAGGGTAGCGTCGGGGACTTGGCCCTTCGCTCGATCGAAGGATGTGGGAGCCCCCAATGGGGGCGATTGGCATCATCAGGTACCTTGCGCGATCAACCGCTCATGATTCGTACCATGAACGTCGGGCCGAATCAGCCTGCCAGGGCGCTTTTGCTGGAGGATTCGGTGTCAGCGAAGCTCAGTGTGAGGCCGAAGTTGGACCAGTAGCGGGCCTCCTCGGCGAGATCGAGGCGGGTCAGCGGGTGGTGGCGCAGCCAGTGCTGACTGAAGTCCAGGTGCAGCGTCGTGGCCTCGGCACGAATGGCTGTCAGGGGCGGCACCTGAGCCTGTTCCCTGGCTCGATGCATGACCACGGCGCAGCGCAGCAGCAGCGCCAGGCGAATCAATTCCTCAGGTTTTTCCAGCGGTGCGTCAACCAGTTCCGCTCGGGGCGGTTTACGGCGATGGGAGCGGACCAGCAGCGCCAGTTTCTGCTGTTCGGTTCGGGAGAAACCTGGCATGTCCAGATTCTGCAGAAGATAGCTACTGTGCTTGTGATACTGGGCGTAGGCGATGTCCATGCCGATTTCGTGCAGTTGCGCGGCCCAGCGCAGCAGCTGGGCCAGATCGGGGTCTGCGAGCTGCCA
>SLTB01000094.1 GCA_007130155.1 Pseudomonadales bacterium
CGCCCTGCAAAGCCGGGCGCCCACGGCGGCGCCGGAGGCCCTGGTCGAGGTCGATGCGGGCAACTACGGCACCCGGCGCTTCGCCGCAGCCATTTCCGGCCCACTCGCCGGCGAGCGGCTTACCGGGCGCCTTTCCGCTCAGCATTTCCAAAGCGATGGATTCATGAAGAACCGGTTTCTAGGCGTCAGCGACACCGAGGAAAAGGATGAATTGACCCTACGTGGCCGTCTGCGCTGGCTCGCCAGCGACAGCACCACCGTCGATCTGTCCTTGGCCCGGGTCGAGATCGACAACGGTTACGACTCCTTCACGCTGGACAACTCCCGCGACACCTTGAGCGACGAGCCCGGCTTCGATCGCCAGGACAGCACCCTGGCCTCCCTGCGCGTGGAAACCGCCACGGCAGCGGGCTTCGCCATCGAGGGTACGGCGGCTATCGCCCGCTCCGACCTGGACTATGCCTTCGACGTGGACTGGACCTTCGAAGGCTTCCATCCCTTCGGCTACCGACGCTTCGAGAGCTTCGAACGGGATCGGGATACCCGGTCGCTGGAACTGCGGCTGGTGTCGGATCCCTCCGGGCGCCTGTTCGACGATCGCAGCGACTGGATCGTTGGCGCCTACCATCATCGCAACGAGGAGGATCTCGAGCACACCATCAGCAGGGCTGGCAATCTGAGTTTCTTCTTCAGCGAATTCGAGACCCGCCGCACTTCGGTGTTCGGACAGCTCGACACGGCGCTCAGCGACACGGTGACCCTCAGCACGGGACTGCGTTACGAGCGCCGCAAGGCGGACTACGAAGACTCCAAGGCCGTGACGTTCTCCCCGAGTGAGAACCTCTGGGGCGGACGGGTCGGTCTCGAGTGGCTCACCGGCCGCGACACCCTGGTCTACGGCAGCGTGTCCCGGGGCTACAAGGCCGGCGGCTTCAACACCGACGGCAGTCTCGATGCCGACCTCAGGCTTTACGACAGCGAGTACGTCTGGAACTACGAACTTGGCGTGAAGTCGAGCCTGCTCGACGGCGCTCTGGCCACCCGGGTCGCCGTGTTCTACATGGATCGACGCGATCAGCAGGTGAGCACGTCCTTGGTTCGCCAACGGGACGATGGCTCCAGCGACTTCATCGCCTACGTCGGCAACGCCGCCGAGGGGCGCAACTATGGCTTGGAACTGGAACTCGACTATCGCGCCACGGAACGGCTCAACCTCGTGGCCAATCTCGGACTCCTGCGCGCGGAGTTCCGCGACTTCGTCAACTCGGCAGGCGAGGATCTCGACGGCCGCGATCAGCCCCATGCCCCGCGCTACCAGTTCCATCTGGCGGCGGACTACCGCTTCGACGGCGGCTTCTATGCCCGCGTCGAAGCCGAAGGACGAGACGATTTCTTCTTCTCCGGGTCCCACCAGGAGAGGTCTGGCAGCTACGAGTTGCTGCATGCCCGGGCCGGCTGGCGCGGCGAGCGCATCGAACTCGCCCTGTGGGGCCGCAACCTCACCGACAAGGACTACGAGGTTCGGGGCTTCGGCGGTTTCGGCAACGATCCCCGCGACGGCTATGCGGTGGGCCGCTACACCCAGTTCGGCGCGCCACGCACCTATGGTGTCAGTGCCCGATTGACGTTTTGAGGATCAGCCTGGCAGGGCAGCTCGTGTACTATCGACACGATCCACCCTGCCGGCAGCCCTCCATGCAGTTGTCCCTGTTCACCGACTACGCTCTTCGTACGCTGATGTATCTGGCCAGCCAGCCGGATCGGCAGGTCACGCTGCGAGAGCTTGCCGCCGCCTATCAGATCTCCCTGGATCATCTGCGCAAGGTCGTGAGCCGACTGGCCCAGCTCGGCCTCATCGAGAGTCGACAGGGCCGAAGCGGCGGCCTGCGCCTTGGCAAGTCTGCCAACAGCATCCGTGTGGGTCAGGTGGTGAGGCAGATGGAGACCACGGACGAGGTCATCGACTGCGAGGGTCGGGAGTGCGTGCTGGTTCCGGGCTGCGCCCTGCGCCTGGAGCTCGCCGACGCCCTGGAGGCGTTCTATGCCCGGCTCGACGAGAAGACCATCGCCGACCTGCTGGGCAGTCGGCGCACGGAGCAGCGCCTGATCGCGCTGCGGCCGGCCGACTGACCCGACAGGCGTGGATCAGCGGGCCAGAACGTCGTCGCGAACGGTTTCGGCGATGGTCCCCACCTCGGCAATCAGGTTCTCCGCGACCCCGAGTTCCGCAAGCGTTGCCGCCAGACTCTCCACGACCGCATCGAAATGACCGTCATTGAGCTGCTGTTCGCGGACAAGCCGTTCGTGAGCCGCGCGCATGCCGCGGCCGTTGTACGTGGATGAGCCTCCAAAAGCATAGGTGAGAAAGCGCACCTGGTGCCTGCGCTGGCGATCCATGTCCACGCCCTCGAAGAAGCCGTTGATCCGAGGATCCGCCAGAACTTTTTCGTAGAAGCGGTCGACTGCAACTTCAACTGCGGGTGCGCCACCCAGCTGTTCGAACAAACTCATCTGCAATGCACCTCATGGGTAAAAACTTACTAACAATGTATATTAGTTGCATGTTTTAACGCAAGCGCAGCCCCAGGGATGAGAGGTCGTTCCGGGTCAATCGAGCTGGCCCTGATATTCGCAGGCTGCGAGGTAGATGCGCGCCAGTTGCTCGACGCCATGCTGGTCTTCGGCATCGAAACGGGCCAGCTTCGGGCTGTCGATGTCGAGCACGCCCAGCAGGCGGCCATGCGCTGTGGAAAGCGGCACCACCAACTCGGAGCGGGACGCAGTGTCGCAGGCAATGTGGCCCGGAAAGGCTTGCACGTCCGGCACCAGCTGGCTCACGCCGGTGGCGGCGGCCCTGCCGCACACGCCTTGGTCAAGAGCGATGCGCACGCAGGCCGGTTTGCCCTGAAAGGGTCCCACTACCAGTTCCACGCCATCGAAGAAGTAGAACCCCACCCAGTTAACGTCGGGCAGCCCTTGGAAGAGCAGTGCCGAGAGATTGGCGGCATTGGCGGTCCGGTCATGCTCTCCTGACAGCAGCGCCTGCGCCTGGGCACAGAGACGGGCGTACTGATCCGCCTTGTTCAGACCTTCGGTGCTGACGAGTTCATGCATAGTACTGTCGCAACCTCCCGATTCCGCTGCGACCGATGTCTGACCGTTCGCCTTTCCGACCCGACCATCCGGCGGATCCGCGTCCGTCATGGTAGGGATTTAGCGGCGCCGTCCGCCAGGGCCAGCAGGGTGTCCATGGCCATGGCGGCCTGATCGAAGGGGACGAACAGATGGTCATGGCGCGAGCCCGCCACCACATTGCAACTGAGCCCCTCGCCGGCCAGGGCGGCAGAGAACGCAGCAGTGAATCCGACGGCCTGGAGACCAGAGTGCACCGTCAGGGTGATCCAGGCCATCGGGCCGGATGCCTCCCAGCCCCGGTCACGGGCGTCGACCTCAGCGACGATCCGTGACAGACGCTCACCTTCCCGCACCGAAGCGATGACATCCAGGCCATCCAGCGCCGTTCCGGCGGGAAGGTCGAAGAACACGCAACGGCCGGCATGCAGCACCGGTTTCATGTTGGCCAGCAGATCGTCGAGATTGTGCTTGATCAAACGTCACTCCATTGGCTGCGAAGCGGTCGTGGACCCAAGGGGCGAGCGTGTGGGAACCCGCAGTGCGGGCGATGGATTTTCATCCGGGCTTGCTGCAGCCGCTGACAAACGAGCCTCCTCATGCCCGAATCCGGAAGAACACTGCGTAGAGCGTCGGCACGGCGATCAGGGTGAGCAAGGTGGCGAAGGCAAGGCCCGCCATGATGGTCACCGCCATGCTGACGAAGAACGCATCGTAAAGCAGCGGCGTCATGCCGAGAATGGTCGTCGCCGCCGTCAGGCTCACCGGTCGCAGACGGCTGACGCTGGCGTCCTTCAACGCCAGATAGGGCGGTTTCCCCTCGGCAATCTGGGCATCGATCTCATCCAGGAGCACGATGGCGTTCTTCATCAGCATGCCGGAGAGGCTCAGAACCCCGAGCATGGCCACGAAGGTGAAGGGTTGACCCGTCGCCAGCAGGCCGATGACCACACCGCATACCGCCATGGGCACCGTGAGCCAGATGATCAGCGGTTGCCGCAGCTTGCCGAACAGCAGGATGGAGATCACCAGCATGATCAGAAAACTGACTGGCAGCTGCCAGGCCAGGGAGATCTGCGCTTCGGTGGCGTCCTCATACTCACCGCCCCAGGACAGCGCATAGCCCGGCGGCAGGTCGATGGCTTCGATATCCGAAAGGATCCTCCCTCGGGCCACATGGGCATTGAGTCCCGGCACCGGATCGGCCTGGACGCTCAAAGTACGGATGCGATCGCGACGCTTGATCCGACCCTCCTCGCTCAAGGCGACGAAGCCGTCCGTCACTGCGGTGACGGGCACGAAGTGCCCGGTAGCCGAACTCCACACCCTGCGATCGGCGAAACCGTCCGGATCGAGTCGCTCCGCCTCCGGTGCCCGCATGAGAATGGGAATCAGGCGGTCGTTTTCCCGATACGTGGCGGTATGAATACCCGTACTGGAGTACTGCATTGCGCTGGCCAGCGCTGAACGGTCCACGCCAACCGTACGGGCCCGATCGCGGTCGAAGTCCGGCTGCACGACCAGCTGCCGCTGCCGCCAGTCCTGGCGCAGATCCCGCACCGCGCCACTGCCGGCCATCGCTGCCAGGGCCTCCTCGCCGAGGTGGCGCAGTACTCGTGGATCAGGTCCTGAGAAGCGTGCCTCGATCAATGCCGGAACGGGCGGACCGAACACCACCCGCTCTGTGCGGATCTCCGCCTGGGGGTAGCTGGCCGCAAGGTCCCTGCGCAAGCGCTCTGTGAGTTCATGGATCTGGCCACGCTCCTGCACGCGCACGATGAGCTCCGCATAGGCGGAATTGGGCTCATTCGGCGCATAGGTCAGCATGAAGCGGGTGGCGCCACCGCCGACGAAAGTCGCCACGGAAACCACCTCCGGATGCTCGCGGACTGCTCCCTCGATGGTAAGCGCGTCGCGCTCCGTGGCGAGGATGTCGGTGCCTTCCGGGAGCGTGTAGTGCAAATAGAACAGCGGTGCGTTGGCATTGGGAAAGAAGGATTGAGAGACGGCACCGAAGCCCAGCAGGCACAGGCCGGTGATCACCAGCAGGCCCGTCAGCGTCAGCGCCCGCAGGCGCAGCGCGCCGCCGAGCAACTGACGATAACCGCGATACAGAGGCGCACGATAGGGGTCGGCGTCCAGCGTCGCAGGCACCCGGAACAGGTGGTAGCCAAGCAGTGGTGTCACGCTGATCGCCAGCACCCAGCTGAGCAGCAGCGACACCCCGATCACCACGAACAGTGAAAACAGGAATTCGCCGGTTTCGTCGGGCGACAGGCCAATACCGGCGAAAGCCATGATGCCGATGACGGTGGCACCTAGAAGCGGCAACTGCGTCCGGCGAACGGCCTGTGCCGCCGCCTCACGACGCGCGAGACCGCGCTGCATATTGATGAGCATCCCCTCCGCGACCACGATGGCATTGTCCACCAGCATGCCCATGGCGATGATCAGGGCGCCAAGGGAGATGCGCTCCATCTCGATGCCGAGAATCCGCATGAAGAAGGTGGTGCCCAGCACGGTGAGCAGCAGCGACATCCCCACCACCAGGCCCACCCGCCAACCCATGAACAGACACAGCACACCAATGACGATGGCCACCGCCATGGTCAGATTCACCAGAAAGTCGCCGATGGCGGCGTCGACGACTCGGTGCTGTTCGTAGAGCGGATGCAGGGTGACGCCCAGCGGAATCCGATCGGCGAGTTCTTCCAGCCGTCGATCCACGGCGGCGCCGACGTCGACGATGTTGGCGGTACTCAGGGCAGCGATGGCCAGGGTGAAGACCTCGGACCCATTGAAATGGATGATCTGCCCGGGTGTTTCGTGGCGCCCGCGGTAGACGTCAGCAATCTCACCGAGACCGATCTGCTCCGTGGTGCCCGGGATGCCCAGCCGCAGCGCAGCGACTTCCGCCACCGAATCGAAGGCGGGAGGGCTGCGCAACCGAACCCGGCGATCACCGATACGCAGCGATCCCGACTCCGCCACTCGGTTGGCGCTGTCGATGGCGGCAAGCAGCGCTTCGATAGGCATGCCAAGTTCGGTCAGCCGTTCCTGGCCGATCTCGACGTAGATGCGCTCCTCGGGCTCGCCCGCGATGACCACTTTCGCAACGCCTGGCACCCTGACCAGTTCCCGCTGCAGGAACCGCGACAGATCATGCTGCTGCGCATCACTCAGGCCCGGCGCCGAGACCGCGTAGAACATGCCGTAGACATCGGCGTAGTCATCCTCCACGGCAGAGGGTCCTGCCCCGGCCGGCAGCGAGGCCTGGGCGTCCGCGACCTTGCGCCGCAGTTCGTCCCAGATCTGCGGCAGCAACCTGGTGCTGTAGGTGTTTTCGATCTCCACCGTGATTCTCGAGAGTCCGGGCGTGGACGTGGACATGACCCGGCGCAGCTGAGGCAGCGCCTGAATGGCGGCTTCCAGGGGCTCGGTGATCTCCCGTTCCACTTCGGCGGCACTCGCACCCGGATAGGGCGTGAGCACGAGGGCCTCCTTCAGCACGAAGGCCGGATCTTCGAGCCGGCCGACCGTATTGATGCCCCAGATGCCGCCAAGGATGCAGAGGACGGCCAGCAGCCAGACGTTGATCGGTCGATCGATGGCAGCGCGGGCGATGTCCATGAGCGGGCTACTGCAGGCCGTCGCCGAGGGGGCGGACGCGCATACCCGGACGCAGGAACTCGATACCGGCCGCCACCACCTGCTCGCCCGAAGCGACTCCGGAGACGATCTCGACGAGGCCCTGCCGGGTCCCACCGAGTTCCACCAGTCGGGGCGTCACCGCGCCCGTGTCAGCGGCATAGACCCAGACGCGAAAGCCCCCGGCGGAGTCGCTGTCCAGCGCCGACATCGGCAAACGAGGAGCCGCGCCTCGTGCCTGACCAAGGGGCGTCACCACCACCGTCGCCGTCATGCCCGGCAGCAGCAAAGGCGACTGTGGCCGTGGCATGCCGAAGGCCACCTGATAGGTCTGGGCGAAGGCATTGGCCTCGGTGACATGCTCGCGGTAGCCAAGCTCGAAGCGCTGGCCAGGATGGACCAGAGGCACCGCTTGGATGCGAAAGTCCTCCGGCGCCGCGATCAGCGGGAGCAGAGCCTCTGGCAGGTCGATATGCACCCGCAGTTCAGTGACATCCTGCACCCGGATCACCGGGGCAAAGGCGTCCACGTTGGCGTGCTGTTCCTGCAGACGCCGGGTCACAAGGGCATCGAAGGGTGCCTGGATGCGGCTGTAGGCCAACTGCTGACGAGCCAGATCAAGGGTGGCGGCAGCGAGATCCACGGCCGTCTCCGCCTCGTCGAGGGCCGCCCGCGACCCGCCCTGGGACGCCAGCATGCGGCGGGCACGATCGGCGGTCTTTTCAGCCAGCGACAGTTCCGCATGGGCCTGCTTGAGCCGCAGTTCGAAATCGACGGTATCCAGCTTTGCGAGCAAACCACCCTCGGGCACCAGCGTTCCCTGCTGCGCGGGCATTGCCGCAATGCGCCCACCGACCTGGAAGGAAAGATCCAGCGTCCGCACCGGAGCGAAGCGACCCACGAGACGGCGGGATGTCTCGGCGTCATCCTTCGCCACCGTCACCAGGCGCACCGGCTGCAGCACTTCAGGTGCCGCTGCTTCGGAGCGTGTGTCACTGCAACCCGCAGCCATCAAAAACGCCGCAGCCAGCAGCAGTCCCCAATTCATCCAGCGGCCTGAAGGGGTGCGCAAAACGTTCATGGCACCACCGCATCGGCCAGATCATGCAGCCGGGCCACCAGCTCCTGCTGCCGGTCCGCCGCAAAGGGCGCCACACCGAGCAGCAGCTGCAGCATCAATCCGTCCGCAGACGCCCACAGCAGCATGGCGAGATCGGGATCATTGGTTTCCGCCTCCATACATGCCCGGTACTGCAGCAGCTCGCCGCGGATCGGCGCCAGCAGTTCCGGCTTCTCCGCCGCCGCTGCAAGCAGCGCGGAAGGTGCCTGACTGTGCAGCCAGTCCATGCTGGCGCTGGCATCGAGCAGGGCATGCAGCGTCGGACAGCGGCGATGGGCATGGGCCGGCCGGCGCTCCTCGACGATGCCGGTCAGAACGGCGGCGAGGCGCTCGACCATGGCTACGAGCAGCGCCTCCTTGGACGGAAAATGGTAGAGCACGCCCCCCTTGGACAGCCCAGACTCTTTAGCCACCGCGTCGATGGTCAGATGCGAGGAACCCTCCCGCAGCGCCACCCGCTGGGCGGCGTCGAGGATGCTTGCGCGGGAATTGCTGCTCAGACGGCGCTTGCTGGTCATGTCCCCTCATCACTGACTGCACTACTATACCGACCAGACGGTATAGTAGTGCCCCGCGAAGCATGCCGTCCAGCCGGCCCGGAGGCTGGTTGGCAGAGCAAAAGAAGGGGATGCCCACTGGGAGCATCGGCTCGACAGCAGCCGACGGATTCACGATAGTCAGGCCACCTCGTGCCCGGGCCCGGCGCACGATGGTCTGCAGGATCTGCCTGCAAATCGACTCTTTCCAGGCTGCACACCTCTGCCGGGCGGCATGACCAGGAAGCTCTGCATGATCAGGAAGCTCTTCACAAAAACTTTTGCACTTCCGGCCGCCCTTCTGCTCACAGTCAGCTTGATGCAGAACACCCTGGCCGTGAACGCTGATGGGGGCAGCCCATCCGGTGAAACCACGCCCTTCGATCCGGTGGAACAGGACATCCGCAGTCTGCAGCGCGCCATGAACCTTGGGCAGACCAGCGCTGAAGCCCTCGTCGAAACTTACCTTGCGCGCATCGAGGCCTTCGACGGGGCCGGCCCTGCCCTGAACGCCATCGCTGTACTGAATCCGGATGCGCTCGCGGACGCCCGAGCCCTGGACGTGGAGCGCGCGCGGGAAGGTCCGCGCGGACCGCTGCACGGCATTCCCGTGCTCATCAAGGACAACTACCTCACCGAGGGCATGGCCACCACCGCCGGTTCCGTGCTGCTCGAGGGCTTCATGCCCGAAACGGACGCGGAGTTGGTCTCGCGCCTGCGCGCCGCAGGCGCCGTCATCCTCGGCAAAACCAACATGCATGAGTTCGCCTACGGCATCGAGACCGTAGGCTCTGCCTTCGGCGCCACCCTCAATCCCTATGACCCGACCCGCAACCCTGGCGGCTCCAGCGGTGGCAGTGCTGCAGCCGTCGCCGCCAATTTCGCCAGCTTCGCCATGGGCAGTGACACCTGCGGCTCGATCCGCGACCCGGCCGTCCACAATGCCCTGGTCGGCCTGCGCGGCACCCAGGGTGCTTCGAGCCGCCACGGCATCATCCCGCTCTCCAGCACCCAGGACATTGGCGGGCCGCTCACCCGAACGGTCACGGACCTGGCCCTGGCGCTGGATGCCACCGTCGGCTACGACCCCAAGGACCCCCAGACGGCCCACAGCGTCGGCCAGCTGCCGGCTTCGTTCTCGAGCGCACTGAGCCCAGGGGCCCTGCGCGGTACCCGTATCGGCATCGTCCGGCCATTCACCCGAGTGGACCCGGAGGACGAAGAGATGGCCTTGATCTTCGAAGCCGCCCTGCGCGATCTGCAGGCCCTCGGTGCGGAGGTGGTGGACGTGAGCATGCCGGACCTCGACGACCTCATCTTCGCCCGCTCTGAAGGCTTCCATGTGCTGACCTACGAATTCGGGCGGGACCTCGACGCCTTCCTCGGCCAGTACCCGAATGCACCGGTGCAGACCCTCGCCGAGATCGTCGAAACCGGCCGCGCCCACCCTGCCGTACAGCCGCTGCTCGAAGCTTCTGCCGCCTTCGGCCCGGAAGACCACGCCGACTATCTGGACGAACTGAACAAGCGCGAGCGCCTGCGCACCGCCCTGCTAGACGTCATGGCCCGTGCAGAACTCGACGCGCTCACCTACCCCACCATTCGCCGGCAGGCCGCCGTGATCGGCACCCTGCAACCCGGCGACAACTGCCAGCTGTCGGCCAACTCAGGATTGCCGGCCATCACGATCCCGGCGGGGTGGACCGAAGACGGACTGCCGGCGGGGATCGAACTGCTGGGCAGGCCCTGGGCGGATGCAGATCTGCTGGGCTGGGCCTACGACTACGAACAGGCCACAAAGCATCGGCGGCCACCCAAGTTGTAAGATGGGCCGCGGGTGACGGATCAGAGCACCCCGTAGCGAGATAGGGGTCAACAGAGGCGATGCGGCCGTGATCTGCTGCGTCATGGGCAATCCAGCAAGGAATACGCAATGGACCTGAGGGGACGATCCGCCGTCATCACCGGGGCTGGCCACGGCATCGGCCGCGCCATCGCTCTGGCGTTGGGCAAAGCCGGTGCCAACGTTGCCGTCGCCGACATCGACGAAGCTGCTGCCGAGGCCGTCGCCAAAGAAGTGGCCGACCTCGGCGTTCAGAGCCTGGCCGCCAGGGTGGACGTGGCCCGGGAGCAGGATGTGGTCGACCTGGCCGATCGGGCCTTCGCCGCCTTCGGCTCCGTGGAGGTGCTGGTGAACAACGCCGGCATCATTCCCGACAGCCGCAAACTCTGGCAATTCGGCGCCGAAGACTTCGACTGGTGCTTTGCCGTCAATGTCCGCGGCGTGATGAACGGCATCCGGGCCTTCGTGCCGCGTTTCGTCGCCTCGGACTCACCCGCCTGGGTGGTGAACACGGGTTCCGAGCACAGCCTTGGCATTCCTCATCTTCGCGCCGGTATCTACACCGCCAGCAAACATGCGGTACTCGGCCTCTCTGACGTTTTGAAACGCGAATTACCGCCCCACATCGGCGTCAGCGTGCTCTGCCCTGGCATCGTCGACACCACCTTGTGGCGCGCCACCGAACGGCGTCAGGACGACCACGGTGGCCGCGCCCCGGCCGATCCGGCCGCCGCCAGCGTGATGCAGCATGGGCTGCCTGCCGAGGTGGTGGGGCAGAAGGTCCGCGAAGCCATCGAGCAGGAGCACTTCTTTATCCTCACCCATCCCCACGTGGTGAAGTTTGCCCGCGAGCGCTGGGAAGCCATCGAAGCCGCCTTCAGCCATCAGGCGCCGCGCTACGACGGCGACGAGGACTTCGACGTCACGAACATCGCCAGGAAAGTTCGGGACGCCAAGCGCTAAACCTGTCGCATGCGATATATGGCCCGCTGCTCGTTGACGAAGACGCACTCATCGGTATCGGCACGAAACAGATGGAATCTGCAGTCCGCAAACTCGTGGCCCTTGCGCTCGAACAGGTCGACCACCGTCATTTCACTGACCAATGGGGTGCCAAGCAACAACGGCGCGTAGTTCCAGGATCGTGTTTCCAGGTGGATCCAGGGATTCATCTGCGCCACGGACGCAAAGTGCCAGTTGCCGCAGCCAAGCAGGAAGGCGGCGTTCGCATACCCCGAACCTGCCGCCGCATCCGTGCGCAGCAGCGCAGGGAGAGCATCGGCCTCGCGGAGATAGGTCGCCATGGGATGCTCCGCCGACCATCGGAACGGCGCCGCCGCACAACCGTTCTCCCGCAGGGCCTCGAAGTGCGCGCGAGTGGCCGCCGGCGGTTTATGACCATCAGCCAGCAGCGGATCGCCCCGCCTCAGCGGTGCAGGTGGAGGTGCAGCCGGCAGGCTGACTTCCGCGACGGCGCAGAGCCGATCTTCGCTTCTAAGCTCTGCGCTGTAGCCATCGGCATCGGGCCCAGCAACCACATCAAAGCGGCCATGGTCGTAAAGCGGTGATTTGATGGTGACGTGGGCATGGCCACGGCTGAGCCAGTCCGCTCCCCAGGCCACAACTGCCGGATGGATGAGGTAGGCAGATACCGTCACGCCGGGCACCAACGCCCCGGTGTAACCATAGGCTTCAGCCATGTCATCGGAGTGGATCCGGTTCTGCGAATCCGGGACCTGATTGAATGCGTGATTCGACCAACTGCTCGCAGCCTGCAGCATGCGCCATGCCTCCTGTGTGGTCGCCCGTTCATTTACGGGTGCGGACTTGCGGGTGGCTCATTGCGCCCTCAGCGTCCCGCAGCGGCCTGTGGCGGCAGAGGATCGGCATTCATGAGCCCGGCTTTCAGCTGCCGCGGCAGCGCGTTCAAATCCTCGAGGATGAGATAAAGCGCCGGGACCAGGAACAGCGTAATGAGGGTGGCGAACATCACCCCGAAAGCCAGTGAGATCGCCATCGGAATCACGAATGCCGTGGCCCAGTTGGCACCGGCCAGCAGCGGCGCGAGGCCAACGGCCGTAGTCACCGACGTCAGCAGAATGGGCCGGAAGCGGGTCACACCGGCAATCTCCACCGCTTCCCAGACTTCCAGCCCGACCCGGCGCTGACGATTGATGTAGTCCACCAATACCAGCGAGGCATTCACCACCACACCTGAGAGCGCGACCATGCCGAGCATGGAGAAGAACACCAGCGGCTCACCCATGATGTAGTGGCCGGTGATGGCACCGATGGCACCGAAGGGAATCACACTCATGATCACGAAGGGCTGCAGGTAGCTCTTCAGGGGAATGGCCAGCAGGGCATAGATGATCAGCAGCGCCAGCACGAGGCCGAGCAGCAGACTGGCCAGCGAATTCGCCCGTTCTTCCTGCTCACCGCCGAGGCCAACCGCCACCCCAGGGTACTTTTCGAGCAGCGCAGGCAGCGTCGTTCTGCGAATGGTCGCGATCACCTGCTCCGGCGTCGCGGTGGCGCGGTCGACTTCGGCGGTGACATTGACGATGCGCTTGGCGTCCTGTCGATGGATGGCCGAGAACCCACGGCCAATCTCCACTTTGGCAACACTCGCGAAGGGCACCTCGGTGCCGTCCGCCGCGCGGATGCGCATGTTCTCCAGATCGCCGAGGCTGCGCCGCTCCGCCTCCGGATAACGCACCATGATGCGCACATCGTCCACACCTCGCTGAACGCGCTGCACCTCAAGACCGTAGAACGCCTGCCGCACCTGAGAGGCCAAGTCATTCATGGTCAGCCCGAGCGTACGAGCTGCAGGCTTCAGGGAGAGCTTCACCTCCTGCTTCCCGGCCCGGAAGGAGTCGCTGATGTCAAAGACGCCGGTGTAGCGGCCGAGTTCGCCGCGCAGTTCCGCCGCCATCTGCCGCAAAGTGTCTACATCACGCCCTGTGAGCTCGAAGTTGATGGCCTCTCCGGTAGAGAACGCCGCGGCCGAGAACGATAACGCCACGGCATCTGGAATGGGCCCGGTCAACGCCCGCCAACGGTCGGCTATGGCCTTCACCGACACCTCGCCGCGCACATCGAAGGACGGCATACCAATGGCCACCTCACCGAAATGGCTCTGGCCGGCCGTCTCCGGACGAGGCGGACCACCGCCCCTTTCGATGCTGGTCCCAAGCGAGGTGAAAACGTGCTGCACCAGACTCGGGGCAGTGCTCGGCCTGCCGGCATCGAGTTCATCCTTGAGCTGCGCCACCGCCCGTTCGAGACGGCCGATGGCTGCCGACGTGACTTCCACGGGGACCCCTTCCGGCATGGTCAGCGTCGCATAGATGCGGTCGCCCTCCACCGATGGGAAGAACTGAAACTGGATGCGGCCGGAGGCGATCAATCCGAGCACCAGGATCATGGCTGCCAGCGCCAACGCCGCCGTCACATAGCGATAATTCATGGCCACGTTCATCAATGGCCGATAACCGTACATGGCAACGTGACCGAGGCTATCAGCCAAGCGGGTCTGAAAACGGATCCATCCCTGCACGAAGCGGGTGTTCTCGAAGGCGTAGCCGCTGGTTTTCCGATGCGCGAGATGCGACGGCAGGATGAGCTGGGATTCGACGATGGACATGATCAAACAGAGTATGACCACGTAGCCGATGACTGCGAAGAAGTCGCCTAGGCGACCACCTCCAAGGATCAGGGGAAGGAAGGTGGCCATGGTCGTGAGCACGCCGAAGATTACCGGCACCGAGACTTCGTGAGTGCCGTCAATGGCCGCCTGCCGCTTGGATTGTGCGTCGAGTTCCCGGGCATTGAGTTCGTGCGCATAGATCCGCTCACCCACAACGATGGCGTCATCAACGACGATGCCGAGCACGAGAATGAAGGCCATGACCGTGAGGGTGGAGATGGATATCCCCATGGCCGGAAACAGCATGATGCCGCCGAGAATGGCAATGGGAATGCCGGCGGCGACCCAGACCGCAATGCGAAACCGCAGGAACAGCGCCAGCACGATCAGGACCAGGATCAGGCCATTGCGGGCATTGTCGATGAGCGTATCAAGGCGAACCCGAAGCTCCTGGGATTCATCCTGCCAGATCGCCAGCCGCACACCTTCAGGAAGAGTCGGTCGGTACTCCTCTAAGAAGGCGTTGATGGTGCGCGCCATCTTGATGATGTCCTCGTCGCCGACGCGGAAAACCTTCACCATCATGGCGGGAGTGCCGTCGAGGCGAGCCCGCAGGTCCCCTTCCTCGAAACCATCGACGAGGGTGGCGATCTCGTGCAGATGCAGCTGGGTACCATCGGCCCGGGTCAGGACCACGACCTCTTCCAATTCCCTTGCGGTATAGGCCTGGCCCTCAGTCCGCAGTAGAATTTCGCCGCCCTCGGTGCGAATGGAGCCACCAGGCATGTCCACAGAGGTGCGACGAATGGCATCGCCCACCTGAGCCAGGCTGAGCCCGTGACGCCGCAGCATGTGCTCGGACACCTCCACGGAGATCTCGTACGGTCGCGTGAACGCAGTCTCCACCTGGGAGATCCCGTCCAGCCCGGCCAGCTGTTCGCGCAGATCCTGGCCGATTTCCTTCAGAGTGCGCTCATCAGTATCGCCAGCCAGTATGAGTTGCATCACTCCACCGCGAAACAGGAACTTCGAGACGATGGGTTTCTCGGTCTCGGCCGGGAAGGTATTGATGCCATCCACCTGGCTCTTGATGTCGTTCGCGATTTGGCCGGAATCGAAGCCCTCGCGGATTTCCAGGGTGACGGTGCACTGGCCTTCGTTGGCGATCGCCCTCATGCGACGGATACCTTGCACCGACTGCAGGGCTTCTTCGATCCGGATGCAGACCGCCCGCTCCACCTCCTCCGGGGAGGCGCCCAGATAGGGCACGCGGATCTGCACTATGTCCGGATCGATGTTGGGAAACTCTTCCTGGTGGGTCACCAGCAGCGCGCCGAAGCCACCGACCACGAGGATGAACATCAGCAGATTGGCAGCCACCGAGTTATCGACGAACCAGGCGATGATGCGCTTCATGAGGTCAACGTGGAGTACGGCAGGGATTTCGGCATGGCTCAGGCGCCTGCGATCTGCACGGTCATGCCTTCCACCACGGTCTGAATGGGCGAAAGACAGACCTGCTCGCCTGCGGCGAGGCCAGCGCTTACCAGCACCTGATCACGATAGAAGCGCAGCGGCACGACTTCCCTGAACCAGAGCCGGTTGTCCGCATCGACGATCAGAACCCGGTTGCCATCGCGCAGGGCCGATCGCGGCAGCGTGACGATGCCGTCGACATGCTTGCCGACGATGGTCGCTTCGACGAACAGGCCAATCGGTATGGGCGTCGAAGCCGGCTCCACCCGGGCCACCACATGCACCATGCGCGAGCGGGGATCGATCTCACCTTCACTCCGGACCACAAGCCCCTCCCAGGTCCGGGCCTGTCCGGCAAAGAAGGCCTCGAGGGTGACGACCGGAGCGCTGTCCGTACCAAGTCCGCCCGACATGCCCATGGGCAGGTTCAGAAACGCCAGCTGCTCATCGGCCAGCGGCAGGCGGACCTCCACGGCATCGGTGGCAAAGAGCGTCGCCACCGCCGTGCCGCGGTCGAGAAACTGCCCAACGTCGACGGATTTGTTTCGCACCATGCCGGCAAAGGGTGCCGCCACACGGGTCCGTTCGAGGTCGCGCTGAGCCCGGGCCAGACCGCTTCTGGCCCCGTCACGAACCGCTTCGGCCACCTTGAGCCGGCGTTCGGCAGCCTCGATATCGGAACGACTGACAAGTTTGCGGTCGGAAAGACTGAGCCTGCGCTCATACTCGAAGCGAGCGTTAGCCGCCTCGGCATCGGCCTGAGCGAAACTGGCCCGCGCCTGCTCCACGGCAGCCTGGTAGTCCTCATCCTCGATGTGCAGCAGGACTTCGCCCGCGCGAAAAACGCCACCGGAGACCAGCGACGGCGACATCCAGGCCACCCTCCCTGCCACCTCGGGGATCAACGCGCTCTCCGTACGCGGCTCGACGGTACCCTGGCTGTGAACCAGCAGCTGAACCCGCGTCGGCTCGGCAATCAGGACCCGAACCACAGGCGAGATGGGCGCAGGCGCCTCCGGCTCGAGTTGCGGCGCAGTGGCCAGCAGGCCGGCTGCGGCCAACAGGGCCAGGGCAACGATCAGACCCGGGAAGAGGATGATCCGCTTCATGTCAGGAGGACCTCGACGACAGTCCACGGGAAGGCGGGGCGGGGATGAGATCCAAACCACGGGCGCTGGCACCGGCGGCCTCGAGCACTGCGCGAATCGCGCTGCGATTGAGCACCATCAGTTCTCCAAGTGCCGCCTGGATGCCGGGCCCATCGCGCCCGGCCAGCGCCACATCAAGAGCGCGCATGTGGCGCCGAAAGGCCTCTGGCTCCGGCACTGGCCGAAATCCTCGCGCCCGGAGGCGGGCCGCAAACTGCAAGCGCATGCTGTTGGCAATCAGCCGGATCGCGAGATTGCCGGACACCTTCAGGAAGAAGCGCCCCAGCTCCATGCGCAACTCCAGGCTCTCGGCGTCCTGGGGGGCGCGCTCGAGGATCCTCGCCACCAGCGCCCTCGCCTCGGCGATCTCGGCATCGGTGGCCATTTCCGCGACGCTGGCCGCGGCGTGGGACACCAGCAGACCAAGCACCACGGCCACCTGATCCACCAGCTCGATGTCCGGGACGGCCTGCAGATCCAGCAGCGGGCCGAGCACGTCGAGAGAGGCTTCGTGCAGGGGCTGGACCCGCACCCCCCCCGGGTGAATCGCGGCGAGCCCGATCTGTTCCAGTTTCTTCAGCGCCTCCCTGACTGCCCCCCGCGAAGTTTCGAAACGCACAGCGAGTTCCCGCTCGGAGGGCAGCCGCTCTCCCGGCCGATACTGCCCGATCAGGATTTCGTCACGCAGGGTGTCGAGGACCGCCGTAGAGCGAGGGCCCAGGGGAGATTCGGTCATGGTAAATTGGATGTTCAAATTGGTAGGACCAGATGATCGAGACTTTAGCCGACAAGCCTGTCGCTGACAACAGACGGCCAGCCGCAAGTAACAGCGAGACGGCTGCAGTGCGTATCATGCCTGGCAGGCTTTCGGGGTTGGCCGATCGTAGCGAGCCGAGCGGGAGGGCGGGGGCGAGGGCAGATTCGTCCGATTTCGAGGAGCATAGTGGGGCTAAGTGACGAGAAAGCGGACGAATACGGACCGTCATCCCATCGGCGCAGCAGATCAGTCTCAAATCCGACAGGCTGCCCGCAGCCATCCAGGTCACGGATCACAGGCGACCACCCAAGAGGAACGGCATGGAAACCCAACAGCGCATCAGACACTGGGCCGCCGGCGACGCCTCGGACCACGAGCGGTTGCTGGCTCACCTCGAAAACCGACCCGGGGACACCCATGAATTGATCGCCGCGCTGAGCTGCGACAACCGCAAGGTGGAAGCAGGCGCCGCCACCTTGCTGATAAGCCTCGCCGAGCAGCTGCCGACTCAGCTGGAACCGTTCATCCACCGCCTGTTTCGCATTGCTGGCGGCAGCGATCATCAGGCGGTCCGCCTGGCCATAGCCGAGGCCTTGCCGAAGCTGTCTCTCGGCGCCGGGCAGGCGGGAAGATTGGCCTTCGTGTTCGAGAGCTGGCTCGATGACCGGGATCCCGAGATCAAGCGCGCCGCGATGACCGCCCTGGTCGCATTGGTGCCGCAACGTCCGAGCCTGGGGCCACGTATACGTCAGGAAATCGAGCGGCGTGCGCAGGCAGGATCGCCCACCGCGATCAAACACGGATTGAAGCTGCTCGAAGGGTTACGGGAATTCTGATGGCGGATCAGTCGGCGGAGAAGTAAGCCATCCGTGCCACCCGGTCGCCCGCAAAAGTTCCGAGCCAGATGTGCTCATTCACTTGCAAAGCCACGCTGACCGCACCCGTTGGCAAATCATCACGCTCGAGTAGCACTTCAGGCGTCAGGTCTCCAGAATCCAGCGCCAGGATCGAGAACGCCACGGCACAGGTACCCACCGCAGCCTCGCGACATCCGGCGATCTGCCGCAGACCGGAACGATGGGATGCCACCAGCAGGCGGCCATCGGCGGCCCAGGTGAGATTGTCCGGGCGTGGAACATCGACCCTGGCCAGGACCTCCCCGGACTCGACATCGATAAGGCGGACCTCACCACCGAAATAGGCATTGAGATACACGCGGCGCTCCTCGGCACAGCGCGCGATGCCGTTGGGCATAGGCGCACGCGTGCCCGGGACCTCGGCAAAGCCTGATGCCGGCCGCCACTCCACCACCCAGCCCGTATCGGTGCCGAACATGGCCTTGAGAATCGACGATATCGCCGCATCGCGCGGGTACATGTGTGTAGCCCAGAACCCACCGTCAGTCAGGGCCACGAGATCATTGAGCAAAAGCGGCTCCGGCAGGATCACGCAACCACGCCAGTTCAGACGCACGGCACCATCAACCCCGGCATCGACCTCGAAATATTCCACCGCCTCACGCTCACCATGATTGATGACGAGCAAAGCATGACGGCCGTCGCCACGTTGAATCAGATCCAGCCCATGGGGCGAAAATGCAGCGCCCGGCGGCCCGGGACAATCAGCGTTACCCCATCCGAGCTCAGGAGCATCGGCTTTGGCTTCGGGATAGAGAATCGAGGGTCGGGGATCATCCGGGAAGAAACTGACCAAACTACCTGGCCTGCTGCCATCGAGGCTGCCAAATTGGCTGGCGATCAGGTTGCCCGTCGGCGCGAAGTAGGCGAGATCTTCAGGGTTGGAGAAGCCGCAGAAAGGCTCGACACCCCCTTGAGCTTCGCAGCCCACGATCCACTCGCCGCGTTCACCGGCACAGGCCGCCAGCCCGGTCATCACCGCCAGCACCAGAAAAGCAAACCCGCCCAAGCGCCAGATCATGGGTCGCTCAGACCACCGCCTGGCGGTAGCCGCTTCCAACACGCGAACGTCCCCATGCCATGCGTCATAACCCCGGTCTCACAACACTAGTACAGCGAGGTGGCAGCACCATTCCCTTCGTCACAGATACCGATCCCCACCCATCACCCAAGTCAGATCGGCAAGAGTCACATCGGCAAGAGCCATCAGGAACTACAGGACAGCATGGAGCAGCCCGCCTTGTTCCGCGCCCATTCCGGGCGGCGAGCCGCGAGATCCTCCTGTCCGGGTTGCTCTGCGTAGGGCTGGCGCAATACTTCGAGCAGGCGGTTCAGCGGGGCGGTGTCCCCGGCGGTCGCCGCGTCGATGGCCTGCTGAGCGAGATAGTTGCGCAGCACGTACTTGGGATTGGCCGCATCCATCCGCGCCCGGCGCTGCGCCTCATCGACACCCTGAGCGGCCAGCCGCGTACGATAGAGCTCAAGCCAGGCCATGAGTTCAGTCCCGGGAGGGTTGTCGCTGTAGTAGGCCGGCACGAGGGGCTCCAGGGCCCAAGGCGGGAGGTCTTCATTCATCGGCACCTCTGCCAGGCGGCGGAAGAACAGCGTCATGTCGGTCTCGACCTGCTGAAGCAGGGAAAACAGGCCATCGATCAGCTTCGACTCCTCTTCGATGCTATCGAGGCCGAGCTTGTTCGCCAACATGATCCCGAAGGTGGCTTCGTAGGTTAGCTTGTAGTCATCGAGCCCGGCACGGACAGCATCCTCTGTAACCCCGAGCCCTCCCAGGGCCTGCCCGAGCCGGGCCAGATTCCAAAGCGCGACCCCGGGCTGGTTGCCGTAGCAGTAGCGACGACCAGGCAGGTCGGTGGTGTTGGGCGTCCAGTCAGGATCGAAGCCTTCGAGCCAGCCATAGGGGCCGTAGTCGATGGTGAGTCCAAGCAGCGACATGTTGTCGGTGTTCATCACGCCATGCACGAACCCGACCCGCATCCAGTGCGCCACCATCACGGCCGTGCGCCGACAGACTTCGCCGAACCAGGCCCCGTGGGCTTCTGCGCCGGAGCCGGAAATTTCCGGAAAGAGCGACTGATGGACGAAATCCGCGAGCTTCGCGAGCAACACCTGATCGCCACGGGCCGCAGGCAGCTCCAGATTCCCGAAACGCAGAAACGACGGCGCCACACGACACACCACGGCGCCGGGTTCCGGCGCCGCGTTGCCGTCGTAGAACATGTCGCGCAGCACCCTTTCACCTGTACCTACCAGGCTCAGGGCGCGGGTGGTTGGGACGCCCAGGTGATACATGGCCTCGCTGCAAAGGAACTCGCGAACCGACGAGCGCAGCACAGCCCGCCCGTCAGCATTGCGGGAATAAGGCGTAAGGCCGGCTCCCTTGAGCTGCAGTTCGTAGCGAATGCCCTCCTGCCCCAGGCGCTCGCCCAGGGTGATGGCCCGGCCATCCCCAAGCTGCCCCGCCCAGTTACCGAACTGATGTCCGCCATAGCAGGCAGCATAGGGGGCCATGCCGGGCAGTAGACGGTTCCCGGCAAACACCTCGGAGCACATCTCGGCATCGATCGTCCCCGAGAGACCGAGCAGCGCAGCACAATCCTCGGACCAGGCCAGCAGCTTAGGAGCGGCTACTGGCGTAGGTCGAACCCGGCTGTAACAGGCACCATGCACCTGACGCGGGAAGGGCTCGGCTTCCGCCTCGCCGGGAAGTTCGGACACGAAATGCTGTTCGAATGACAGGTCGGTGAGTTGCACAACAGCTCCGGACAGTTCAGAGATCTGGATAGGCCTCTGCCAGGCGAAATCTGAGGGTGGACACGACGTTCTCGAGCACCAATGGTTCACCATCTCGTCGCCGCAGGGGCCGATAACGCCAACTCCGCACGGCAGCAAGAGCGGCCTCGTCGAAGACCTCCGCGGGAGACGACTCCAGAACGCGGACATCATCTACTTGTCCAGAGGCCGTCACGGTGTAGATAAGGGTCACTTCGCCCTCGATGCCGGCGTCCTTGGCTGCCTGCGGATAGACCGGCTGGGCGCCCTGGCTCAGCTCCAGAACCTGTTGCCTGTCGCCGGTCAACGCCACACAACCCGACAACACCGTCAGCAGAACCAGCAGCACTGCGGTCGTCCATGGGCGCCGACCGGACCTGATCCCATAGGGGCATGAAAGCCGGAAGCGACCGGAAACACGTGGATATCCAATCATTTTGTGGATGTCCTGTCATTCAGTCCTGTCATTCATGGATCGCCGATCACGAAGCCTCCGTGGCATGGCGGGTGCGGCGGGCCAGTTCCCCCGGATCGTCACCTGGCGCCAACAGCTGCAGCGCCCAGCGCCACACCCACAGTCCGGGTCCGACGCGATACTCCGGAAGGGTATCAGGACCGCAGGCCCCTGTGCCGACGCCGCGCTGGGCACGGTCCACGTGGACATGAATGCGCTCATCAGCCTCGAGATCCCTGACGTGGCGCGCCGCCTCCAGGGTGACATCATCGTAACGCAATGCTGAAAACCCTCCGCCAGGGGGTGGCAGCACCAGCAGACCGAGCCCCTTGGCATCCGTCAGCGCGAACCAGCGCACGTCGCTGCGATTACCGCAGGCCTGCGGGAGTATATAAGGCTCGTACAGTTCCTCTACCGTGCTGGCATAACGGCCGACCAGGGCTGATGCCAGACGGTCGCAATAGTTCTCGTGAGGTCCGCGACCGAAATACTCGACCCTGCCGTACTCAGGGGCCACGCTGAAAACCATGCCGATCCGCGGCAGATCGTTGAGCTCGGGCGGGATGCGCACCTGCTCCTCGATCCACAGCACACCATCGCCACCCAGGTTCAGCTTGCGCCGATGATCGATGCCTTGCCCTGACGCCGTTCGGATCTTGCGGCTCGTTGCAACGCTGACGTCACCCTCGCGCCGTTGCCGAATCGTAGGCCGGCCATGCTCCACCTGCAGATGGGCTATACCCCAATCCCGCCAGCGGGCCAGCACGCCGCCAGGAATGATCGCGTCCGCCTGGCCCTCGAGCAGCCGCACGCCATCGTTATCCAGGGGTGCACGCCAGAGATTCAGCGCCACCGGCCCCAGCAGCAACTCGTCGTTGCGGGGCCCGAATCCCTTCACCTCGCCAGTCACCGCATCGAGCAGCAGTTCCAACTCACCGGCGGCGGCGTGCAACCCTTCCAGCGACTCCGAGACGGTGACCCGCTCCGTGGGCCAGCTCTCACGTCGCCGGCGCAGCTTGCCAGGCACAGCTACCTGCCAGGCGCCCAATTCATGGCCCTTCGGCGCCCAGGCGTTCGCTTTGAGGGTCAGTAGGCGCAGGTCCAGAAAAGCCTCCGCACCCGGAGCAGATTCGGGCGCGGGCCATTTCAGCGCCACCTCTCCAGTCTCGCCGGGAGCGAGCTTGGGTGCCGGACATTTGCCCTCGGCGACGGTGACGCCATCGACGTGGAGTCGCCACGCGACCTCGAGCCAGTCAGTACCGACGAAATCCTGGCGGTTCTGGAACTTCAGACGACCCCGCCGATGGTCGTGCCCGAGAAAGGACAACGGCGCGGCCAGAAGGCGATGCTCGAACAGCGCCGGTTTCGGCGTCCGGTCGGGCCACACCAGACCGTTGATACAGAAATTGGCGTCGTTCGGCTCATCACTGAAGTCGCCGCCGAAGCCCCATGCCGGCTCGTCCGCCTCAGGATCCAGCCGCAGGCCCTGATCAACCCAGTCCCAGATGAAGCCGCCCTGCAACACAGGGTGGGCATCGATCAGCGCCCAGTAATCCGCCAGAGACCCATTGCTGTTGCCCATGGCATGGCTGTACTCGCACATGATCAACGGCTTGCTGCCAGCGTGCTCGGTGGCGAAACGTTCCAGCGCCGCGAGCGTCGGATACATCGGACAGACGATGTCTGTGCTGGGCGCCTCGAAGCCCCGGCCTGCGCCCAGCGCCTGAGACAAGGGGCCTCCCTGGAGCGCATCCCAGGGCAACTGAATCGCGCCTTCGTACATGATCGGCCGACCGGGATCCGTCGCGCGAATCCACGCGGCCGCGGCATCGAAGACCGGCGCATCACCACTCTCGTTCCCAAGCGACCAGAGAACGATGCAGGGATGGTTGCGGTCGCGCTGCACCATGCGCTGCACCCGCGCCAGGATGGCCGATTGGTAGCGCGGGTCCGCCGCCAGGCTGTGCTGCCGCGCATGGCACTCCACGTTGGCCTCATCCACCACATACAGGCCGAGTTCATCACAGAGGTCGTAGAAGCCCTCCATGTTCGGATAGTGGGATGTGCGCACCGCGTTGATCCCGAACCGCTTCATCAGCACGAGATCCTGACGAGTGCGTTCCAGGGACACCGTCTTGCCGCTGCGGTCATCGTGCTCATGACGATTGACGCCACGCAGCGTGACCGGCCGGCCATTCACCTGCAGGAGGCCGTCGGTGATCGCTACCCTGCGGAATCCGCAGCTCAGCGCCACCGCCTCGACCACCCGGCCGCGCGCATCAAGCAAGGTGATGAGCAAGCGATAGCGGACCGGATTCTCTGCGCTCCAGGCCTGCACGCGCGGCAGGCGAACTCTGACGCGGGTCTGCGCGCCGCGCCAGACGAAATCATGGATCAGGCGCCACTTCGGCGTCGCCCGGTCGCGGAATGGAAACGGGGCCCTAGCAGGCTGCCTCAGCGCTGCGCCACCAGCCGGCTTCTCGACCATCACCTCCACCGAGTGGTCGCCGGCCTCGAGGGACTTGCCCCCCAGCCAAGCGTCGACGGTCAGTATTCCGGCGCCGCTTTCGGGGTCGAAATCTGCATCGACGTTAAGGTCGGCCAGATAGGTGGGTGCCGTGGTGTAGAGGTAGACCTGCCGATGCAATCCGGCCATGAACCAGTGATCCTGGTCCTCCAGCCACATGCCGTCGCAGTAACGCAGCACTTCCAGCACCAGAGTGTTGTAGCCGGGCTGCAGACCAGCTGTGAGATCGAACTCGCTGGGCAGGCGAGAATCCTTGGCGAAGCCCAGGCAGTCCCCATTGAGGTAGACCCGCACCAGACTTTCGGCGCCACCGATGTGCAGCACCACCCGGCGCTTGTGCCAACCGGCCGGAAGCCGAACCTTGCGTCGGTAGACCCCGGTGGGATTGGCCTCGGGAACTTCAGGCGGATCGCCGCTGAAGGGCATCTGGATGTTGGTATAATGGGGGTGATCAAAGCCCTGCATGGGCCAGCATCCGGGCACTTCGATGTCATGCCAGTTGCGATCCGGGAAGTCGGACTGGAAGACGTCAGCGGGCACGTCCTCGGGCCGATCAAACAGCTTGAAGCGCCAGGGTCCGTGCAGATCCATGCGCCAGGGGTGCTCCCCAGCAGCCGACTTCGCCGTCGCCACATCCGGCGCAGCCAAGAAGGTGCTGCGCATGGGCAAACGCCCCTCCGCCACCGCTTCCGGTGAACGCCAAGTCGGCCCTGGCGACGGCTCCGCTCCCTGCATGGCCTACCTCCTGAACTGGGCGGAAACCGCCACGGGGCAAGTATCGCGTATGCGTCAGGGGCGGCGCCACGTTTCCGGCTCGATCACGCGCACTGCGCGCTCCCACAATGGCTTGCCGCCCCATCGAAGCCCTCAGCTCTTCTTGGCCTTGGCGAAGGCTGCAGCGAAGGCACCACCCGGCGCTGGCTGTCCTGAGGACCCATTCTTCTTCGGGTCCGGTTTCGACTGCCCTCTCGCAACCCCTTTTCCACCTCGGGCCTGCCTGACATCTCCGGCTGGAGCCGAACCCTGCCGATCACGCCCACCCCGCTGCTCTCCGGGCGTGTCATCCAGCCGCATGGACAGCGCGATGCGCTTGCGCGCCAGATCCACCTCCATGACCTTCACCTTGACGATGTCGCCCGCCTTCACCACATCCCGAGGATCCTTGACGAACTTGTCCGCCAGCGCCGAGACGTGAACCAGGCCGTCCTGATGCACCCCGAGATCGATGAAGGCCCCGAAGGCGACCACGTTGCTGACCACGCCTTCGAGAACCATGCCCGGCTGCAGATCCTTGATGTCCTCCACACCCTCAGCGAAACGCGCCGTCTTGAACTCGGGACGCGGATCCCGGCCCGGCTTCTCGAGTTCAGCGAGAATGTCACGCACCGTCGGCACACCGAAGCGATCGTCCGTGTAGCGCTCGGGATTCAGCCCACGCAGGAAGCTGCTGTCACCGATCAGCACGGACAACTCACGCCCCGTGTCCTCGAGAATGCGCTTCACTACCGGATAGGCCTCCGGGTGCACGGCCGAGGCATCGAGGGGATCGTCACCCTCCCGAACGCGCAGGAAGCCCGCGCACTGCTCGAAAGTCTTCTCGCCCAGGCGGGGCACCTTCAGCAGCTCCGCCCGGCTGCGGAACGCGCCCCGGGCATCCCGGTGATTGACGATATTCTCGGCCACGCTGGCACTGAGACCGGCCACCCGCGCCAGCAGCGGCGCGGATGCCGTGTTCACCTCCACGCCGACGGCGTTCACACAGTCCTCCACCCGGGCATCCAACGCCCGGGCAAGGCGGGTCTGATTGACGTCGTGCTGGTACTGACCCACCCCGATGGACTTGGGATCGATCTTCACCAGTTCAGCCAGCGGGTCCTGCAGACGGCGGGCGATGGAAATCGCCCCGCGCAGGCTCACGTCCACGTCCGGGAACTCCTTGGAGGCCAGCTCCGAGGCCGAATACACGGACGCCCCCGCCTCACTGACCACAATCTTTTCGAGGCGCAGTTCCGGGTGCCGCTTCTGCACGTCGCCCACCAGACGATCGGACTCCCGTGAAGCCGTGCCATTACCTATCGCCACCAGCTCGACCCCATAGGCCTTACACAGGCTGGCGATCTGCGCCACCGAGGCATCCCACTGGTTGCGCGGCGCGAAGGGGTAAATGGTGTCCGTGGCCAGGAGCTTGCCGGTGGCGTCCACCACCACCACCTTGGCGCCGGTCCGCAGCCCGGGATCGAGACCCATCACGGCCTTCGAACCTGCAGGCGCGGACAGCAGAAGATCCTTCAGGTTGTCGCCGAAAATGCGGATGGCCTCTTCCTCCGCGCTTTCGCGGGCGCGCAGCATGAGATCCAGGCTGAGACCGATAAGCAGCTTGAAGCGCCAGGCATGGCGCAGGGTCTCTGCGCGCCAGGCGTCGGCCGGTCGCCCCTGGTCATGCCAACCGACGCGAGTACCGATCTGACCGATGGCGGACGCCTGACCGGCATCGACGTCACCGTCGATGGCCGGCAGCAGATCCAGACTGAGAATGCCTTCGTTGCGCCCCCGCAGCAGGGCGAGCAGGCGGTGGGACGGAATCCTCGCCACCGCTTCGGCATGATCAAAGTAGTCACGGTACTTCGCGCCCGCATCCTGCTTACCATCGAGGACCTTGGCCTGCAGCCGCCCCTTCTCCCAAAGCCACTCGCGCAGGGAGCCCACCAGGGTCGCGTCCTCGGCGATGGCTTCGATGAGGATGGCCCGCGCACCGTCCAGCGCCGCCTTGACGTCCTCCACACCGGCTGCGACGTTCACGTAACCCGCGGCGGCTACCTCCGGATCGGTCTGGGCATCGTCGCGCAGGGCCACTGCCAGTGGCTCGAGCCCGGCCTCTCGGGCGATCTGGGCCTTGGTGCGCCGCTTGGGTTTGTAGGGCAGGTAGAGGTCTTCGAGCCGGGCCTTGGTGTCCGCCGCCAGGATATCGGCCTTCAGCTCGTCGCTGAGCTTGCCCTGCTCCTCGATGCTCGCGAGCACCGTCGCCCGCCGATCCGCAAGCTCCCGCAGATAGCCCAGCCGCTCCTCGAACAGCCGCAGCTGAATGTCGTCGAGGCCACCCGTGACCTCCTTCCGATAGCGGGCGATGAAGGGTACGGTAGCGCCCGAGTCCAGCAGCTCAGCGGCCGCAGCCACCTGAGCCGGACGGGCACCGATCTGCTCGGCAATCTCATCGAAAATGCGACTCTGGGTATCGGTCATGCGCAGGGAAACTCATCTTGCGGAAAGGCGCGCAGTATCCACGCCCGCCGAAGCGAAGCCAAGCGCACCCGCCTCGAAGCCCCGCGAATCAGCCAGCTATCACCCGCCCCGCGACGCGCTACAGTCCCCTCAGCAGCCACCGCTGCGAAACAGCCAAGCCACCATCAACCACCAGGAGGGGACACCATGGATCCGCAACTGCAGGAACTGCTAGACAAGAAGGCTTGCGAAGAAGTCCTGATGCGCTACGGCCGCACCCAGGATTGGCTCGATACCCCCGGCCAGGAAAGCTGCTTCTGGCCCGACGCCGAGATCGACTTCGGTTTCTTCAAGGGCAACGGCGCCGATTGGGTCGCCACCGTGATGCCCCACGAGCAGGAAGCCCTGCGGCGCTGGCACATGAGCAGCAGCGTCATCGTCCAGGTGGACGGCGATCACGCCAAGGGGGAATGCTACGGCATTGCCGTCGGGACTCGCCAACTCGAGGACGGCACGCTGCAGGACTCCATGTACGGCGGCCGCTATCTCGACGAACTCGAAAAGCGCAACGGCGAGTGGCGCATCTCCAAGCGCACCTACATCCTCGATTGGGCGCATCAGTTCCCGAACGCACTGAAAGCGTCAACGGGCGAGGACTTCGCCCTCAACATCCTCCAGATCAGCGAGCCTGGGCATCCACTCTATCGGCGCTTGTGACGCCAGCAGTCTGACCCGGTAAGCCCTGAAGCCAGACTGCCCGCCGTCGGCAGGCTTGCGGACCGCACGCGGTCTCGCCCACAACAGCAGGTGGCCGGAAAAATAGTGGACATCCAAAACATTTTTTGGGTGTCCAGAATAGGTGGGGAAATACTGGGAAATACTGGACACCCAGAACCATTTCTTGGGTGTCCAGTGTTGGTTGTTGCGTCAGTACGGCCAGCGGACGCCATGGTCCACTAGGCAGGCTAGGACATCACTTTTCGACGAAGGCGCGTTCGATCACGAAGTGACCCGCCTCGCCGGCGCGGTACTCCCGCATGCCTGCGCCTTCGAGCAGCGCCACCGTGTCGTCGAGCATCGCCGGGCTGCCGCAGAGCATGAAGCGGTCGTCCTCGGTGGACAGCGGCGGCATACCGATGTCCCGGAACAGCTTGCCGGACCTGATCAGATCCGTGAGTCGGCCCTGGTGCAGGAAGGGCTCCCGGGTGACGGCAGGGTAGTAGATCAGCTTCTCGCGGATCACATCGCCGAAGTACTCGTTCTCAGGCAACCGGGCCGTGATCACGTCCTGATACGCCAGATCAGAGACGTAGCGGCAACCATGAGCCAGGATCACCCGATCGAACTGCTCGTAGATTTCCGGGTCCTTGATTACGCTGAGAAAGGGCGCGAGACCCGTGCCGGTACCGAGCAGATACAGGTTGCGCCCAGGCAGCAGATGGTCCGCCACCAACGTGCCAGTGGGTTTCCGGCCCACCAGAATCTGATCGCCCACGTTGATGTGCTGCAGCCGCGAGGTCAGCGGGCCGTCGTCCACCTTGATGCTGAAGAACTCCAGCTCTTCCTCGTAGTTGGCACTGGCCACGCTGTAGGCACGCAGCAGAGGCCGGTCGTCCACCTCAAGGCCCACCATGGTGAAGTGGCCGTTCTTGAAGCGGAAACCCGGGTCCCGGGTGGCCTTGAAGCTGAACAGGCGGTCCGTCCAGTGGTGAACGCTGGTCACGGTCTCGACGCTGAGGTTGGCCATGACGAATCCCTCGTTCTGGCAGGTCAGGAGGCCGCACTCTAGGGCTCACGGCGTTATCGATAAAACGGGTTATTCTGATATAGTTAATCTACTTTAACGATATAGAAGACAACCATGCGCTACAGCTTTCGCCAGCTCGAAATCTTCCTCGCCACCGCCCGCAGCGAGAATCTGAGCCGGGCGGCGCAACAGCTCGCCATGTCCCAGTCCGCGGCCAGCGGCGCCCTGAAGGATCTCGAAGAGCAATTCGACATCCGCCTCTTCGATCGCGCCGGCAAGCGCCTGAAGCTCAACGAGCTTGGCCGCGCCCTGCAGCCCCGGGCCGAGGCGCTGCTGGAACAGGCGGCCGCCCTGGAACTCGGCTTCGCCCGTCACGAAGCACTCGGCCGCCTGAAGATCGGCGCCACCCTGACCATCGGCAACTCCATCGCCGTGGAACTGCTGGCCCGCTACCTGGATGCACACCCGGAGGC
>SLTB01000015.1 GCA_007130155.1 Pseudomonadales bacterium
CAGGACCCCCTTGCTGTTAAGTGTCATGGTGGCACGAGGCGATCCCGCGCCGTAGACCCTTTCTTCTCCGGAAGCATCGCGCAGGGCCAGAGTCCCTTCGCTGATGCGCCGGCGTAATATTGCGTCAATCATCGTCGTGTTGCCCGAAAGCCTCCGCGTCCTTCCCACCTCCAATTAAAGCCTTGGCGGGCGAAGTGCGCAAATGCTAACAACGGGTTACTCCGGCCAGAGAGCCGCCCGCGCCTGCTTGGGATCGAGCAGGCGCTCCGAACGATGACGCGTCACCTCCTCTGGAGTGAAGCGCTTGAAGTCACCCCCGAGCTGGGGGTAGTAGGTCTCCATCATCCAATTCAGAACCTTGGCGAGACTGGCATCCGACAAGGGTGCCTGGGATGACCCGGGAACCTGGACCAGATAGGCACGCCCAGCATCGAAGCCGATCATGTAGGCCAGATCCTGACGCAGATCCGGCACTTCCGGCGGATTGCCGCTGCCATCCTCGATGTGACAACCGCCACAATGCAACAGGTAGTCGAAGCGCGGGTTGGCTGCCGATGGCAGCGCGAGGCCCGCGGCCAGCAACAGGACCACCACAAGACTAAGGTGTTGCATCCACCGCTCACTTTGCCGTCCGAACATGCCGCTGACCTCAACCCAGAGTGGTTGAATCGGCACGACCGATGACCAGCCCCAGAGTGCAATGGTAGGCATGGCTCTGGGCACCGAAACACCAGAGGATGGTGTTGGCCTTGGACGGGAAATAAACGGGCTTTTCGCCCTCAGAGCGACTGCAGCGACAACGGCCGCAGGAACTCTTTCCGCAACAGTCGTTGTAGGAAATCAGATAATCGCGCCCGTCTGCCGGATTATGGCAGGTCCCCACCCACGCCACCGAAGCCACTTCCGACCCCGGCGGGCAGGTGGTGGCGGTGCCACCGCAACAACCGCAAATGGAGCCGCTGAAGGCACAGTAGCGCCAGTACTCGCAGCTGTTGGGATCACCCATCTCATCCACCACCGATGCGGCGTGGGCTTCCCGATACACAGGCAGCATGGGAAACGCCCCGAGACCGGCCATGAAAGCACCAGCCTTGCCGATGAACGATCGGCGCGAGGTGTGACGGGCAAGCATTCGGCTGGCACCCGCGGTCATCTTATCCACCCCGGCAAAGACTCTGCCGAGCATGTCATCACTGCTCATGATGCTTCCTTCTCCAGATGCTCTTCCCGGAACAGGTAGTCCTGGATCGAGGTGAAGCCGCTGTCCATCGACTCCACCAGACTTTCCAGGTGCTCCCGGTTATTGACCAACCCCTTGGATCGCAACACGCCGTCCGGACCGACCAGCACCGCGAACGGCAGCTTGCCGACCTCGAACTTCATGCCGAGTTCCAACGAGACGATGTAGGGGTAATCCGCCAGGCCCATGTCGGCGATGTACTGGCGGTGGACTTCCAGCTCCCCACCGTCACTGCCAAACGCCAGCTCCAGTCGCCCGCGTTCACTGCGAGCCAGCGATTTAGCGGTAGGCACCAGGGTCTTGCAGATCGGACATGTCGGCGACACGAACAGAATGAGCTGCGCTGCCTTGCGCGCACCGCCCACGCTGAAGGCCTTGCCATCGATGTCGTCCAGCGTTATCTCCGGCGCCAGCTCGCCCACTTTAGGGCCGGTGCTGTGCATGAGCGCACCGGCGGGAGCGACCCGCTCGTGCAGCAGGCCAATCTGCCGGGCCAGCGCCACCACGGCGAACAACAGCGCCAAAACGACGATCCACAGGACCACCAAGCTTGCGGTCAGGATTTCAATCACGGGACTCTCTCCATTCACGCAGCACGGAAGCGTTGGCCAGCAGTTGTTCGAGCATCAGCCAAGTGAGGATCAGGGCGCTTAAAGCAAGCAGGCCGAGGACCAGATCCATGGTGGCCGGAGCGCGCGGCGCCGCCGGCAGCGCCAACAGCACGGAGACAGCCACCAGAACCAGATTCCGGCCCACCAGCCAGGGCGAAAGCAGTTGCGGTGTGTCGCCACAGCCGCAGTCGATATGGTGCCGTCCCCGGGCCAGATTTACCGCCATGGCCACGGCGTAGGTCCCGAGCAGTAAGGCCGCCAGGATGGCAGCCGGCTGGCGCAGGACCGGCAACAGCAAACCGATGGCCACAAGGGCTTCGAGCACCATCAAGCTGCGCGCAGCAATAGGAACCATTGCCTCGGGCAACATACGGTATTCGGCGAGTTGGGCCTCGAAGCGCAGCCCCGCCGTCCATTTATGCCAGGCGGCATGCAGAAACAGCAGCGCGAGCGCCATGCCCAGCACCTGTTGCAGGACAGGATCCATCATCAGAACACCTGCACCAGGCCGCCCACCTCGGGAATGGTGCGCAACAGTCGCCCTGTCTGAGCCTGCCGCACATCCACCGAACGTTCCTCGGTGCCGACGATGAGTGCGACGGGATTGTCATCACGCGTGAGAGCGATGTTGCGCGACGGATTGTCGAGCTCGATGCGATAACCACGCCGGGTCGTATTCAGGTTGAAGGCCCAAAGTTCAGTGCCGGCCTGCTTGTAGGTGTCCTGACTGCCGCCTTTGTGCATCAGGGTCATGAAGATCCCGGTGGCAGCGTTGTAAGCGAAGGGCTGCCGCCCCCCGATGCGCCAACCGTCTTTGCTGTCCTTCTCGGAGACGATCGACCAGGGCTCTGAGATGACGATGTCATCATCCACCAGCCGGGCCTCGAACACCTGCCCTTCCATGGACACGAAAAGCCAACCGTCCGCGGTGGGTACCGAATAGTCGTAGATTGCATCCTTCTCCACATCAAAGAAGATGCGACTGCGCAGGCGCCCATTCTCCGCGCCGCTTTCATCAAGCCGGATGTACTGCAGCGCACCGTCGCCGCAGATCATGAAAAAGCCACGCTGATAAGGCCAAACCGTCGCGCAACCGGGCGTGGAAATCTCACCGACGAACTGCCGGGACTCCACATCCACGAGACTGACTGACATGCCAGGCGTGATGTTCCAGACGCCGACGAAACGCTCATCGATCAGTCCGATCATGCCACTGTGACCAATGCCCGCAGCCTTGGGCGGGATGATGACTTCATGCACCGGCGACATGGTCTCGAGATCGTAGAAGATCACGGCATCGGTGCGGTCGCCATAATAGGTTCGGGTATAGAAACTGCCGTAGGTGTAGACCATGCCGGCAGAGGCATGGGGCCGCAGCGCCGGCGAGAACATGGACAGGGTGAGCGTGCCATAGGAGTGGCCGGTGGCCGCGTCGAGCACGTGGCCCGTATGACCATTGCGAAGCGTAAACCAATGGGGGCCGATCTCGGTGGGCGCGGTGATCACGGCACCACGGATCGAATCCCAGCGTTGTTCACCGGCCGCGGAAAGACTCAGCAGCAGGCCCAAGGTCATCATGCAAGCAGCGCGAAGCGGCATTCCCCTTCTCTCCGTTCCTGAAGCTGGACTCCGTTACGGCAGCCACAATGCCACCGCCCAACGCGGTTTTTCTTAGCCAGATTCGTGCCGACCAGGGGCGCAGGAAGTGCTATTCGCGTCTGAGCCGCGCCACGACTGATACCAGAGCGTTATAAGAGCAGATGGCGCTGAAGGGCCTTGGGTGGCCCGGACTCAGCTCTCACGCCAGACTGGCACCATAACGGTGCTCAACCCCGTGCCGCGCACCAAAATGTACTCAACTGGCCTCGATGGCGGGGTACACCAGGGACTTCATCTGACCGCGGAAATTAAAGGTTCCCGAAGGCATGAACTGGGTCATGAGAATGCACACCAGATCCTCGGCCGGATCCACCCAGAACAGGGTACTGGCCGCACCACCCCAGGCAATCTCACCAACGGAGCCGACGGTGGCCGTGGGGCCAGGGCCCAGGTTGACAGAAAATCCGAGGCCAAAGCCGTAACCCTCGTAGGTGGTCTCGCTGAAGGTACCCATGGCCCAGCGCGTCAGATCGTCATTGTTGGGAAGGTGATTGCAGGTCATCAGCTCCAGGGTCTTAGGTCCAATGATGCGCACGCCATCGAGGCTGCCCTTGCCGAGCAGCATGCGGCAGAAGCACAGGTAGTCACCCACCGTGGACACCAGTCCGCCGCCACCGGACAGGAATGTCTTTTCCCTGCCATAGAGACTGTTGCCCGGATCGTCGAGCAGCTGCAGGCTGCGACCAGGCCCGCGCTCATAGTTGGCGGCGAAGCGATCAAGCTTGTCAGCCGGCACTGAGAAGAAGGTATCGTGCATGCCCAGCGGCTCGAGGATGCGAGCCTTCAGGAAGGCATCGAAGCGCTGCCCGCTCATGACCTCCACCAGATAGCCGCAGATGTCAGTGGCAAACGAGTAGTTCCAGCGCGTGCCCGGGGAGAACTCCAGCGGCAGTTCTGCCAACCGTTCCACCATGGTGCGAAGGGTGCCGCCATCGCGTTCCAGCCGCAGATCGAGTTTGCGGTAGGCCCGATCCACGTTGGAGGCCTGCATGAAGTCGTAGGTAAGCCCGGACATGTGGGTCAGCAGGTCCTTCACCGTCATCGCCCGCTCGCAGGGTTCCGTCACGAAGTTAGGCCAGTTGCCGCCGCGGAACACTCTGAGATTGCGCCACTCGGGAATCCATCGATGCACCGGGTCGTTGAGCTGAAAGTGACCCTCCTCGTAGAGCATCATCAGCGCCACGGAGGTGATGGGCTTGCTCATGGAGTAGATGCGGAAAAGGGTATCCTCAGCCATGGGCTTCCCGCGCTCGATGTCCATCATGCCCATGGGTTCGCAGTAGGCGACGGCACCCCGGCGATAGACCAGCGGCAGAAAGCCAGCGATCTTGCCGGGCTCGAGGTAGCGTTCCTCGAGATGTTTGCGGATGCGCGCAAGCTGGGCTGGCGCCATGCCGGCGGCCTTGGGGTCGATGTGCATGGATGCTCTCCTCGGCTGGGTTGCAACCTCGAGCTTACCGGCCCCCTGACGGGTTCGGGTATAGTTCGCCAGCTTTCACGGGGAGATCAGCGCAGCATGTCATCCAGCCCAGTCCAACCGATACGCCCGGCAGCGACCGTCATCATTGCCCGCGACGCAGACAGCAGCGCCGGCGGCATCGAGATCTTCATGCTGCGGCGCACCAGCCAGGCGGCCTTCGCCGGCGGCATGTATGTGTTTCCCGGTGGCAAGGTGGAAAGCGACGACCACCTCCACGTCTTGGACCCCTGGCGACGCGGTCCCACGGAGCAACAGCAGCGACAGGTGGCGGCACTGGGCAACGAGTGGCGCGGCTACTGGATCGCGTCCATCCGCGAGACCTTCGAGGAGGCCGGTCTGCTGCTGGCCTATACCGAGGACGGCCAGATGCTGGACTGGCGCGACCGGGCCACGGAGGCCCGCTTCCGCGCCTACCGGGATGCGCTCAACCGGGGCGAGCTCGATCTGCTCGACCTCTGCCGTGAGGAAGGCCTGCGCCTGGCCTGCGATCACGTCCACTTCTTCAACCGTTGGGTGACGCCACTGGGACGGCCCCGGCGCTTCGATACCCGTTTTTTCATTGCCGAAGCACCGCGGGGACAGAAAGGTGTCCATGACACCACCGAGACCGTCCACAGTACCTGGGTCTCCCCCAAGAAGGCTCTGGCCGAACATGCCGCCGGGGCCTTCGGCCTGATGGGGGTGACTCAGCGGCAGCTGGCTTCCCTGGAGGGGTTCAGGTCGGTGACGGAGCTGCATCAGTGGGCGCTGGCGCAGGAGCGTTTCCCGACGTTTCGACCAGTGCTGCCGAAGGAGGGATAACGGTGTTTCGGCGCCAAAGCACACATCGCCGACTGGGATACGGAAGCCGAACTCATCGAGCTGGCCATGAACACCACCGCCGAGCATGTGGCCGGGACGATCAGGGCCCGCAGGCAGGCAGACCATCTCGCCGCGCCGAGTTCCGCGCTCATTGCATGAAAGCATCGCCGTCTGGATGGCCATACGGCCAGTGACGGCTCGGGGGGCTTCGAAGGAGGACGGCGGCGAGACCTGCCTGTCGAACCTGCTGTCGCTTTGCAGGTTCCATCACCGGCTGGTTCACGAGGGCCGTTACTACATCGTCGCCGATGGCAGCGCCTTCCGCCTCCTCCGTGCCTAGCCCGCATATCTCAGCGATTCACGGCTGCTACCGGGCCGCCATGACACGGCTACAGGCTTCGTCCCGCGGCGCCGGTGTTCAGGACGCGACCGGATCCGGCGCCACCCGGATCATGCGCTTGCCGCGGTTCTCACCGGCCAGCAGGCCCACCAGGCCGGCAGGGGCCTGCTCGAGACCGTCGAGGATGTCCTCCACCACGGCGAGGCGGCCATCGTCGGCCCACATGGAGAGATCATGTTCGGCATCGGCATCGAGATGGGCGTAGTCCATGACGATGAAGCCTTCCATCTTAAGCCGCTTGACCACCAGCAGGCCCGGCACGCCGTAGGGGCCCGGGCGCGGCTTGCCGTCGTACATGGACACGGCGCCGCAGCAGGCAATGCGGCCACGCTGCTTCATGGCGAACAAAGCCGCCTGCAGGATGTCGCCACCGGTATTGTCGAAGTAGACGTCGACGCCCTCGGGACAGGCTGCCTTGAGCTGCTTAGGCAGCGGCATGCCCTCGTCCTTGTAGTCCAGACAGGCATCGAAACCCAGGGTGTCGGTGACCCAGCGGCACTTGTCTGCGCCGCCGGCGATGCCGATGACCCGCGCGCCCTTGATGCGGCCGATCTGGCCGACGATGGAACCCACGGAACCCGCCGCTGCAGACACCAGCAGGGTTTCACCCGCATGAATGCCAGCCACGTTGATCAGGCCGTGGTAGGCGGTCTTGCCCGCCACCCCCAGCAGGGAGATCAGGTGGCTGAGCGGCTGGTGCGGCCTCAGCTTCTGAACGCCACGAGCATCGAGCACCGCATATTCCTGCCAGCCGGTATCCCCCCAGACGATGTCACCAGGAGCGAACTTCTCACTTTCAGAGGCCACCACCTCGCCGATGCCGCCGCTGGCCATCACCTGCCCGGCCTCGATGGCGTCCCGGTAGGTGGCCCCCTGCATCCAGGCGCGATTGGCGGCGTCCTGGGACAGCAGCACAGTGCGCACCAGCACCTGACCGGCAGCGGGCTCTCCCACATCCACCTCGTCGCTGCCGAAGCATTCGGTCGTCAAACGGCCCTGGGGCAGGTCACGGATGAGAATACGGCGATTGCGGGTCATGGTTGCTCTCCTTCCAGGATCGACACAGCAGCCTTGTGCGCCACCATAAGGGTAGGTGCATTGAGATTGCCATTGGTGATACGCGGAAAAACGGAACTGTCCACCACCCGCAGTCCTCGGGCACCGATCACGCGGCAGTGCGGGTCCACCACTGACTCAGGGTCATCCACGGCGCCCATGCGGCAACTCCCACAGGGATGATACGCACTCTCAGCTTCGGCGCGGACGAAGGCATCGAGCTCGGCGTCGCTGCGCGCTCCGGATCCGGGCGCGAGTTCCTCGCCGGCCAGTTCACGAAACGCCTTCTGTGCGAAGATTTCCCGACTGATGCCGATGCAGTGGCGGAAATCCGCCAGATCATCGGCTGCCGTCAGGTAACCGAAGGTGATCCGCGGCGGAGCCAGCGGATCTGAAGATCTGAGCGTGACGCTGCCGCGGGCCTTCGAACGCATGGGTCCCACATGGACCTGAAAGCCGTCGCCGCCAGCCGGACGCTGGCCGTCGTAGCGAATCGCCAGGGGCAGAAAATGGAACTGGATGTCCGGGTAGTCCGCACCCGGTGAGCAGATGAAACCGCCGGTCTCGAAGTGATTGCTGGCGCCGGCGCCACCGCGGGTCAGCAGCCATTGCAGACCCACCCGGGCCTGGCCGACCAGGCTCATGTGCCGACGCAGGCTGATGGGCTGACGACAGGCCTGCTGCACATAGATCTCCAGATGGTCCTGCAGGTTGCGCCCCACGCCCGGACGATCCGCCACCACCGTGATCCCGAGATCGGTCAGCTCCGCCGCCGGACCGACACCTGAGCGCAGCAGCAGGGCCGGCGAGTTGAACGCGGAGGCGGCGAGGATGACTTCCCGCCGCGCCAGCATGCGCAGGCTGCGCCCCCGCCGCAGAAGCTCCACGCCCACGGCACGGTCACCTTCCATGAGCACCCGAGTGACCAAGCCCCGACGCAGGATCAGGTTGGCCCGCTGCCGCGCCGGATGCAGCCAAGCGTTGGCCGCCGACCAGCGCGTCCCGCGCCAGATGGTCTGCTCCAGAGGCCCGAATCCCCACTGCTCGGCACCGTTGTAGTCCTCGGCGAGCGGATATCCTGCCTCTTCAGCTGCTGCCAGAAAGGCCTGATGCAGCGCATGGTCGGCGGCAGGCCGGGTGACGTGCAGCGGTCCATCATGGCCCCGCCAGACAGGATCACCATAGGGCGCTGCTTCGATGGCGCGAAAGTGCGGCAGGACATCATCAAAACTCCAGCCGGCCGCGCCCATGGATGCCCAGTGGTCGAAGTCACTGCGATGCCCGCGGACATAGACCATACCGTTGATGGACGATGACCCCCCGAGCACCTTGCCGCGAGGTGCAGCCAGACAACGCCCGTCCAGTCCGGGTTCGGGCTCCGTCCGGTAGCCCCAGTCATAGCGCTTCATATTCATGGGATGGGACAGGGCCGCCGGCATCTGGATCAGCGGTCCAAAGTCGCTGCCGCCCTGCTCCAGCAGCAGCACCTCGATGCGGTCGTCAGCACTCAGCCTTTCCGCCAGGACACAGCCAGCGGAGCCCGCCCCCACGATCACGTAATCGGCAACGTGATCCCGGCGGCGGCCGATCACTCGAACACCACAGTCTTGGCGCCGTCGATCTGGATCCGCTGCTCCAAGTGCCAGCGCAGAGCGCGGGCGAGGACGGCACATTCGATGTCGCGGCCGATTTCCACCAGTTGGGCTGCGGTGTGGGCATGGGTGACGCGACGCACGTCCTGATCGATGATCGGACCCTCGTCCAGCTCCGAGGTCACGTAGTGGGCCGTGGCGCCGATCAGCTTCACGCCACGTTCGAAAGCGGCATGGTAGGGCCGCGCGCCTTTGAAGCTCGGCAGGAAGGAGTGGTGGATGTTAATGCAGCGGCCGGCCAGCACTTCACACAGGGCGGGAGGCAGGATTTGCATGTAGCGGGCCAGCACCACCAGTTCCGCATCGAGGGACTCAAGCACTGCCATCAGCTGCTCGTGCTGGGCGGCCCGATTGCCAGCATCCACCGGCAGGTGGTGAAAGGGAATGCCGTGCCAGGCGACCAGTTCCTCGAGATCCGGGTGATTGGAAATCACCGCAGGGATATCCATGGCCAGGGTCCCCGAACGCCAGCGGTGCAAAAGGTCATTGAGACAGTGGTCGAGGCGGGAGACCAGAATTACCACCCGCATGCGATGCGCCGATGGGGTCAGCGTCCAGTCCAGCTCCAGTTCCCGTGCCAGGGGGCCGAAGGCGGTGGCGAAGCGCCGGGCCTGATCGGCATCCTCCACCGCGAACACGGTTCTCGCGAAGAACTTGGCCGTGGCCGTATCATGATACTGGGCCGCCTCCTCCACGTTGGCGCCCTGCTCGAACAGGCAGGTCATGGTGCGGGCGACGATGCCCGGCTGATCCGGACCGCGATAGGTGAGGATGTGTCGCTGGCTCATAGGCAAACCCTGCTTTTCAAACCCTGCCGTCCTGACTCGGCGGCGCGACTCTAACCGAACCGACAATCGGTGAATATCCGACAGCCAACATCCGCAGTGCAATTTTTGTGGGAGCGGACTTAGGGAACCGCTGATTTATCAGCGTTTCCTGCGGCACATGGATGTGCCGCTCGCGAATCAATGGCGTAAGCCATTGATTCGACGGGAGCCGAGTGCGGACATGTGCCGCACTCG
>SLTB01000133.1 GCA_007130155.1 Pseudomonadales bacterium
GACTTGCGAGATCTTTCGCGGATAAATCCGCTCCCACAGAGACGCGTCGACTTGTCCGCGAGCGTCGCACACATCGGTGATCTCCCATCATGCCCGTTCCCACGGGACATCTCATAGCTCAGGGTGAGTGTGGGAGCTCGAGCGCTTCGAGCAACTCCTGATAGTTCGCCAGACCGAATTCGGGCTCGATGGCCTTGGCCCAGATGGCGTCGAGTTCTTTGATGATGGCAGCCGGCAACTCCTGATGGCTGCCCACCTTGCCGCTGCGGACCTTGGCCGAGTCGCTGCCGGGTGGCAGCCCGCAGACCTGCTCGCTGCGCTCCCGCATCAGCTTGTCGTCGTACTTGTGCTTGTGGGCCTGCATGCTTGCCAGCGACGATTCCGAGAGCACCATCTCCAGGAGCGTCGGGGTCAATGGCACGTCAATGAACTCGGCGATGCTCTGGACCGTGCCCGGCAGATCCGCGTGCATGTGCTCGTATGCCAGCAGCAGCACGTCGTCCCGGTTCCGCTGCCGCCACCACGATGCCAGATGATCCCAGTAGTCGCGTCCGTCGCGAGCCAGGAATTCGCCGCGGGCGAAGGTCTCGATGTCGATGCTGCCGGTCTCGAAGTACCAGCCCTCCATGAAGCGGAAGAGAGATACCAGCGCATCCCGCGGATCCCGCAGGGCGACGATGTAGCGGCCCCCCTTGGGAACCGCCTCCCAGCCGAGGTGACTCTTGAAGGCCCGCGGTTTGGCGCGTTGTGGAGCATCGAGATCCTGGCCCAAGTCGAAGGCCGTCTCGATCCAGGGCACGACTTCGGAGATGTCGTCGAAGTCGAGATCGCCGCCGGTGCGCAGGCTGTGAACCACCTGCTGCAGCCACGTGGTGCCGCACTTGGGGAACGGCGAGATCACGACATCGGTTTGCGTGAGCTTCAGCGCGAGGCCCTGCTGCAGGCCCTGTGGCGAAATCATGTGGCGAATACGGCGTTTGAACTCGTCGTAGGAGGCCGGGCGGGTGGCGGCTGGACTCATGATCAATCCACCGCCGGAACCTGACCGCCGTCGGCCGCAATGTGGGTGGCGTTGATCCACAGGCCGGCCGGACTGGCCACGAAGGCGATGATGCGGGCGATTTCCTCGGCGGTGCCGAGGCGTCCCAAGGGAATTTTCTTCTCGACCTTGGCGTAGAAGTCGGGCTGGGCCTGCTTGACCTTGTCCCAGGATCCGCCCGGGAAAAACACCGCGCCCGGCGAGATGGCGTTGGCGCGGATACCGTCCTTGCCGAAGGATTGAGCCAACTCGTTGGCGTAGGCGCGCATGGCGGCCTTGGCCGGTCCGTAGGACGAACGCCGTCCGAAGAAAAACTTGCTGGCCATTGAGCCAATGAAGGTGATGCTGGCGGCGTCCGAGGCTTTCAGCAGCGGCAGGGCTTCCTCCACCGCGCGCACTCCAGCCATCATGTCGACCTGGAAGCTGCGCAGCCAGCCGTCCTCGTCACCACTGGAGTCGAATCCGCTGGCGTTGTGGATGAGGATGTCGATCCCGCCGAGCTCGTCGCCTGCATCGCGGACAAAGGCGCGCGTTGCGTCGCCGTCCGTCAGGTCGATGGCAGCACCGAAAGTTTTCCCTTCGCCGCATGCTTCGAGGGCTTCATTGGCCTGGGCGACGCCGTCGGCGTTGCGGGCGCAGATCGCCACGGAAGCGCCCTCCTTCGCCATGAGTTTTGCGGTGTAGAAACCGATGCCGCGGCTGCCGCCGAGTATGACGGCCCTGCGGCCTTTCAAACCAAGATCCATGGGGGCTCCATTGATTGTCTGCACATGCGCATGCGCATGTAGAATGCCAGTTTTTGCGGTGAAGGAGCAGACCATGCGCGCATGGCAGGCAGAAGAGTTTGGTGATCCGGAAAAAGTTCTGGCTCTTGTCGACCGGGAGCTGCGGGAACTGCGCGATGACGAAGTGGAAATCGAGGTGCACGCCGCGGGCGTTGGCCTGCCGGACTGGCTGATGGTGAACGGCAACTATCCGGCCGTGCGCAAGCCGCCGATCATGCCGGGCCAGGAAGTGGTGGGCACGGTCCTGCGAGCAGGCGCGGAAGCGCGGGTGGAACCCGGTCAGCGCATCATGACCATGAGTCTGTTTGCACGCCGCATCGGTGGTTTCGGCGAAATCTGCTTCGGGCAGGCTCGCTGGGCCATGCCGGTCCCCGATGCCATGCCTGATGAACAGGCGGCGGGTTTCATGGTGCCCTTCCACACCGGTTGGGAAGGGCTGGTACGGCGCGGGCAGCTGGCGGCGGGTGAAACGCTGCTGGTACTGGGCGCGGCAGGCAGTTCCGGTTCCGCTGCGATTCAGATCGGCAAGGCTCTCGGTGCCACGGTGATCGCCACCGTCAGCAGCGCGGAGAAGGCGGATTTCTGTCGTCAGCTCGGTGCCGATGCGGTGATCAACTACAAGGAGCAGGCCATTGACGAGGGCGTTCTGGCCGCCACCGATGGCCGTGGCGTCGACGTGGTCTACGACCCGGTAGGTGGCAGCGCCTATGATGCTGCGACCCGATGCCTTGCCCGCGATGCGCGCATCGTGCTGATCGGCTACAGCAGCGGAAGCTGGCCGAAGATCGATCCGCTGGACGTGGTTCTGAAGAGCTACTCGGTGGTGGGTGGATTCATGGGTGCCGTGACGGTTGCCGAGGGTGAGGAACATCACCGCGCCATGATGGACCTTGTGGAGGCCGGCAGGCTCTGGGTTCCCGTCGATCGGATCTATGGCTTCGATGAAGTGCCCCAGGCCATCGCCCGGGTGGGCAGGAACGAAGCCGTTGGCAAGGTGGTGGTGCGCGTCAAGCGGTGATGAATGGCTGCTTGGAGTGAACGGGCGCTGCGGCGAGCACCTTGGGATCCCGCACTCTTCATTCTGTGGGAGCGCGCAGTGCGGGCTCCCACAATGGCATGTCGTGAATTGGACTAGACCGGCGAGCCGGGTTCGAACTTTGGCGGCCGTTTCTCCCTCAACGCTGCGAGGCCCTCGCGAGCGTCTGGCCCGGTGAAGCCCAGCACCTCCAGCGCCGTCGAGGCATCGAAGGTGGGCCCTGCCATCCTTAACCAGTTGTTGAGCGCGTACTTGGTCCAGCGGATGGCGCTGGCCGAACCTGCCGCCAGCTTGCGGGCGACCTCCAGGGCTCGCTCCTGCAGCTGGGCATCATCGACGCACAGTGACACCAGACCAATGCGCTCCGCTTCGGCGCCGTCGAGGGTATCGCAGGTCAGCAGGTAGTACTTGGCCTTCGCCATGCCGCATAGCAGTGGCCAGACGATGGCCGCATGATCGCCCGCGGCGACTCCGAGCCGGGTGTGGCCATCGGTGATGCGCGCGCCCCTTCCGGCTATCGAAATGTCGCAGAGCAGGGCGGCCACAAGTCCGGCGCCCACGGCCGGCCCATTGATGGCCGAGATGGTTGGCTTGTTGCAGTTGATGATGTTGTAGACCAGATCGCGGGCTTCCTTCCACATTCTCGCGCGCGTCTCGAAGTCGTCGATGATCTCTCCGATCATGTCGAAGTCACCGCCTGCGGAAAACGCCTTGCCACGCCCGGTGAGGATGACGCAGTCGATTTCCGGATCGTCGTCGATCTCGCGCCAAACCCTGGTGATCTCACTGTGGCCGATGGCGTCGAGGGCGTTGTACTGCTCGGGACGATCGAAGGTCACCCGCAGGATCCGCTGCTCGGGATAGTCGAATGCCAGACGCTGGTAGTCGGCGTAGCGGCTCATGGGGGATCCTTGCGGCGAAGAGGGTGGGGTTCGACTCTGCCAAAACCTCTGTTCGCGAACAAGCTGGCGCTGAGGTGGGAGTTGTGGAGAATGCGGATAACTGCAGGCGTGCATGTCCTGGGACTTTAATTCTGATTGCCACTGAGGGGAGCGGATGAGCGACATCGGCCAGATGACGGCGGGCAAGCCCATCATTCATGACGAAAAACGGCTGTCGCTGCCAAAGTTGCTGGCGCTGGTCTTCCCGGCCATGCCTCTGGCCGCCATGGGGCTTCCCCTGGCCATCTTCGTTCCGCCCTTCTACGCGTCGCTGTTCCAGCAGAGTGGTATGTCAGCCGCCGTAGCGCTGTCGCTGGTGGGCACGTCGTTCATGATCGTCCGCTTTTTCGATCTCTTCACCGACCCACTGATGGGCGTAATGGGGGATCGCTTTGAGAGCCGCTGGGGAAGGCGCCGCCACTGGTGCGTGCTGGCGACACCCGTCGTCATGCTCGGTGTGGTCGGTGTGTTCATCGTCCCCTTCCCGGATCTGGTGTCACCTACCTATCTGATCCTGTCCATGGTGGTGTTCTACGTCGGCGCCACCATGTACACCATCTCCCACTACGCTTGGGGTGCGGAGATGTCGCGCGACTATCACGAGCGTTCCCGCATCACCGGCTATATTCAGCTTGCCCTGCTGCTCGGCAACCTGACCGTGCTGCTGCCGCCCGCCTACATGGAATTCGTGGTGGGCGAGCAGCCCGGAGGCCGCATGGCGGTCATGGCCTTCGGTTTCTACGTGATGTGCCTGCTGCCCATCGCGACGCTGGTCGCCGTGACTTTCGTGCACGAGCGGCCTACCGCGCCGGCGCCGAAGATCAGCTTCTGGCGCGGTGCGCTGCTGGTACTGAAGAATCGCTACATGCGCCGGTTGCTGCTGGCGGACCTCATGATCGGTATTCCTGGGCCGGTCATGGCCTCGGTGTTCATCTTCTTCCTGCGTGACGTGATAGGCGGCGGCATGTGGAATTCGATCATCCTGATCTTCCACTATGCGCTGACCGTCGCCGGCGTGCCGTTCTGGCTTTGGGTGTCGCATAAAGTCGGCAAACACCGAGCCTTCTCGATCTCGGCGGGCGCTCATCTGGTGAATGTCTGTCTCTTCCTGCTGCTGGGCAACGGCGACATTCTCTGGTTTGCCCTGCTGGTGACCACGGCCGGCTTCATTTTCGCCGGTCAGCCGATGCTCATCCGTTCCATGGCCGCGGATACAGTGGATGCGGACAATCTGGAGAGCGGTGGCCAGAGGACGGGGCTCTATTTCTCACTGATCACCATGACCCAGAAGGTGGGGGGTGCCATAGCCATTGGTGTGGCCTACCCGCTGCTCGGGCTGTTTGGCTTTGTTCCTGGCGCCGAGGTCCAGACCGCCGAAGCGCTCGATGCGGTGCGTTACATCTATGTCTTCCTGCCGGCACTGGCGCTGGTGATTGCCTTGATCACCATGTGGCACTTCCCGCTGGATATGATCGCCCAGCGCAAGCTTCGAGCCGAGCTCGAAGAGCGCGATCGTCAGGCGGGATTGTTGCGTGAGCAGGATCTCACGGGCGAAGTCGAAGTGGCGGTGGATGAAACCGGGAAGTCCCGTTCATGACAGCATCCGATCGGAACTGTCGTTCGTCCGTGTAACGGCCCGGCGCTCGATGGGCCATTCGCTGAACGCCAGCCAGACCAGAAGGACCAGGTTGGCGATGGGCACCAGCATGAGTAACCCGAGCCACTGATTGTTCCCTGTCTTGCCCACCAGCCTAATCCAGATATAGACCCAGAAGGCGACAAATATCAGCAGCATGATCTGTTCCACGGAGACTCCTCGGATTAGCGGCCTGAAGTGTTGCAAGCATGGTTGGCCGGGCCTCCAGCTGCAAGCGCCCGCCGCTGCCTGCAGACGGTCATGCGAACTTGAAGCGTTCTGCTTTCGCCGCAGCCCATGCCCCGGCGAATGAAGGTGGTGGTTCCTGGAGAAGTTCGCCCGGCTCCAGGAAGGTGTACAGCTCCGCCGCGCTCTGCACCTCCAGATCTCCCGTGCGGCGCTGAAGATGGTGCGGTTGCAGCTCTTCGGGATGGTGCATGCCGGCTGCCGCGGTGATGGTGGCCAGCGCTTTCAGGGTAGCGCGGTGAAAGTTGGCGACGCGCTGAGCCTTGTCCGTGACCACCAGTCCACGCTGTCGGTAGGGATCCTGAGTGGCAATGCCTGTGGGGCAGTGATCGGTATGGCAGGCCAGGGACTGGATACAGCCCAACGCGAACATGAAGCCGCGTCCGGCATTGCACCAGTCCGCACCGAGGGCCATGTTCGACGCCAGATGGTAGCCGGAGGAGACCTTGCCGGAGGCGCCGAGACGGATCTCATCGCGCAGACCGGCACCCACCAGGACATTGCGGGCAAAGATCAGGCCTTCCCGTAAAGGGGTGCCAACGCGATTGGCAAGTTCTAGCGGTGCGGCACCGGTGCCGCCCTCGGCGCCGTCGATGACGATGAAGTCGGGTTTGATGCCGGTGGCCAGCATGGCCTTGGCAATGGCCATGAACTCCACCGGATGGCCGATACAGAGCTTGAATCCGGTGGGCTTGCCGCCTGACAACTCCCGCACACGGGCGATGAACTCCAGCAGCTCGATGGGAGTGCTGAAGGCGCGATGGGCGCTCGGCGACACGCAGTCCACGCCCATGGGCACGTCCCGGGTCAGGGCGATCTCGCGGCTGACCTTGGCCGCGGGGAGAATCCCGCCGCTGCCGGGTTTGGCCCCTTGTGAAAGCTTGATTTCCAGCATCTTTACCTGGGGGTCCTGGGCGCGATCGGTGAAACGGGCGGGATCGAAATTGCCGTCGCCGTCACGGCAACCGAAGTAGCCGCTGCCGATCTCCCAGATCAAATCGCCACCCCCCGCACGGTGGTGCGGTGAAATGCCACCCTCGCCGGTGTCATGGGCAAAACCGCCGATTTTCGCCCCCCGATTCAAGGCCCGGATGGCATTGGCGGACAGCGAGCCGAAGCTCATGGCAGAGATATTGAACACGCTGGCCGAGTAGGGCTGACTGCAGTCACGGCCGCCCACGCCGACCCGAAGGCTCACCTCCAGTGGTGACGCAGGCATGATCGAGTGGTGGATCCATTCGTGGCCCGGAGCGTAGAAGTCGCGCAGCGTGCCAAATGGCGTCTTGTCATTGACACCTTTGGCGCGGCGATAGACCAGCGAACGCTGCTCCCGCGGGAACGGCCGGCCGTCTTCCTCACTCTCGAACAGATACTGACGGATGGCCGGTCTCAGGGCCTCGAACAGATACCGGACATGGGCGATGACGGGATAGATGCGGCGCAGGTTCTGTTTTCGCTGCAGCAGATCCACCGTTCCGAGCATGGACAGCAGGCCAGCGGGCAGCAGCAGAAACAGCCATGCAGGATGTTCGAGCGCCAGCGGTATGGACGCGACGGTCAGGACCAGCAGAATCAGGTAGGGCAGATAGCGCACGCTCGCGGCTCCTCGCTCGGGTGATCAGGGTTCGTAGCGGGCATCACGCATCAGTTCAGGCCGGATGCGCAGACCATGGCCGGGGCGATTCGGTGGTGAAAGCATGCCGGCCTCGACGCGAGGTGCATCGACCCAGATGTCATCCAACAGCTGCATGTCCTCCAGCATGAGGCCGTTGGGAATCGAACACAGCAGGTGCACCATCAGTTCCGGGTAGAGATGGGGTGCCATGGTCATGCCGAAGGTGTCGGCCACGGTGGCGATCTTGCGCAGTTCCGTTAGCCCGCCCCGGGCCACGTCGGGCTGCAGAATGGGAATGCCCGGGCGCCGGAAGAAGGGCCGCAGCTCGAAGCGCGTGAAGTGGTTCTCGCCGCCGACGATGCGGGTCCGCGTCAGGGCATCGGCAAGGCGAAAGTAGCCGTCGAAGTCATGGGCGGCCACGGGTTCCTCGATCCAGTAGGGATCGAAGACTTCCAGGCGATGCCCGATGATCAGGGCTTCATCGGCGCTCCAGGCCATGTTGGCATCGATCATGATGTCCACGTCCGGGCCCAGGGTTTCGCGCATGGCTTTGAGGTTGGCCACGTCCTCGGCGGCGCTGAAGACGTGGCCGGCCTGCATCTTGATGGCGCTGTAGCCGGCCGCCACCAGCCGCTCGGCCTTGGCCACCATGCCGTCACCGCCGAGCCCCCGCCAGCAGCCGCTGCCGTAGCAGGGCACCTGCTGCCGATGTTGGCCCCAGAGCTGGTAAAGCGGCAGGCCTGCAGCCTGGCCGATGAGGTCCCACAGCGCGACGTCGATGGCCGACAGCGCCAGCAGGGCAAAGCCGCCGCGACCGTCGGCGTAGGCAGCCTGCCAGTTGGCCTGCCAGATCGCCTCGACTTCCATGGCATCGCGGCCGATCAGGCGGGGCAGGAAGATCTCCTCCAGGCAGGCACGGGTGGTGACGAAACCGTCCCAGAGAAAGAGCTGATAGCCGAGGCCTACATGGCCGTCATCCGTCTCCAATTCCAGCACGAGGATGTCGCGATCACGGGCATAGTTGGCCTGGAATCGCGGCGGGTCGAGATAGGGCAGGCGCAGCAGCGTGACGCGGGCGTTGGCGATCTTCATTGGGGTCCCCTTGAATTCGGCACCAGAGTACCAAATCCCGCCGGCCTCTCATGGAACAAATCGCAGGATACGCCTTTGTTGGAAGGCTCCCGAAGCGCAGGGGGCCGATCTGAACAACCTCGTTCGAGGGCAACGCCATCGTTCCCCTGCGCTGTGCTCCGGGAAACGAGTTGCGCGCCATCCCTGGCTCGCCCCGCTTCGCGGCGCACTTCCTGCGACGCATTTCGATCCTGTCGAAATGCGCCCACACGGACATCTCAAGCGAAGCCTGCGTTTTCGCTGGGTCGCGTTGTTCTGTTGTTCGTTCCTCAGTGGTGATCGTGCCCTCCCCGTCGGGGCGTCGGTAGCGATCGGCTGTCCGACGAGGCGGGCCGGCCGCGGCGGACGGGTGCGCCGAAGTCGGGGTCATCGCTGACCTTGCTTGCCACGGTCCCCGGCGGATGCTCATACCAGCCGGGGTCATCGAAATCCCCTGGCTCGATGTCGTCGCGAACCTTGACGAGGGTGAACATGCCACCCATCTCGACATTCCCGAAGGGTCCCTTGCCGGCCATCATCGCCAGCGTGTTCGCAGGCCCGGGCATGTGGCCCATATCCACGTGCTTCTGGTGTTCACCCATGCCGTGTTCGCCCATGGCCATGAAACCGGGCATGAAGCGGCGGATGCGTGCCTCTACGTCGGACTGGTCGGCGCCAATGGTGTTGGGGATGCCGTGCCCCATGGGGCCCATGGTGTGGTGGGCCATGTGGCAGTGAAAGGCCCAATCACCGGCCACGGCTGTGAACTCGATGTCCCTGGCCTGACCGACGCCGACTAATTCCGTCACCTCATTGCGCCACTGAGCGCGTGGCCAGCGGCCACCGTCGCCGCCGGTGACGGCGAACTGAACGCCATGCAGGTGCATGGGGTGGTTCCACATGGACAGGTTGCCGATGCGGATGCGCACCCGCTCCCCGGTTCGGGCCACCAGTGGCGCGGTGGCAGGAAAACTCTTGGAGTTGAAGGTCCAGAGGTCGAAGTCCTGCATCACCGATGGGTCCGGCCGGTAGGTGCCGGGGTGCAGTGCCCAGTTGTGCAGCAGGATGGCGTAGTCACGGTCGATGGTCACAGGTTCCGCTTCGCGCGGGTGGATGATGAACATGCCCATCATCCCCAATGCCATCTGCGTCATCTCATCGCTGTGAGGGTGATACATGTGCGTACCGTGCTGACGCAGTGTGAACTCGTAGACATAGGTCTCACCGGGGGGAATGTGAGGTTGCGTGATGCCGCCGACACCATCCATGCCGCTGGGCAGCAGCAGGCCGTGCCAGTGCACGCTGGTGGGTTCACCGAGGCGGTTGGTGACGAAGATGCGCACCCTGTCCCCTTCCATGGCCTCAAGGGTCGGCCCTGGGGTGGTGCCGTTGTAGCCCCAGCAGCGGGCGACGCTGCCCGGTGCGAACTCGTGCTCGATCTCCTCGGCGACGAGATGGAACTCCTTGACGCCGTCGCGCATGCGGTGCGGCAGGGTCCAGCCGTTAGGTGTGTGGATGCGTTCGACAGGGGCTGGTCCATGGCCGGCATGAGTCGCATCCGGAATGCTGCGTCCATCAGCACGAACCGGATGCACAGCAGCGGCGCCCAAGAGGCCGGCACCGGCACCGAGCAGAAGATGGCGGCGTCTGACGTTCATGTTCTGTCTCCAGCGTGAGGATGATGGTGGTGATCACGATGCCTGTGCGAGTCGTGGTCGTGGCTGACCTCTGATTCTGTTTCGTGCTGGTTGTCACGGTCGTGCCGGCTGTGATCGTGCCCATGATGAGCTTCGTGATTTTCGTGACCGTGGTGATCGTGGTCGTCGTGCTGCTTGTGGTCGTCGTGATGGCCGTGATGGCCGTGGTCATGATCACGGTGACCGTCGGTATCAGGATGGATTATCGAGCGCAAATCCGGTGTGCTGGCAGCTTCCGGAAGCTCGCCGGTCAGGGGCCGGCCTACCGCGTGGGCGAGGTCGGTCCGTGCCAGCCAGTAGTCGCGCACCGCGTGGATGTAGTCCTCATAGGCCTGGTACTCCTGCTGCCTGGTCGCCAGCAGTTCGAAGGTGCCGATCAACATGAAGTTGTAGCGCTCGAGCTGCCGCTCGACGGCCTCGGCCCGGGCTGGAACGATGGACGAACGGTAGGTCTGGATGATGTCGCGCTGATGGGCGACCCGGGCGAAGGCGGCACGCACATCGAGCTCCACCTGAAGCTCCCGCTCTGCGAGTTCGGCGCGTCCTCGCATCAGTCGCGCATCGGCCCGCATCAATCGATGCTGACCCTGACTGAAAACGGGCAGTTCGAGGGTGAGGCCGGGGCCGCGCAGGCGGCTGCCATCGGTCTCCCGCTCCCACTCGTAGTCCACTTCGAAGGTGCCGAGCCAACCCCAGCGGTTCGCCAGCTGCTGACCGTCCTTAAGCACGCTGAGCTGCAGACGACCGGCGGCCAAGTCGAGGCGATGTTCGCGGGCCTCGGTGAGCAAGCTCGCGAGCTGGGGTTCTTCGGTCACAGGCAGCGGCAGGGCGTCCGGCGTTTGCCAGCGTTCGGCGTCCTCACCCTGCAGGGCCATGAGCAGATTGAGGTCGCGCCGGGTGATGGCGGTTTGGCTCTCTGCATACAGTGCCTGGACCCGGGCCTCGCCGGCAGCAGCCTGTTCCCGGACCAACTGCAGGCGGGAGATGTTTCCGGCTTCATGCAGGCGCCGGGCGAGTTCCGCCGACGCCTCGGCTGCTTCGGCTGTTGCCGATCGCAGGGTGGCGGTCTGTTCGGCGGCCACGTGTCGATACCAGGCGCGCTCGGTGTCGCGGGCGACGTCCACCAGGGCTGCGGCGACTTCGATGCGCAGGGCCGCGAAGTCCCGCTCTGCCATTTTGCTGCTCCGGTTGAGCAGCAGAAGGTCAGCGAGATCCAGCCCGAGCTGCCAGCTGCGCTGGGTTCCGCTGCCGCTCAGCCGGTGGAAAGACAGCGTCGGGTTGGCCAGACGCGAAGCTTCGAAGGCATCGGCTGCGGCGATGCCCAGCCGCGAGAAAGCCATGACAAGGCGGGGCTGTTGAGCCAGCGCCAGGGCCACCCCAGCGTCCAGGGTGAGCGGCGCGCCAAGCAGGTGTTGACGATGGGCTTCGGTGTCGATGGCGGCGGCGGCACCGACAGCCGATTGGGCCAGCTGCCGGGATGCGGCCTCATCAGCCGCGAGGTCGCGGGCTGGCGTCATGCAGGCCGTGAGCGTCAGCGCCATAACGGCGACGCCCAGCCGCAGTGGGCCCGACAGCCAGCGCCGGGTCGTTTCAGAAGCCGTTGCGTCACGCTGTCGCGGAAGGCACATGCGATGTGATGGAGGTGGCATGGTTTTGTTGGAGCCCCCAGTGGGGGCGATCAGCGCCGACAGGCGCTGTACGGATTCATCGCCGGCACTGCGGGCTCCCACACCGGCGTTGTGCCGGCAGGCGCCATGCTCCGCGTCGGCTCGCTTCCGAGATCGCGAAAAGATATTAGAAACCAAGGATTGGAGTGATTTCCCATGAGAGCTCGCACTGCGGGCCATGGCCTGCAGTCGTGACGAGCGCCTGCTTCGTTCGCCGATACGCGGATCCAGGGCCTGTTCGTGTTGCTTGCTTGCAGGGGTGGAACAAACGTCCATAGCCCAGCTCCATGGCTGCTTCCGGCGCCTGAAGCGCAGGAAAGGGAAAAGTCTCGCGGTGATCGCGAGATCGAGATGGCGAGCGATGGGCTGTCAGGCGATGGGAGGTCGCAGCCGGGGAGCAGGCGGGAGGATGTGACGGACGCCCGTCAGTCGGGTGCGCTGCTCCGCCTCGAGGTTTGCGGCGGTAACCCAGAGCAGGAGGGTCATCGAGGCTTGCTGGGGCGGGGCGCAGAGGCAGACGACGCAGTCGCCATGCTCGCAGGGTCCAGCGCTGGTCTGTTCCGCTGCTGGCGCAGGGGGCGGGGCAGAGCCGTGACAGTCATGTTCGGCCGTCGAGGCCTGGGTGGCGGTCGCGGCGATGGCGTCGTCGGCGGCTTCTGCGGCAGCGACATGCAGCGGGGCCATCCCGCCATGAAAGACCAGGGCGAGAACGAGGAAGACCTGCAGGCATCGGTAGCGTCTACGCATGGCCGAAACCTAGCGCTGGACGGCGCCTGTTGCAAGGCGTTCCTGTGGCAGGCGCCCTGCGCGCAGAGCCACAGCGCGCATTCACCAGATCTCCACGCGTTCCTGTGGCGAGCGGTACATGGGGTCGCCGGGTTCGACGCCGAAGGCCTCATGGAATTCCGGCAGGTTGGAGAGCACCCCCTTGACCCGATACGGTCCAGGAGAATGGGGGCCGGTGATCAGATGCCGCCGCAGGGCCTCATCGCGATACAGCGTGCGCCAGATCTGGGCCCAACCCATGAAAAAGCGTTGTTCGCCCGTGAGCCCATCGATGATCGGTGCTTCTGCCCCGCCCAGGGAGCGCCGCCAGGCGGCCAGGGCGATGCGCACGCCGCCGAGGTCGGCAATGTTCTCGCCCAGGGCCAGCTCACCGTTGATGTGCATGCCGTCGATGGGGCTGTAGGCGTCGTACTGATCGATCATTCGCTGGGCGCGGACGTTGAACTGCTCTTCGTCCTCGGGCGTCCACCAGTCCCGCAGGTTGCCCTCACCGTCCACCCGGCGGCCCTGGTCGTCAAAGCCGTGCGTGATCTCGTGGCCAATGACGGCGCCTATGGCACCGTAATTGACGGCCGGATCGGCGTTGACGTCGAAGAACGGTGGCTGCAGGATCGCTGCCGGAAACACGATTTCGGTCATGGCCGGGCTGTAATAGGCGTTCACCGTCTGCGGCGTCATGAACCACTCGTCGCGATCCACCGGTTGGCCGAGGCGGTCGACCCGACGCTGGTACTCGCAGGTGCTGCTGGCAGCGACGTTGCCCAACAGGTCTGTCGCGTCGATCCTGAGACAGTCGTAGTCCCGCCAGACGTCGGGCTGGCCGATCTTGGTGTTGAAGCGAGCGAGCTTGGCATGCGCTTCGGCGCGGGTGGCATCCGTCATCCAATCGAGCGCTTCGAGGGCTTCGCCGAAGGCTTCAAGCAGGTTCGTCACCATGGCGTCCATGCGCTCAGCCGCCTCCGGTGGGAAGTGCTCGTCCACGTACATACGACCGACCATAAATCCAAGTGACCTTTGCACCAGGGACACAGCCCGCTTTTCCAGCGGGCGCATCTCCGGTTGACCGCTCAAGATGCGGCCGTTGAAGTCGAAATGTTCCGCCACCAGCGCGTCATCGAGCCAGGGCGCGGCCTGCCGGAGCAGATGGAAGCGGTGATAGTCGCGCCAGTGGTCCAGTGGAATCTCATGGCTGAGTTCTGCCAAGCGGGTCAGATAGTCGGGTTGGCGGACGTTGATGGCACTCTGATGGGCGGCGGGGATGTTGGCGGCAGAGAAGTATGCCGACCATTCCAGTCGCGGAGTCAGCGCTTCGAGCTCGGTCAGGGTCAGAAGATTGTAGGTGGCATGGCGATCCCGATTGGCCACCCGGCTCCAATGACTCTCTGCGATGGCGGTCTCCAGGGCGATGATCCTGGTGGCAGCTGCCATGCCGCCGGGCAGACCTGCAAGCTCGAAGACGCGCTCGATGTGGGTGCGGTAGCTATTGATGATCTCCCGCGACCTGTCGTCCTCGTTGAGATAGTAGTCGCGGTCCGGAAGGCCCAGTCCGGATTGGGTGATCTGGGGAATGTAGCGGCTGCTGTCGCCGGGGTCCTGGCTGATGAAGAGGCCCACCGGAGCACTGCCGAAACGGGCCTGAACGGCCCCCCAGTAGTCGAAAAGCGCGGTCTTGGAGTTCAGTGCGTCTATTTGTTCGAGGGCTTCGGCCAGGGGTCCGGTGCCCAGCGCATTGATGTGGTCTCGATCCATGAACGCATGATAGAGGTCGCCGACCTTCTGGGTGTCGCTGCCCTTTTCGGCCTGGAAGGACGACTCCGCTGCCTGCTGGACTATGGCGAGGACCTGCTGCTCTGAACGCTCACGCAGTTCGTCGAAACTGCCCCAGCGCGAGCGGTCGGCGGGGATTTCCGTACGGTCGAGCCAGCCGCCGTTGACGTGGCGATAGAAGTCGTCCTGGGGCCGAACGTCGTGATCGAGATCGGCGATATTGATACCGGAGCTGGTGGTTGGATCGTACTCATGATGAGGTGCGCTGGCGCAGGCGAAGAGCATGACTGCAATGAAGGTCGCCAGAAGGATTGAGCGCATCGTTCTGAGTGTCTCCAAGGAAGTTTCAGGCGCAACCGGGTAAGTAGGCTGTGACAGCCATTTTCCCCATTAGTTCGTGGGCTGGTTTGAGGGCACAGGCCGTGGCAATGTCAGGATTGGTTTCATTGACTGTCGCGCAGGACGACTAGGCCGCCGAAGATGATCACGACCGCTCCCAGGAGGGTCCACAGAGTTGGCACCTCACCCCAGAACATGAATCCAAGCAGGGCAGCCCATAACAACGCCGTGTACTCCATCGGCGCCACCACCGCTGCGCGGGTCGCCCGATAGGCGTAAACCACGCAATAGTGGACGCTGGCGCCGCAGAATCCCGCCAGACCAAACAGGGCCCACTGGGCTGCGGATGGAGCAACCCAGTCGCCGAGGGTCATGGCCAGGGCCACCAGCAGCGAAACGGGTATGGTGAATACCACCATGGCACCGGTGGGTTCATCGCCGCCTATCTTGCGCGCAGACAGTGCGAGGACGGCCCAGCAGAGGGTGGAGGCGAGCGCCGCGAGCATGGCCGGATGCCAGACTGCTGTTCCCGGCTGCAGCGCCACGAGCACGCCTGCAAAGCCGATGACAATACCGAGCCAGCGGCGTGCGCCCACGATTTCGCCGAGGATCGGGCGTGACAACAAGGCAATGAGCAGCGGAGCGGCAAAGCCGATGGTCACGCAGAGCATCAGCGGCAGTTCACCGAGGGCGTAGAAGAAGCCGAAGGTGGCACCGGCTGCGGCGAAGGAGCGCAGCAGATGCCAGGCCGGACGCTTCGGCCGGATGCTGCCGAGGCCGCCGCCGAGCTGGGCGAAGATCAGGACAAAGGGCAGTGAACACAGCAGCCGCAGCAGGACGATCTGCGGCGTATCGAAGCCGTCCTGCAGTGCCTTCACGCAGACGTCGATGATCGACCCCACCAGGGTGGCGAGGATCATCCAGGCTGCGCCGACGGCCGGTCGTGGATGCAGTAACAGCTCGGGGCGTACAGCCACGGCGGCGTTCCGGTCAGAGCGAAGCCGCGCATTATGCCTCGGCCGGAACTTTATTGCCTCGCGTCTGACGCCCGCTGGACAGGCCCGGCACTGCGCCGTATGTTCTGCCATCAACCTAATGGGGGTGGATTAACGGAGGTGGTCATGCACGATCTGGTGATTCGCGGGGGAACGCTGGTCGACGGCAGTGGCGCTGAGCGCTACAGCGGCGATTTGGCCGTTTCGGGCGGGCGTATCGAAGCCGTGGGTGAAGTCACCGGTCGCGGTCGGCGGGAGATCGACGCCAGCCATTGTCTGGTCACGCCCGGCTGGGTGGACGTGCATACCCACTATGATGGTCAGGCGACCTGGGATCCGGTGCTGGCGCCATCGAGCTGGCATGGCGTGACCACCGTCGTCATGGGCAACTGTGGAGTGGGCTTCGCGCCGGTCCGTCCCGGGCAGCAGGACTTCCTGATCGAGCTGATGGAGGGCGTGGAAGACATTCCTGGCAGCGCCCTGGCCGAAGGCATCGACTGGCAGTGGGAGAGTTTTCCGGAGTACCTCGATGCTCTCGAGCGGTTTCCCCGGGCCATCGACGTCGGCACCCAGGTCCCCCATGGCGCCATCCGTGCCTATGTGATGGGTGAGCGCTGCAATACCCAGGAAGACCTGCCCACGGCCGCCGAACTCGCGCAGATGGCGGCGCTGGTGCACGAGGGTGTCGCCGCTGGCGCGCTCGGGTTCTCCTCGTCGCGGACCCTGCTGCACAAGGACAAGCATGGCATCCACGTGCCGGGAACCTTTGCCGGCTCGGACGAGATGCTCGCGCTCGGCCTGGGCATGAAGGGTCTCAGTCATGGCGTTTTTGAGCTGGTCTCGGATCATCTTGGCGATGATGACGAGTGGCAGTGGGTGAAGCAGTTTGCCCGAGAGACGGGATTGAAGGTCACCCTGGTGGCGACTTCAGCGGCCGCCTACATCGACGGTCGAATGTATCGCATGGCTGACGAAGCGCGGCTCGAGGGCATGGAGATCCGTCCGCAGATGGCTGGGCGTCCCACTGGCGTGCTACACGGCCTGTCCTCGAGTTTTCACGTCTTTGTGGGCCATCCCACCTATGCTGCGGAGCTCAAGGATCTGCCGCTGGCGGAGAAGGTGGCGCGCATGGCGCAGCCAGAGCTGCGGCAGAAGCTTCTTTCCGAGCACAGCGCCATTCCCAGAACGTTGATGGGGCGGACCCTGGGCGACCTGCTTTGGCAGGTGTTCCCGCTGGGTGATGTGCCTGATTACGAGCAGCCCCGGGAAGCCAGCATTGCCGGCATCGCCGCCGCGCGGGGGGGGGACCCCTTCGAAGTCATGTACGACCTGCTGCTCACCGATGGCGGCCGGGGGCTGTTCTACCAGCCGCTGGGCGGTTACAACGGCTACAACCTGGATTACTACCGGGACATCATGCAGCTTCCGAACATCCTCTTTGGCCTCTCTGACGGTGGTGCTCACTGCGGGGTGATTGCCGATGCCGGCATGGCCAGCTACATCTTGAGCTACTGGGGCCGTGATCGGATTCGGGGTGAACGGCTGCCGCTGGAGTATCTGGTGCGCAAGCTGTCCCGGGATACCGCGGAGGCTTACGGCATGAATGATCGCGGTGTGCTGGCGGTGGGGGCGAAGGCGGACGTCAACGTCATCGACTTCGAGGCGCTGCGCCTGCATCGCCCGGAAGCGGTCTTCGATCTACCTGCTGGCGGACGACGCCTGGTGCAGCGGGTGGACGGCTATCGCTATACCGTTCAGGCCGGACAGGTCACCTTCGAGAACAGCGAGCATACCGGAGCGTTACCGGGGAAACTGGTTCGCGGCGGACGCAGCACTTAACACCCAGGCCACGCTCTTTCGGAGTAATTCATGACTGACTTTCCCATGCCCCACTTTTCCCTCGACCTGAATGGGCAGGTGGCCCTGGTGACAGGGACCACCTCCGGCCTCGGCTGGCGCTTTGCCCGGGTGCTTGCCGCCTGTGGAGCGAAAGTTGCGGTGACTGGACGGCGGGTCGAACGCCTTGAGCAGTTGGTGGAGGAGATTCGTGGTGCCGGCGGCGAGGCGCTACCTCTTCGCCTGGACATGACCGACCGGAGCAGTATCCGCGAGGTGGTGGAGGCCACCGAGGCCGCTTTCGGCACTATTACGATCCTGGTGAACAATGCCGGCATTCCTGATGCGCAGCGGGCTCACAAGATGTCCGATGAACTCGTGGATGCGGTGTTCGATACCAACCTGCGCGGACCATGGGTGTTGTCTTGTGAGGTGGCCAGACGTCTGATCGAGGCCAAGAAGCCCGGCCGGATGGTCAATATCTCGTCCATCGGCGCTTTCCATTATGGTGGCAACGGCGCGGCACTTTATTCGGTGACCAAGGCGGCGGTGGCGCGCATGACCGAGGCGCTGGCCGTGGAGTGGGCGCGTTATCACATCAATGTCAACGCCATCGCCCCGGGCGCGTTCTCCTCGGAGATGATGGATGGCATGTTCGAGCGACTTGGCGACTTCAGTCAGCACTTCCCGCGTAAGCGCGTGGGGGATCCGGCGCAGCTCGATTCCACCCTGCTTTACCTGGTGTCGCCGGCGTCCGATACGGTGACCGGTACCGTGATCAAGGTCGACGATGGTCAGGGCCCCCGCTGACGGCCTCAGGTCTGTTGCTTCGTTACTGCGGTTTCTGGCGGCGGCCGGGCATCCCCGTCCAAGGTGCGGAAGGGGGTGTTGGCTTGTGAAATATCATCGTTATTTTAAAAAAAGGCCGCCTAGGGCGGACCTTGGGGAGGGCAGGGAGCTGGCCCGCGCAGGTCGACTGCGCTTCTCTCCTGCAGCTTGCCGACTAATTCACTCATATTAGGGATGACGATGCAACAAGGACCCGCAACGTGACGGTGCAGCTCAATGGCATCGCCCACATCTACATCACGGTGCAGGACTTTGGTGCCTGCCGACCTTTCTATGGCGCGCTGCTGCCCTTCCTTGACATGCAGTGCCTCATCGATACCGAGGTGCTCTACTACTGTGTTGGCTCCCGCACCGGCATTGCCATCCGTGCAGCCAGCGCGGAGCATGCCGACACCCCCTTCGATCAGTACCGCGCTGGCCTGCACCATATCTGCCTGAGGGCGCGGTCGCCGGAAGACGTCGACGCGGTGGCGGCCTTCGTCCGGGAGCAGGGCGGACGCATCATCCATGGACCCAGGGAGGACGACTGGGCGCCGGGCTACTACTCGGTGCTGTTCGAGGATCCGGGTGGTACCCGCATCGAGGTCAACTTCGTCCCAGGCAAGGGCAATCTGGCCAGCGAGGTGGAGCTGCCTTTGCCCGCGGAACGACAGAAGCGGTTGTCGAAGCCCTGAGGCATCGATTGGGGGTTCTCTCAGGTGCCCATCGTATCGCGTCGATCTTGCAAGGCGCCTGACGGCGCCGATCGCCCCCCAATGGGGGCTCCCACGAGGGCAGCGCCAGCAGTTGGCCATTCGCTCGATCGAAGGTTGTGGGACCCTGCAATGCGGGCGATCGGCCGGCGTGCTGCGACGCCCCATCGTTTCTCTCGCGAGAGCCCCAAATGCGTGCGTCGGACGCAACGGGCAGCGGTTGTCGCTGCCCATCCCGTTTCTAAGGCGTACCTCCGTCAATGCGGATGATGGCGCCGGTGGTATAACTTGAGGCGGAGGAAGCCAGATAGAGCGCGGCGCCCACCACTTCATCGGGTTGGCCACCGCGCTGCAGCGCGATGTTGTTCGCGGCACGTTCGTTGAAGGCCTCCATGTCCCAGGCCTTGGCGATGTCAGTGAGGAAGGGACCCGCCATGATGCAGTTTACCCGGACCTTGGGGCCGTATTCGAAGGCGAAAGATCGGGTCAAGGCGTTTAGGCCCGACTTGGCTGCACCGTAGGGCTCGGACTCCGGGGACGGCTTCACCGCAGCGATGCTCGAGACGTTGATGATGGCTCCGCCGTCGCCTTCCGCCATGCGCTGGCCCACCAGTGCCATGAGACGGAACGGACCCTTGAGATTGACGCCCATGACCTTGTCGAACAGGGTTTCGGTGACTTCCGCCAGGGATGGATACAGCGGTGACATGCCGGCATTGTTGACCAGGATGTCGATGCGCCCGAAGTGGGAATACACCGCGTCGACCATCTCGCCGCACTGGTCCCAGTCGGCGACGTGGCAACTCCAGGGGAAGGCCTCTGCGCCGAGGGCGCGAAGTTCTCTGGCCGTTTCCTCGCACTGTTCGAGTTTGCGGCTGGCTATGGCCACCTTGGCACCACGGTGCGCGAACGCCAGTGCCATCTCGCGGCCGAGGCCGCGGCTGCCACCTGTAATGAGGGCAACCTTGCCGGTGAGGTCGAAACTGTCGGTCATGTGGCTCTCCAATTCTGCGCGATTCAGCGATCAATCCGGGAAATCTTCGATCCGCTCAAGGACAGGTCGTACATCAGGCCGCGATCGGCGAGTACGAAACCAATGACAGGAGCGCGGGTGGTGGTGGTGTCGATGGAGCCGCCGGCGCCGATGCGCACGAGGGTGACGCTGGCGTCGACGCCGATCTCCCAGCCATCCTTGGCGCGAAAATCCGCCAGCGCGCTCGGGGTCATGAACAGCAGGATCTGGGCTTTGGCCTGGGCGCCGAGCTGGAAGCCGATCGAAGCAGCGGCGGTATTGTAGTACTGCACGGCCTCGTTGCCGATGCGCAGTACGCCTTCACCGTATTCCCCGCCGATGCCAATGCCGGCCTTGATCACCCGTGGGAAGATCAACACACCTTCGGCGCGAGCGACGAGGGCCCTCACCTCGGGAGACTGGTTGGAGAGCCGCTCGAGCACGGCGTCGGAGCGGGCATCGATCTCTGCGGCGCTGGCAGCGGCGGCTGTCGCCCATGGCAGCAGCAGCGCGAGGCTCAGCAGGACTGCAGCGAGTGGTCGCATCATCGTCATCGGCTCAGCCTCTCGTAGAGGGTCGAAGGTTCCGCAACGGAGGCACTCCCAGCGTCCGCTGCCGTGATTATCGCCGCTGGGGATCCAATGACCAAACGGCACGGTTCACGTTTCTGGCTGCCGGCGGTGTCAACGTCCTGCCTCCCGTGGGAGCGGATTGATCCGGGATCGGCCATCCGCGAAAGAGTCTCCTGCGCGGGATCCAGCCTGCGGCATTCGCGGCTGAAGCCGCTCCCGCTCCGAGGCACAGGTATTCGTTCCGTGCGAGATCCGAATCCATTCAACCTGCCTCCGCAGCGAGCTGCAGCGACGCCAGCAGGGTCTTCAGCAGCGAGCGAGGGAACTCGCCACGCTGCAGCAAGGCCTGATTGAGTTCGAGCTCGAAGCCGAGGACCCGCGTCCCGAAACGACGGCGAAGGATTCGGATCATGCCGTCTTCATACCCCGTGTAGGGATAGTTGCGACGCACCCGCCAGCTGCTTGCCGCAACGATCGCCTGCTGCCATCGGCGGGCCAGATCCGCCTCTCCTCCATGCTTCGGATCGTATTGCAGGCCGATGTCGGCCGTCCGCGTCTTCCCGTTCAGCTCGGGCGTGAAGGAGTGGCAGGAGATGTGCAGCACCCGGTCTGCGTCTGCCAGTGCGGCGCTCACTGCGTCGCAGACGCCGTCTTGGTGGGGGGCGTGCCAGGTTTTGATGATGGCTTCGCGGTCCCGTTTTGGCAGGGCGCGGACGGCCGGAGCATGAACTTTGGGATGGCTGGCAGAACGATTGGCATCGGCGAGTAGCCGCGAAACCTGTCCGAGGAACACGGGCGCACCGAGATGGCGTCCGAAATAGCGGGCGAGGCCGGCGGCGCCCGGGTCCCAGCCGAAATGGCTTTCCAGAAGCTCGGCGTCGTCGAACAGATTCCGCCAGGGCGGGGGGATGTGATTGGTGGCGTGTTCGCAGGATACCACCCAGGCCGTTCTGGTCCCGGAGGCATGGGTGGTGTCACCGTGCTGTTTGTCGCTGCCTTTACTCACGAAACAGATCTCCCTGGCGCAGACAGTCCGCCAGGCGACGATAGACCTCCGTCATGGCGCTTCGGGGCAATGCCGCCGGCGGTGTGGGAACGAGGGTGAAGGCATCCATCCGGTGTCCCGGCATGGGCAGCTCCAGTGCCTGGCGCAGCCGACGGGAGAGGGAGCCCTGATCCAGGATCAGTTCCAGAGCTGCGCGGTCGACGCCGGTCTCGGCGAACAGGTCACCGCAGCGTTCGAGCAGATGTCCCCACAGGTCTCGGGCCCAGATCCTGCCGCGCAGGCCGAAGCACTTCAACCATGGTGCGTCATCGATGCGTGCTTCGTCACCATGGAGGACGCACTGCTCGAGGATGGCGGCGAGGCGGCCGGTCTCGAGCGTGTCGAGATGCTGCAGATGGCCGAATCGCTCTTCTATAAGCGCCTGCAGCACCGCCACCACGAGGCCGAGGATGGCCAGATCCGCGCGTGGGCATTCCTGGGTATCGAGGACGCGGATTTCGATGGCGAAACGATCGAAACGGGTGATGGCCCCGCGTGAGTTCAGCCACTCCTCTCGCAGGATCTGCTGGGGATCGTAGGGTGCGATCGCACGGTACATGGGGAGCAGAATGCGCTCTCGGTAACTTGCCGCAGAGTCGATGGCTTCAGGGACCACAAGTCCGGTGATCTCGGGAATGCGCCTGGAATTGTGCCGGTAGACTTCCATGCGGTAATCCGCGAAGCCGCTGTCGCGGCCGTCGGCCACCGGTGAACTGGCGGCTAAGGCCGGTAGCGCGCAGAGCAGGTGGCGGACGGCGGCATGCAGGCGGTGCAACTCGTCGTCGTTGGCGAAGGGCAGATTCAGGTGCACGCTCTGGAGATTGGACCAGCCGTGGCCGCGGCAGTCGAAGATGCGATCGTAGGCTTGATAGATGGGGCTGTAGTCATGAGGCCAGAGCACCATCTCCCGCGCGGGATCCATCCACGGATGCATGGCGCCGGGCAGGAGTCGCGCGCCCTCTGCTTTGAGCAGTGCCTCGATGTCGCCGATGGTGGTGGCGAAGACATCGGTGAGCGGGGCGAGGGCCGGTGCGGGACCGTTGGTCTTGATCTCGATGAGGTGGGCTGCGAGCTCGTTGCTCCAGGCCACGGCGCCGCGCTGCACCTCGTTGGTGACGTCGCCCGCAACGGCCGCCAGGACGCGATCACAGTAGGGACGGACGTCCAAGGAATCGTCGTCGACGATCATGTATTCGATCTCGACGCCGAAGCCCTCGAAGAGACTGAGCGTGGGTTCAGGCATCGCCGCGCTTCATCCTCTCTACCCGGGATAGGAAGGTGCGCATGATTTGTAGATAGAGCTCGTCCTTCAGCACCCTGTCCTCCACACCAGCGTCGATGCTTGGGTTGTCGTTCACTTCGATGACGTAATAGCGAGCATCGGATTCCTTGATGTCGACGCCGTAGAGTCCCTGGCCGATGGCATTGGCAGCCTTCAGCGCCATGCGTACCACCTCCGCCGGTGCATCCGCCACGGCCAGGGTGTCTGCATTGCCCTCGTCCTTGGAACCGGAGGCGTCATGGCGGACGATCTGCCAGTGGGCGTCCGCCATCCAGTAGCGACAGACGTAGAGGGGCGTGCCGTCGACGATGCCCACCCGCCAGTCGTACTGGGTCGGCAGGTATTCCTGGGCGACGATCAGCTCCGATCGCTCGAGCAGGTCCCGGACCATGCTGATCAGGGCCTCACGGGTTTCCACCTTGTGCACGCCGCGCGAAAAAGCGCTGTCGGGCGCCTTCAGCACGCAGGGCAGGCGCAGCTCTGAGAGCACCTCTTCGAGATTGCGGCGATGGACGATCACGGTCTTGGGCTGGCGAATGCGCAAGCGCTGCAGCAGCTCGGCTAAGAACACCTTGTTGGTACAACGTAGAATGGAGCCTGGATCGTCCATGACCACCAGCCCCTCGGCCTGGGCGCGCTGGGCGAAGCGATAGGTGTAGTGGTTCACCGAGGTGGTGGCTCGAATGAACAGAGCGTCGAACTCGGCGATGCGGCTGAAGTCCTCGCGGGTGATCTGCTCGACCTCGAAACCGATTTTTTCAGCAGCGCGTTCGAAGCGCGCCAGGGCACGGGCGTTGGACGGCGGGTCGGGCTCGTCCGGATCCACGAGGATGGCGAGATCATAGCGGGCCCTGTACTTGCGGCGCGTGGGTGGGCGCCGTCCGGCGAAATATTCGCCAGCCACCTGCACCACGAAAGCATGATGTTCCGGCGGGATCGCATCCGCCGAGATGGGTTTCAGGCTCACCAGTTCCCAGTGTTCGCGGCGGACGAATCGGGCCCGCAGCAGTGGTGCCTCAGTCAGCTCATAGAGCCGCGCTGCCAGCGTGGCGTGGCGTTTGGCCAGGTTGCGTCCGAAGTAGATGGAGAGCACGAATTCGTCGGATTGCAGGCTGCCGAGGCTGCGCTCAATGAGATCCTCGAGATCCTCTGAGGCCATCCGTACCACGTGTCGGGAGCGGGTATCCTGAATGGTGGTCAGGCTTGGGGAGGGGCGATGCCCCCGCGCTTCCGCGAGCAGCGAAACGTAGTAGCCGACGCTCTGGTAGGCATAGGAGCGGCAGAGATTGAACACTCGTACCCGCCTCAGCTCGGTCCAGGCAGGTTCTGTCAGGTAGGCACGGGCACCGACGACCTCGACGCCTTCCAGGTCCAGGGGCCAGTCCTTTGGATTGTCCACGACGATCAGGATCTTCACGTTGGCATCCTTTGGGTGGCCTTGGGTGTCAACGTCAGCAGGTTCGCATCGTGGGTCAATACGCCCAGCATGATGGCACCGATCACGCGTTCGATGCCGACATCATAGTGATGGCCGTCCGCCATGGGGTTGTCGAGCAGCGGATCGGTAACTTCCACCAATCGGCCCGTGCGGTCATAGCCTGACAGCACGACGAAATGGCCTGATGGCTCACCGCGGATGTCATCAAAATCGTCATTTGGTCCCCATTCCCGGGCGGTACCATAGAGGTAGGTCGCCGACAGGCCGGTGATGACGGGAATGCCTGCTTTCAGGAGTTTGCGGATCAGTCCGGTGCGCAGGGGATCAAAACGGATCTGCCCGCCGAGTTCCAGGAAGCGCAGGTAGCCGCGGGTGATTTCCGCTAAGCGATCACCACCCTTGTACGCCAGTTGGCGCTGTAGGCGATCACCCAGATCCACATCTGGCGCACTGAACCAGGTCGGGTCGAACACCAGCAGGTTGTAGGTCCAGATTGTGGCCTGATAACCGCGCTTCAGGGCATGGCAGGCCAGATGCACCGCCAGCGTGCCTCCAGCGGGCAGGACCGGCGTCTCCTCGATCACCCGGGTGAGATCCACCGCATCGCCCCAGTAGCGATACACCGCCTGCAGGCAGGTGGGCCCGCAGGTGGTGTCGTCGGGCTGGGCCTGGATGCCGAGGTCGAGCTGGGTGCGCTTGGGCGCGGAGGCGGTCATGTCGGTGCTTCAATGAGAACAAGTGAGCGATGGACGATGCTGAGGCCGGGCGACCCTCTGCGCAAGGTTGCTGGCCTCAGCGCTGAGAATCCGGGCGGGAGAGGAAGCGGTTGATCAGGGCGGCGCTGATGACGCCCAGCGCTACAGCCGCAATCAGCAGTGTCGCCAGGGCATTGACCTCGGGTGTCACGCCAAGGCGAACACTGGAATAGATCACCATGGGCAGCGTGCTCGATCCGGGTCCGGAAACGAAACTGGCCACCACCAGATCATCCAGCGACAGCGTGAAGGCCAGCAACCAGCCTGAAATCAGGGCGGGCCTGACCAGCGGTACCGTCACCAGCCAGAAGGCCTGACCCGGCCGGGCGCCGAGATCCCGTGCCGCTTCCTCGATGGAGGTGTCCACCTGCATCAGTCTGGCCCTGACCACCACGGCAACGTAGGCACTGGCGAAGGTCAGGTGGGCGAGGCTTACCGTGGTCAGGCCACGACCGGCGGGCCAACCCACCCACTGCTCGAGATTAACGAACAGCAGCAGCATGGACAGGCCGATGAGCACGTCGGGCATTACCAGCAGGGAACCGAAGCAGGCCATCAAAAGCCCGCGGCGGAAGCCGGACAGTCGCACCAGCGCCAGTCCCGCAGCCAGTCCGACCAGGGTGGCGAGACTGGCGCTGGTGACGGCTACCTGCAGCGAGCGCCAGGCCGCAGTGAGCAGCACCTGATTCTCGAACAGTGAGCTGTACCAGCGCGTGGAGAAGCCGCCCCACACGGTGACCAGTCGTGAATCGTTGAAGGAGTACAGCACCAGCAGGACGATGGGGACGTACAGAAAGGCATAGCCGAAGCTGACGGCGGTGAGGAAGCCGAGGCGAGCGGTCCCGCGGGCCTGAGTGTTCATGCCGGATCCTCGCGGCGCTGCAATCGCTGGAGCAGGGCCAGAGGGAGCAGCAGGACCAGTAGCATGGTCAGGGCCAGGGCGCTGGCAGTGGGCCAGTCCGCATTGCGGAAGAATTCGTTCCACAGCGCCGTGCCGAGCATGTAATTGTCCGGACCTCCGAGCAGGTCGGGCACTACGAAATCACCCATGGCCGGAATGAAGACCAGAAGGCACCCGGCCAGCACTCCGGGCCAGGCCAGCGGCAGACTGATGCGCATGAACGTCTGCCAGGGGGTGGCGCCGAGATCGGCTGCGGCCTGCAGCAGGTCGTCCTCGATGCGCGCGAAGGTCGCGTACAGCGGCAGCACCATGAACGGCAGGTAGGCGTAGGTCATGCCGATCAGTACGGCGACATTGCTGTGCAGGATCAGCATGGGCGCATCGATGATGCCGCTGCCAAGCAGGGCGGCATTGATCAGCCCCTCGGGTTTGAGCAGGCTGATCCAGGCGTAGACGCGGATCAGGAAACTGGTCCAGAACGGCAGGATGACAGCCAGCAGCAGCGGCGTACGCCAGGCCAGCGGGGCGCGAGCGATGGCCCAGGCCATGGGTAGCGCCAGCAGCAGGCAGGTCAGCGTGGTCAGGCTGGCCATGGCCAGTGAGCCCCGCAGAGCGTCGCGGTAGGTGGGATCCTCGAACAGCCAGCGCCAGGCCTGCAGGGTGCCCTCCCAGAGCCAGCGCCCGGTCTCGCCGATGACGAGCAGCTCGGTGTAGGGCGGCTGCTCGAAGCGGGGTTCGGAGAAGCTCACCCGCAGCAGAATGGCTACGGGCAGCAGCAGGAAAACGGCCATCCAGCCCAGCGGCAGCCACGCGCTCGAGCTGACGAAACGGGCTGAGGTCATGCCGGCAGGATCCGTATCGCGTCGTGATCGAAACCGATACGGAGTTCGTCACCGGGTGTGACCCGATTTCGCGGGTCGGTGAGCACGCGGACTCCGGACTGCTCGCCGAGGCGCAGAAGCAGCAGCCGGCTGGCACCGAGAAAGTCGCAGCGTTCGACGATGGCCGTGATTTCGTGGTCGCGGGTCTCCCCCTCGCGCAATACGGCCAGCCGTTCCGGGCGGATGGCCAGGCAGGCGTCGCCCTGCTGTCCGGCAGGTGCTTCCATGCCCAGGTCCAGTGCCGGGCAATGCAGATGTTCGCCGTGGAGGCTCGCTGCAAAGAGGTTCAGGGAGCCGAACAGTTCTGCGGTTTCGCGGTCCACGGGCTGCTCGTAGATGGCGTCGGGCGTGCCGACCTGCGCGACGCGGCCCGCGCGCATGACCGCAATGATGTCGGCCAGGGTCAGGGCTTCCTCCTGATCGTGGGTGACGATGACGCAGGTGACACCGACCCGCTCAAGGATGGCCGACAGCTCGATCCGGGTGCGCTCGCGGAGCTGGCGGTCGAGCGCGCCTAAGGGCTCGTCGAGCAGCAGCACACGGGGATGGCGGGCCAGGGCCCGCGCCAGCGCCACGCGCTGCCGCTGGCCGCCGGAGAGCTGATGGGGTTTACGGTCGGCGAACGCCTCAAGGCTGGCGACGGCCAGCATTTCATCGACGCGGTCGCGGATGGTGGCCCGGGGCAGGCGCTGCCGCTCCAGGCCGAAGGCGATGTTGCGTGCCACGGACATGTGAGGAAAGAGCGCGTAGGACTGGAACATCATGTTCACGGGACGCTCATGGGGTGGCATCCCGGTGACGTCTTCGCCGTCGATCAGAATCCGGCCTGCGTCGGGGACTTCGAGGCCGGCAATGGTCCGCAGCAAAGTGGACTTGCCACAGCCGGAGGGGCCGAGCAGGCACAGCGTATCCCCCCGGGCGACGTCGAGACTGACGGCGTCGACCGCGTGAACTGATCCGAAACGACGCGTGATACCTTCGATGCGGAGAAACTCCGCAGGATCAGCGGCCACGGCGAATCCGTGTCCAGGCGCGGGTGCGCTCGCGCAGTTCCATCGGGGTCAGCAGACGCATGGAGCGCAGCTTGGCGCGCACCTCATCACTCGGGTAGATGCCCTGATCTTCGCGGATGCTCTCGTCTAGCAGCTCGGTGGCAGCACTGTTGCCGTTGGCGTAGGCAACGTAGTTGGAGATCTCGGCGATGACCTCGGGTCGCAGCAGATAGTTGATGAAGGCGTGGGCTGCCTCAGGATGAGGCGCATCGCGGGGGATGGCGATGACGTCGGTCCAGATCATGGCGCCTTCCCGCGGGATCACGTAGCGGACAGTGTGGCTGCGGTTGGTCTCCTCGGCGCGGGCGGCAGCCTGAAGGACATCCCCGGAATAGCCCATGGCTACGCAGATGTCGCCATTGGCGAGATCGTTGATGTACTGGGATGAGTGGAAGTAGCGCACGTGCGGACGTGCTCCGAGGAAGGCTCGGGTGGCTGCTTCCACGTCATCCTGCTCCTGGCGGGAAGGGTCCAGCCCCAGCCAGAACAGGGCTGCGGGCAGAGCGTCGAGGGCGGCGTCGAGAATGGCGATGCCGCAGCCGGCGAGTTTGGCCGCGACGACCGGGTCGAATATCAGGTCCCAGCTGTCGAGTTCGAAATCGTCGCCGAGGCGAGCGCGGACTGCTTCTTCCACGAGGCCGATGCCGGTGGTGCCCCACATGTAGGGCAGAAGGTGAGCGTTGCCGGGGTCGATGGTGGCGAGGTCGGCCATCAGGTCCGCATCCAGATGCACCAGGTTGGGCAGTTGTGATCGATCCAGGGGCCGATAGGCGCCGGCTGTGACCTGCCGTGCAGCGAATGGACGCGCGGTCGGAAACACCACGTCATAACCGGAGCTTCCGGTGAGTAGCTTGGCCTCCAGGATCTCGTTGGAGTCGTAGACGTCGTAGACCACCCGGATACCGGTTTCGGCGGTGAAAGCCTGCAGTACCGATGGGGCGATGTAGTCGCTCCAGTTGTAGATGTGGACCACCTGCCGGCCCTGCCCCATGGCAGAGGCCACCAGGCCGAAGGTGAGAACAACCAACGACAGTGTGTGCTTCAAGGTTGCATTCCGGAAAGGGTGGGCGTGCGTGCCGTTATACCGCAGCGTCGAGGCGCTGAAAACTGGCTGGCGACGAGATGCCAGGAAGGATGGCGTTGGCGGTCGTCAGCCCTGTGGGAGC
>SLTB01000013.1 GCA_007130155.1 Pseudomonadales bacterium
CGCGGCTGAAGCCGCTCCCACGGAGTCTTGCCAACCTTTTGCGACACCCTCTGAAGCCGCTCCCACGGAGTCTTGCCAACCTTTTGCGACACCCTCTGAAGCCACTCCCACGGATTCTTGCCAACCTTTTGCGACACCCTCCAAAGCCGCTCCCACGGAAGGCGTTCGGGGTATTCGGATCACATCACGCCGTAGGCGATCATTGCTTTGGCAACCTTGTTGAAGCCGGCCACGTTCGCTCCCTTGAAGTAGTCGATGTGGCCGTCGGACTGAAGTCCGTATTCCACGCACTGATCGTGGATACCCTTGATGATCGCCCGCAGGCGCACGTCTACCTCGTCGGCGGACCACTGCAGGCGCAGGCTGTTCTGACTCATCTCGAGACCAGACACGCTGACACCCCCGGCATTGGCGGCCTTCGACGGCGCATGCAGCAGATCGCGCTTTTTCTGGATCAGCTTGATCGCTTCCGGGGTTGCGGGCATGTTCGCGCCTTCGGCAATGCCTCGGACGTTATTGGCCACCAGCTTCTCGGCGTCGGCCAGCTCGATCTCGTTCTGGGTCGCGCAGGGGAAGGCTAGATCGCAGGGCACACCCCAGGGCCGCTCACCCTCGTGGAATTCGGTGCCGAATTCCCGGGCGAATTCTTCGATGCGTCCGCGGCGCATCTCCTTGAGATCCATCACCCACTCGAGTTTCTCCAGGGTCAGGCCGTCCTTGTCGTAGACGAAGCCACTGGAGTCCGACAGGGTGACCACCTTGCCGCCGAGCTCGATCAGTTTCTTGGCGCAGTAGGTGGCCACGTTTCCGGAGCCTGACACGACGCAGGTCTTGCCGCTGATGGACTCCTTATGATGAGTGAGCATGTCCTCCATCATGTACACCGTGCCGTAGCCGGTGGCCTCAGTGCGTATACGGCTGCCGCCGAACTCGAGCCCCTTGCCCGTGAGGACGCCCTCGAAGCGGTTCACGAGACGCTTGTACTGGCCGAACATGTAGCCGACTTCCCGCGCCCCTACGCCGATGTCGCCGGCGGGAACGTCGGTGTCCGGACCGATGTGGCGGTGCAGTTCGGTCATGAAGGCCTGACAGAAGCGCATCACTTCGCGATCGGATTTGCCCTTGGGATTGAAGTCCGCGCCGCCCTTGCCGCCGCCCATGGGCAGGCCGGTGAGGCTGTTCTTGAAGACCTGCTCAAAGGCGAGGAACTTCAGGACGCTCTGGGTGACGCTGGGATGGAAGCGGATGCCGCCCTTGTAGGGACCGATGGAGTTATTCTGCTGCACCCGATAGCCGCGGTTGACGCGGATGTTGCCCTGATCGTCCTCCCAAGTGACCCGGAAACTGATGATGCGATCCGGTTCGGTCATCCGTTCCAGGATCATCAGTGCCTTGTAGATGGGCTTGTCCGCGATGTAGGGGACGATGTCCATGGCCACTTCTTGAACGGCCTGATGAAACTCCGGCTCTCCGGGATTGCGCCGCTTCACCCCGTCCATGAAACGTTCTAGATCGTCGTCGTGATTGTCAGCCATGCCCCATGCTCCGTTTTTTATTTGTATGGCGGTACGCCGCGCCTATCTGAACGCTTCCAGCACCGTCATGACAAGGGGCGCTTGCATTAAATGTTGAACTGGTTCGATGGCATGCTCAGCCGTTGAGCACCTTCAGGTAGCGCCGTACCGTGCCGAACCAGCCGAGTTCCAGGGCATCGGCCACCAGGGCATGGCCGATGGACACTTCCGCCAGGCCGGGCAGGCTGCGCAATGACACCAGGTTGTCGAGGTCGAGGTCGTGGCCGGCATTGACGCCGAGGCCGAGTTGCACAGCCTGACGGGCCGCCAGGGTGAAGGCCTCCAGGCTTCCGCTGCTGATCGGCCCCTGCTCATGGCCATCGCTTGCGAAGGCTTCGGCAAAGGGGCCGGTATAGAGTTCGATGCGATCGGCCCCGGTAGCCGCCACCGCCGCAATCGCGACCGGGTCTGGGTCCATGAACAGGCTGACCCTGGCGCCTAGGGCATGGAGGCGTTCGACCAAGGGCCTGACACGGTCGCTCTGGGCCGGCAGGTCCCAGCCGTGATCGGAGGTGAGCTGATCGTCGCTGTCCGGGACCAGGGTGACCTGGTCGGGCCGGCTGGCTTCAACGAGGGCCTCGAGGCCCGGGTAGCCGCCGGCATTGGCGGGCGCGAAGGGATTGCCCTCGATGTTGAATTCGGCGCCCGGAAACTCCGAGCGCAGCATGGCTGCCAGCGCAGGGACATCGTCAGCACGGATGTGGCGCTGGTCGGGTCGCGGATGCACGGTGATGCCGTGAGCGCCGGCGGCGAGGGCCATGGCCGCCAGGTCCAGTAGACCGGGCCGCAGGCCGCCGCGGGAATTGCGCAGCAGAGCGATCTTGTTGATGTTGACCGACAAGGCGATCATGGGCGCGCGCGCTCACGGTTGTCGCCGGTATCCTTTGCGGCTGAAGACGCTCCCACGGCGGCGGCCTCGCTCGCTGTGGCCGGGGCGTCATGGGCGTCGGACGCGGGCTCCTCCTGATCGTTGAGGTGCCCGGCACGTGCCAGGTAGATGATCGTGGCGACGACATAGCAGAACGTCAGCGCGAAGCCGCCGAAGAGTTTGTAGTTGACCCAGAATTCCTCGCTGAACTGGTAGGCCACCACCAGATTCAGCGCGCCGGCGAAGAAGAACGCGCCGCTCCAGCCCCAGGCCAGATGGTTCCAGGCCCGCCGTGGCAGCGGCAGCTGGCCGCCGAGCATGCGCTCGAGCAAGTTGCGCTCGCCGAAGATCTGCGACAGTGCCAGCCCGGCAGCGAGGATCCAGTTCACCAGGGTGGGCTTCCACTGGATGAAGGTGGCGTTGTTCAAGGCCAAGGTGAGGCTGCCGAGCACCACCACCGCCCAGAATTGCACCTGCATGGGCCGCTCGAGCTTGCCGTGACGCAGATAGAGGCCGGCCATCAGTGCGCTCTGGGCCACAATCAATACGCCGGTGGCGGCGAGCAGGTCGCGGTCACTGACGTAGTAGGCGATGAAGAATGCCAGGATGGGCGCGAATTCGAGGAACTGCTTCACGGAGTCTCCATTCAGAGCTGAAGGTGATGACGTTGCCAGCCACAGGGCCGCGGTTCGGGAGGCTGTCGCGGCAGTGCTGGGAAGCCCGAAGCAGGCTTCCTTCGAGTTCCTGCCCCGGGCGTTTCAGCGACCACTTCCGTCACGGGTTGAGGCGCCGTCCATGGGGGCAGCATAATGGATCACGCGCCGCACGGGGACCGGTGTGTCACAGGGATCATCATGGCGCAGTTCTTCAGCATTCATCCAGACAATCCGCAGGCGCGGTTGGTCCGCCAGGCCGTGGACATCGTCCGCGCTGGTGGAGTGATCGTCTATCCGACGGACTCCGCCTATGCCATCGCCTGCCGGCTGGAGGACAAGGCCGGAGCCGAGCGCATCCGTCGCCTGCGCGAAGTCGACAAGGACCACAACTTCACGCTGACCTGCCGCGATCTCAAGGAAGTGTCGGTCTACGCGCGGGTGGACAACGTCACCTATCGGGCGTTGAAGGCCCATACGCCTGGCCCGTTCACTTTCATTCTTCCGGCCACCCGAGAAGTGCCGAGGCGGCTGGCGCACCCGAAGCGTCGAACCATCGGCCTGAGGATTCCGGAACATCCCATCGCCCTGGCCCTGCTCGAAGAGCTGGGCGAACCGCTGATGTCCAGCACCCTCATCCTGCCCGGTGACATTCTGCCCCAGACCGATCCGGAGGAGATCCGCGACCGCCTGGAGAAGGTGGTGGACCTGATCATCGATGGCGGTCACTGCGGTTCCGAACCCACCACGGTGGTGGATCTCACGGATGCTGTGCCGGTACTGCGGCGACAGGGCAAGGGGGATGCCTCCAGCCTCGTCCCTGGTAATGCATAGGGTGTCGCGGGCACAAGGAATCGTCGCATGCTCTGCTATGATCCGCGGCCACTTCAGTCATAGGAGTCCAACTTGAAAGGTAACGAAGCCGACCGCCGGGTGCTTTCCGGCATGCGTCCCACCGGCCGGCTGCACCTGGGGCATTACCACGGCGTGCTGCGCAACTGGGTCAAGCTGCAGCACGAATACGAGTGCTTCTTCTTCGTCGCCGACTGGCATGCCTTGACCACCGATTACGCCGAGGCCGGGGAGATCGAGCAGGTCGTCTGGGACATGGTCATCGACTGGCTGGCGGCAGGGGTCAACCCCGGCTCCGCCACCCTGTTCATCCAGTCCAAGGTGCCCGAGCACGCGGAGCTGCACCTGCTGCTGTCCATGATCACGCCGCTGGCCTGGCTGGAGCGCGTGCCGAGCTACAAGGACCAGCAGGCCAGGCTCAAGGAGAAGGACCTCACCACCTATGGCTTTCTCGGCTATCCGCTGCTGCAGAGCGCGGACATCCTGATCTACCGGGCTGGCAAGGTGCCGGTGGGTGCCGATCAGGTCGCCCATGTGGAACTCACCCGGGAAGTGGCGCGCCGCTTCAATTTCGTCTACGGACGCGAGCCGGGCTTCGAGGAGGCGGCTGAAGCAGCCATCGGCCGCATGGGCAAGAAGTCCCAGCGCCTGTATCGCGACCTGCGCAAGCGCTACACGGAGCAGGGCGATGGTGAGGCGCTGGCCCGTGCCCGTGCCATGCTCGACGAGCAGGCCAATCTGTCCCTGGCGGACAAGGAACGCCTCACCGGCTTCCTGGAGGGCGGCGGCCGGCTACTGCTGCCGGAGCCGGAGTCCCTGCTTACCGAGTCGCCCAAGGTGCCGGGCCTGGACGGCGAGAAGATGTCCAAGTCCTATGGCAACACCATCAGTCTGCGCGAGGAACCGGCGCAGGTGGAGCAAAAGATCCGCACCATGAAGACCGATCCGGCCCGGGTTCGGCGCACCGACCCTGGGAATCCTGAAAACTGCCCGGTGTGGGCGCTGCATAAGCTGTACTCGGATGCAGGCACCCGGGATTGGGTTACCGAGGGTTGTACCACTGCCGGCATCGGCTGCATCGACTGCAAGCAGCCTGTCATCGAGGCCATCGTCGGCGAACAGGCCGTCATGCGTCAGCGTGCCCGGCAGTACGAAGAGCAGCCGGATCTGGTGAAGGCCATTATTTCCGAGGGCTCCGAACACGCCCGCGATCAGGCCAGGGAGACCATCGAAATCGTGCGCGGCGTCATGGGGCTCGGCTACCGGTGAGCGACGAGGCGGGCGGCATGGGCGAGGGCGAGACGACCGCAGAGGTTGGGCCGCGCCTGCTCAAGCTGCGCGAGGCCCGAATGCCGGCGGGGTCGCATGGGGCAGCATCCTGGCCGGGTCCGGCCCAGCCGGGTGCAGCCCAATCCGAATTCCCCTTCGCCATCGTCGAAGGTCGAACCGTCACCGAGCTGCCCAAGGACCTCTACATTCCGCCGGACGCCCTCGAGGTCTTCCTCGAGGCCTTCGAGGGGCCGCTGGACCTCCTGCTGTACCTGATCCGGCGGCAGAACCTGGACATCCTCGACATTCGGGTGGCAGACATCACCCGTCAGTACATGCAGTACGTGGAATTGATGAAGGCCCTGCACTTTGAGCTGGCGGCCGAGTATCTGGTCATGGCCGCCATGCTGGCGGAGATCAAGTCGCGCATGCTGCTGCCGCGGCCGGCGAGCGAGGACGAGGAGAGTGAGGACCCGCGTGCCGAACTGATCCGCCGTCTCCAGGAGTACGAGCGCTTCCGCCAGGCCGCTGAGGACATCGACGAACTGCCCCGCAGCGATCGTGAGATCTTCCCGGCCAGTGCGGTGGCGCCCCCCATGGATCGCCAGCAGCCCTTGCCGGAGCTGGAACTCAAGGAGCTGCTGCTGGCCCTTTCTGAGGTCATGCAGCGGGCGGCGATGTACCGTCACCACAACATCAAGTTCGATACCCTTTCGACCCGTGAGCGCATGGGCGACGTCCTGCGCCGGGTGTCGGAGACCGGAGATTTCGTCGCCTTCGTCAGTCTGTTCAAGGTGGAGGAGGGGCGCCTGGGCGTGGTGGTGACCTTCCTGGCGATCATGGAGCTGGTCAAGGAGTCCCTGATCGAGCTGGTTCAGAATGAACCGCTGGCGCCCATTCACATCCGCGCCCGCGTGCATGCGGTGGTGTAGCTGCCTGGAGGCGGCCGTACATTGAGGAACACGTTTTGAGTATCAGTCCCGACATGGTTCGCAATATTGTCGAAGGCGCCCTGCTGGCCGCCGGCGAGCCGGTGTCCTTCGAGCGACTGTTGACCCTGTTCGAAGAAGGTGAGGGCGTCGGTCGTAGCGAACTGAAGACCGCACTGACCGACCTGCAGGCGTCCATGGATGGTCGCGGCCTGCAACTCAAAGAGGTGGGCAGCGGCTGGCGCATCCAGGTCCGTGAGGACCTCGCGCCCTGGATCAGCCGCCTCTGGGAACAGCGAGCGCCGCGCTATACCCGCGCCCTGCTCGAAACCCTGGCAGTGATCGCCTATCAGCAGCCGGTGACCCGTAGCGACATCGAGCAGGTCCGCGGCGTGAGTGTTTCGTCGAACATTGTCAAGACGCTGCTGGAGCGCGACTGGATCCGCATCCTCGGCCATCGTGACGTGCCCGGGCGACCTGCGTTGTATGGCACCACTCGCGGCTTTCTGGACTACTTCAATTTGCGCGCCCTGGACGAGTTGCCGCCGCTGGCCGAGATCCGTGATCTGGACAAAATCAACCAGGAATTCGGCTTTGAAGGCATGTCCGGCGAAGCGGAAGAGGTGGGTGGCGTAGGCCGAGGCGAACTCGAAGGCCAGGGGGAAGTCGAAGCTCAGGGTCAGCCTGTGGAATCAACGGATACTGCTATTCCTGCCCCGGACGTCGATCATGACGATGAATCCGTCAGCACGACGGACGGCGAACCGGATCCCGAAGGTCACCCGGCAGCAAAGGCTTGGGACCTGACTGAAGACCCCACTGAAGATTTTGATGAAGAAGCCCGACACGAAGACGACCCGGAGCGTCCCGCCGATGCGCGATGAAGACGCCACACCCGCTGCCGGCAGCGAGAAATTGCAGAAGGTCCTCGCCCGCGCCGGTCTCGGCTCGCGGCGCGGTCTCGAGGAGTGGATCCGTGCCGGCCGCATCAAGGTCAACGGTGAGGTTGCGAAGCTCGGTGACCGGGTGAGCGCCAGCGATCGTATCGACGTCGACGATCGCCCCCTAGGGCGCAGCACCGACGTAGAGCCCGAAGTCCGCGTGCTGCTGTACAACAAGCCTCAGGGCGAGATCTGCACCCGCAACGATCCGGAGGGGAGGCCCACCTGTTTCGACAGCCTGCCCCGACTGTCCCAGGGGCGGTGGATCGCCGTCGGCCGGCTCGACTACAACACCAGCGGCCTGCTGCTGTTCACCACCGAAGGCGAGCTGGCCAATCGGCTGATGCATCCGGCAGCCCAGCTCGATCGGGAGTACGCGGTCCGGGTTCATGGTGTGGTGGAGGACGAGGCCCTGCAGCGCCTGAGGGAAGGCGTCCTGCTCGAGGACGGCCCCGCCAAATTCAGCGACGTGCAGTTCTACGGTGGCGAAGGCGCGAACCGCTGGTACCACGTGGTCCTCATGGAAGGCCGCAATCGGGAAGTTCGCAGGCTTTGGGAATCCCAGGGTTTCGAAGTCAGCCGCCTGAAGCGGGTGCGCTTCGGCCCGCTGGTGATGCCGTCCACCCTGGTGGCCGGCCGCTGGCTGGAACTGCGCCCCGAAGAGATCGACGCCCTGTGCCGCCTGGTCGGCATGCCCGAAGCTCACGGCGGCCGGAATCGTGCCCGCCTAGGTCACTCCAAGCTGTTCGTACCGTATCCGGGTTTGAAGTGAGGCGTCGTCCCTTCCGTGGGAGCGCCCAGGGGGCGCGATCGCCCGCACAGCGGGCTCCTACCTCCTTCGATGGAGCGAACCCCGGCGGCGCCGCTCTCGTGGACGCTATCTGCCAGGAGCAGATCGCGTCATCTGCAGTGCGAGCGATAGACCAAAGCGAATCGTGACGGGTCTTGCTCGCGACAGTGCCGATGACGTCTGCGGGTCGCTACAACCCCAGCCACTCCCTGGCACTGATGCTCTGGCCGTGGATGGCCTTGTCGCTCGCGCCGAACAGCCAAAGATACAAGGGCATCAGGTCTTCCGGCGTCGGCAGGGTGCTTGGGTCCTCACCGGGTACAGCCGCGGCGCGCATGGCGGTGCGGGTACCGCCGGGATTGATGCTGGCGAAGCGCACTGGCGAGATGTTCTCGCTCTCGTCGGCCAACACTTTCATAAGGGCTTCCACACCGGCTTTGGCCACCGCGTAGGCACCCCAGTAGGCTCGCGGCCGCAGTCCTGCTCCCGAACCGGTGAACAGTACCAGCGGTGAGCTGAGCTGCGACGCGCCCGCGTGCGCCTGCCTACCGCTGGCCTCCAGCAGTGGCAGCAGGGCCTGGGTCAGCAGGAAGTTGCTGTTGAGATTGGTGGCCATGACCTCGTGCCAGGCAAGCGGATCATAGCCCGCCAGCGGCACCCGCGGTCCGAGCACGCTGGCGTTGTGAAGCAGCCCGTCGAGACGATCGAAGCCCGCGTCGATGGCGATGGCGAGTTGCTGGCAATCCTCCGCCGTCACGCCTGCCAGATTCACCGTCTGAATCACGGGTTCCGGATGGCCAGCGGCGACGATCTCGTCGTAGACCGCCTCCAGCTTGCCAAGCGTCCGACCCAGCAGCAGCACTGTGGCGCCGTGAGCGGCGAAGGCTCGGGCCGCCGCCCGACCGATGCCGGCGCCGGCTCCGGTAATGGCGATCACCTTGCCGGCCAGCAGGCCCGCTGCCGGTTGCCAACCCGGGCTGAACATCGGCTTGCCCTCGGTCATGCCGGGCGCACCGCATGGACGATGTAGTTGACGTCCACATCCGCGCTGATGCCGCAGACGCGGGTGAAGGGGTTGTAGCGCATGCCGGCGATCTCCTTGAGTTGCAGATTCGCGCCTCGCAGATGGCGCGCGAGTTCCGATGGCCGGATGAAGCGGGCGTAGTCGTGGGTGCCCTTGGGCAGCAGTCCGAGCACATACTCGGCACCCACCACCGCCAATGCCCAGGCCTTGGGGTTGCGATTGATGGTGGAGAAGAACAGATCGCCGCCGGGCCGGACCAGCTCGGCGCAGGCCCGCACCACGGAGGCAGGGTCGGGCACGTGTTCGAGCATTTCGAGGCAGCAGACCACGTCGAAGCTGCCCGGCTGCTCGGCGGCCAGCGCCTCCGCGGCCATATGCCGATATTCGACCTCGACTCCGGACTCCAGGCCGTGCAGCCGCGCCACCGTCAGCGGCGCCTCGCCGGCATCGATGCCGGTCACCGTCGCACCGGCGCGGGCCATGGCCTCGGTGAGCAGGCCGCCGCCGCAGCCCACATCCAGCGCCCGGGCACCCGCCAGCGGATGACGCTCGGCGATCCAGGCCAGTCGGGCCGGATTGATGTCATGCAGGGGGCGGAAATCCCCTTCCGGGTCCCACCAGCGGTGGGCCATGGCCTCGAACTTGGCCACTTCCGCGGTATCGATGTTCCAGGTGCTGCGGGCTTGCTCAGGACTCATGACGCCTCAGTGTTCCTCATTGATGACACGTGGGAGCTGACCTGTCCGCGCAAGACTTCGCAGCTGAAGCTGCTCCCACAGGAGCGTCCCGTGGGAGTGGACTTGGAGGGTGTCTCCCACAGGAGCGTCCCGTGGGAGCGGACTTGGAGGGTGTCGCAAAACTCAGCGTGGCGCCCCTGTGGGAGCGGATTTATCCGCGAATGACCCCGCAAGTCATTGATTTCTGGCAGTCCATTCGCGGCTGAAGCCG
>SLTB01000244.1 GCA_007130155.1 Pseudomonadales bacterium
CCACGACCTTCGAGCGAGCCAATCGCAAGGTGCTCGTGTCGCGCTGGTGGGAGCCCGCATTGCGGGCGACAGACAAAAGCAGCGGGGAACCTGGCCGTGTCATTCGTGACAGCGCCCAATTGCTTATGAGCTGCTACCGCAGTCCGCACAGTCTGCCCGTCGGCGCAGGCGGAACTCCTGCCAGCGGCAGCTGAGCGCATCGAAGGTGAGGATCCTGCCCACCAGCGTTTCGCCGATCCCGGCGATGAGTTTGATGGCCTCCAGGGCCTGCAGAGCGCCAATGCTGCCCACCAGCGGTGCGATGACCCCGTTCTCTGCACAGTTCAGCGCGAGGTCTTCGGCGTCCGGCCACAGGCAGCGGTAGCACGGCGAGTCGTCCTGACGCGGATCGAAGCAGGTGATCTGGGCCTCGAAGCGGATCGCCGCGGCGGACACCCATGGTCGCTGATGCTCGATGCAGGCCTCATTGAGGGCATAGCGAGTGGCCAGATTGTCGGTGCCGTCGACCACCACATCGACGTTGGCCACAGCCGCGTCGAGTCCCTCGCCCTCGAGTCTGCCTTCAAGCAGGCTCAACTCTACAGCCGGATTCAACTGCCGCAGGCGGTCGGCAGCCGAGTCGGTCTTGGCGCGATCGATATCGGCCTGGCCGTGCAGGATCTGGCGCTGAAGATTGGAGGCCTCGACGCAATCGTCGTCCACCAGGGTGAGATGGCCGACACCGGCCGCGGTGAGGTAGAGCGCCAGCGGTGATCCGAGTCCGCCGAGGCCCACCACCAGAACCCGTGCTGCCAGCAACCGTTCCTGACCGTCGACATCGAGTTCCGGCAGCATGATCTGGCGGCTGTAGCGAAGCAGTTGGGCGTCGTCCACGGTTCTATGTCCACTCAGGCCGTGCGGCGGGCGATCGTAACACGCTCCAGATGGGCGGCGTCGGTGAGGGTGCGTATCGCTTCGAGCTGCGCCCTGGCCAGCATTCGGCGGACACCGGCGCCCTGTCGATGCCCATGCTCCAGCAGGATCCAGCCGCCGCGCCGCAGCCGCTTCGGTGCGGCCTGTGCCAGTTCGGCCAGTGCGTCCTGTCCATCCTGGCCGGCGAACAGGGCCTCGGCCGGCTCGTACTGCGCCACATCTTCGGCCAGATCCTGGTCGCCTGGGGCAATGTAGGGTGGATTGGCGACGATGAGATCGAAGGTCATGGACCCCAAGGCTTCGAACCAGTCGCTCAAGATCATTTCCACCCGATCCGGTGCGATGCGCCGCATATTACGGCGGGCCACCTCGAGGGCGGCCGGAGACAGGTCGGTGGCAACGATGTGCCAGCCGGGCCGGGCAACTGCCAGCGCCAGGGCGATGGCGCCACTGCCCGTTCCGAGGTCGACAACCTGGGCATGGTCGGCGCCGAGCTCGAGGGCGGTGGTTACCAGGAGCTCCGTTTCGGGCCGTGGAATCAGCACCGCGGGCGTGACTTCGAGTTCGACATCCATGAAGCCCTTGTGACCGGTGATGTAGGCCACCGGCTCGCCGCTGGCGCGGCGTCTGACCCAGTCCAGGTAGCGCTGGGCCATGTCTGCAGTGAGGCCGGTTTCCGGGCGGGAGACGATCTGGCTGCGGGTGAGGCCGCAGCATTCGGTCAACAACAGTTCCGCATCGAAGCGATCGAGACCGAGCTCACGCGCCGCCTTCAGGACCTCTGCAACAGCCTGCGGTGGCACGCGTCAGTCTCCGAGGCTGGCAAGCAGATCGGCCTGATGTTCCTGGCGCAGGGGTTCGATCACGCCGTCGAGCTCCCCTTCGAGGATGGCGTCTAGGGCATAGAGGGTGAGGTCGATGCGGTGGTCGGTGACCCGGCCCTGGCTGAAGTTGTAGGTGCGAATGCGCTCCGAGCGATCCCCGGAACCCACCAGATTGCGGCGGGTGGCTGCTCGTTCGGCAACCTGGGTCCTGCGGGCCGAGTCGGTGAGGCGGGCCTGCAGCAGGGCCATGGCGCGAGCCTTGTTTTTGTGCTGGGACCGTTCGTCCTGACATTCCACGACGATGCCCGTGGGCAGGTGGGTGATGCGTACCGCGGAGTCCGTCTTGTTGACGTGCTGGCCGCCGGCGCCGGAAGAGCGGTAGGTGTCGATGCGAAGGTCTTCCCTGGCCAGGATCACTTCATCCACTTCCGTGGGCTCCGGCAGGACCGCGACGGTGCAGGCGGAGGTGTGGATACGACCCTGGGATTCTGTCTCGGGCACCCGCTGCACCCGATGGGTCCCGGACTCGAACTTCAGGGTGCCATAAACACCGCTGCCGGCGATGCGGGTGATCACTTCCTTGTAGCCGCCCATCTCGCCGTGGCGCTCGGAGAGGATTTCGGTCTTCCAGCCCTTGGCTTCCGCATAACGCAGATACATGCGCAGCAGGGTGCCGGCGAACAGTGCTGCCTCGTCGCCGCCGGTGCCGGCGCGTATCTCGAGGAAGGCATCGGCCTGATCAGCCGGGTCACTGGGCATCAGCAGCCGTTCCGTCTCGCTTTCGATCTCGATCAGGTCCTGCTGGCAGGCGTCGCGGGTTTCCCGGGCGAGTTCCCGCATGCCGGCATCGGGGTCGTCCATCATCTCGATGGCTTCGGCGAGATCTGCCCGCAGCTTCTCGAGTTGATTCAGCTGCCGGACCATGGGTTCGAGTTCCGAATATTCCTGGGACAGCCGGGTGAATCGGGCAGCATCGGCAGTCACTGTACCGTCGGCCATCATGGCCGTCAGTTCTTCGTGACGATCACGAATATCGGCGAGTTTGCGCTCGATGGAGGGTTTCACGAATAAGGCTCTACGGCGGTGGGAGGGAAGTGAGGGGTCACTCGTCGTGGTAGGTGGGGTCGAGGCCGAGCAGGCGGCGACCATGGACGATGACTTCGTCACGGCCCTCTGCGCCGGCGTCCCGAAGCTGTTGGCTCGGGGTATGTATGAGCTTGTTGGTGAGGCTGCGGGCCAAGCGACCGAGGACTTCTTCTGGATCTTCCCCCCGCCGCAGGCGGCGCAGATGGCGTTCGAGTTCGGCTTCGGTGATGCGTTCGGCCTGGGTGCGATACGCCTTCACGGTGGCGACGGCTTCCTGGGAGCGGAGGTCGCGCAGCCAGGCCGTTACGCCCTGGGCGATGATCCGTTCAGCCTCTTCGGCGGCATCGAGGCGGGAGCGGCGGTTCTCGGCGACGATGTCGGCGAGATCGTCGATGGTATAAAGGAAGACATCTTCGAGTTCGCCGACCTGGGATTCGATGTCTCTGGGAACGGCGATATCGATCAGTAGCATCGGCTCGCGCTTGCGCGCCCGGATGGCGGTTTCCACCATGCCCTTGCCCAGCACCGGTAGATCGGCAGCGGTGGAGGTGATGACGATATCGGCTGCGGGCAGTACCCGGGGCAGATCGGAGAGCAGTACGCTGTCGGCAGCGAAACGGGCGGCAAGTTCCCGGGCTCGGGAAATGGTTCGGTTGGCAATGACCATGTGCGCCACGCCGGCCTGCCGCAGGTGTTCGGCTACGAGTTCGATGGTCTCCCCGGCGCCAACCAGCAGCACGCTGGCCTGCTTCAGGTTGGCGAAGATCTGCTGCGCCAGGGAGACGGCCGCATAGGCCACGGACACGGGATGGCGGCCAATGTCGGTGTCGGTGCGTACCCGCTTTGCGGTGACTAGCGTATGCTGGGAAAGACGTTCCAGCTCACGCCCCATGGTGCCAGCGTCCCGGGCGACCTCCCAGGCATCCTTTACTTGACCCAGGATCTGGGGTTCACCAAGCACCATCGAGTCCAGGCCCGCAGCGACGCGCATGGCGTGCCGGACGGCAGCGTCATGATGGTGGAGGTAGCTCGAACTCTCTAAACGACGCAGGTCCAGGCGATGGTATTCGCTCACCCAGCGCAGCAAAGGAGCATGGTCCCCGCTGCCGGCGTCACAGTAGAACTCGGTGCGGTTGCAGGTGGAAAGGATGGCAATTTCCGACAGAGCGAGGTCGCGTCGCAGGTCGCGTAGCGCTTCCGGGAGCTGGTGGCTGGGGAACGCGACGCGCTCGCGCAGTTCGACAGGCGCGGTAACGTGATTGAATCCGAGCGCGACAAGGCCCATCTTGCCCAAGCTCTCTGTAATCCGGAGGCGTCCATGATAGCGCAATCTGACGCTGATCGCTTTTCCTGGACTGCGGTATCGCCCCCTAGGCGGTCATGGTGGCGCCCGGCTTCGGCGCTGCTGATCTGCGCGGCCATGGCTGGTTGCATGACGGCAGCGATGGACAGCGTCGGCAGCGAGGCAGCTGGGGTGGAGCCGCGGGCATCCGAGCAGGTGTCCACGGCGGTATCGGGTTGGGTGACTGACCCAGGACCGGAGCCCGAGCCTGTTTTTGCCGTCCCTGCCCCATTGTCATCATTAACTTCCGAGACCACGCCTGCGTTGCCACGGTCTGCGTTCCCGAGGGAGACGCTCTACGAACTGCTGGTTGCGGAGCTCGCCCTGCGCCAGGGTGATCTCTCCACGGCCCTGGAACACTACGTGACTCAGGCCCGTGTCACCAAGGATCCCGGCGTGGTCGCCCAGGCTGTTCGGCTGACGGCGCTGTCCCGGGATAGCCAGCGCGGCTTGGAGATGGCCGAGCTTTGGGCGGCCTTGGCGCCGACGGATCCTCAGGCGCGACAAGCGGCGGCGCTGGCGCTGATGCGGGTGGATGACCTCAAAGGCGCGCTGGGCCATTTCGCGGAACTGCGGGCGCAGTCCGGGACGGCGAACTTCGGCTATCTCGCGTCCCAGGCCGCTTACCTTGAGCCGGCAGCCCGCGCCGATCTGGCCGAAGCCCTGGCGGCACTTCATGTCCGCTTTCCGGACGATGTGCAGCTGGCTTACGCCCGGGCGCTGGTACTCGAGCAGGCTCGGCGCCCGCAGCAGGCGCTGGCGCTGCTCGATGAGCATGCCGCAGAGGAGCTGCCCCGGGAAGCCCTGCTGTTGCAGTCGCAGCTTCTGGCCCGCCTTGGGCGCTTGGATGAGGCGATTAGCCTCCTGGATGCTCAGCTGGCCGACGGGACGCTCGAGGACGGCGATGAAGCGCGATGGCGTTATGCGCGGGCACGCATGTTGGTCGAGCTCGAGCGCTTCGAAGCTGCCCGGGAAGACTTCGAAGCGCTGCTCGCCCGTGTGGGCGACCATGCTGAAATCCTGCTTTCCCTTGCATTGCTCGCGCTCGAGCAGGAGCAGATCTCTGCCGCTCGGGGGTATCTCGAGCGCCTGCTGGCAACCGGCCGGCGACAGGACGTGGCTCACTACTATCTTGGTGAGCTGGCCCGCAGTGAGGGCAATGTGGAGGGAGCCGTGGCCGCTTTCGGTCAGGTGATGCCGGGAGCGGAGTTCCGCAGTGCCCAGGCACGGGCCGCGGCGCTTCTGCTCCAGCACACCGGCAGCGATGGTCTGAGGGACTATCTGGCTCTGCAGCGCGTCCGCTATCCCGGCGAGGCCGTTACCCTGTGGCTGCTCGAAAGCGGGTTGCTGCTCGAAGTGGCTGCAGAGGAAGCGGCCCTTGACGTCCTCGATGAGGCCCTCACCGTTCATCCGGATGATCCGGATCTGCGCTATGCCAGAGCCTTGGCCCGCAAGCGGGTCGATGACATCGCAGGATTGGAAGTCGACCTGCGGCACATCCTTGCGCTCGATCCGGATCATGCCGTGGCACTGAATGCTCTTGGTTACATTCTGGCCGATCGTACGGAACGATTTTCCGAGGCCAAGGCACTGATCGTCAGAGCGCTGGCATTGCGCCCTGACGAGCCCGCTTTTATCGATTCCCTGGGCTGGGTGGAGTATCGGCTGGGAAATCATGCTCGCGCGCGAACGCTGTTGGAGCAGGCCTATGGCCTGATGCCCGATCATGAGATCGCCGCGCACCTCGGCGAGGTTCTGTGGGTCATAGGCAAGCGGGAAGCTGCCCTTCAGACCTGGGAGGAGGGCTTGGCTTTGGAACCGGGCAGCAGGGTACTGGCGGAGACCATGCAGCGTCTTCTCGGCAGCGATCGTGCGCTGGGTGTGCGCTCCGGCGTTGGCGGTTCGCAGTGAAGCACCGACCGGACAAGGGATGTCATGGCTGGCTGCTGCTCGTGGTGCTGCTGGCGGGCTGCGCGACATTGCCACCGGTTGAGGATGGCGAGGGGCTTCGGCCCGATGACGTCGACCACTTTACCATCGAGGGGAAGGTGGCCTGGGTGCATCCTGAAGGCCGTGGCAATGCCAGTCTGACCTGGAGGCAGGATGGCGAAGACTTCAGTTTGCTGCTCACGGGTCCGCTGGGGCAGGGTGCGGTTCGGCTCGAGCAGGACGCGCAAGGCGCGCGCATGGAGACTCCTGAAGGGCCGCTCCATGCTGCACGGGCGGATACTCTGCTTGCTGAAGCGCTGGGTTTCACGATTCCTGTGGCGCAGGCGCGCTGGTGGGTGCTGGGCGTCCCTGCTCCGGTGGGTGAGGCTGGGTCGGTGCAGGTGCATCGACGCGATGACCACGATCGTCCGGCGGATGTGGAGCAGGATGGCTGGCGTATTGAATGGTCGGACAGGCGGCTGGTGGCTGGTCGTGCCCTGCCGCGGCGGGTGCAACTCGAGCGCGAAGGGACCCGGCTGACCCTGGTGGTGGGGGCTTGGAGCCTGCGAGACGTCATGCCATCCGCTGCGCCTTCGCAGCAGGAACCTGGATTGGACCTGGATTGAATTGACAGAGCACCACCCCAGCCGCAGAATACGCGCCTTTTCGCGGTCAGGCCCTGAAATGGCGCGCGCTAGCGCGGCAGGCCGGATGCGAGAAGATCCCGAATTGGGGTGTCGCCAAGTTGGTAAGGCACCGGATTTTGATTCCGGCATTCGCAGGTTCGAGTCCTGCCACCCCAGCCAAACACAAGATCCAGGCAGTAGCCTTTGGACGGTGTGACGTTCGTCGGCCGGGCTGCTCGACGCCTGAGCGGGGATTCTGCTTTTGTCCAACCTGATGATCTTTGCCGGCAATTCCAACCGGCCGCTGGCACAGCGCATCGTGGACAGACTGCGGATGCCCCTGGGTAAGGCGCAAGTCGGCCGCTTCAGCGATGGTGAGGTGGCGGTGGAGATCGATGAGAACGTCCGAGGCAAGGACGTGTTCATCCTGCAGTCGACCTGCGCGCCCACCAACGACAATCTGCTCGAACTGCTGATCATGGCCGATGCCGTGAAGCGGGCGTCGGCCGGGCGGATCACTGCGGTCATTCCTTATTATGGTTACGCCCGGCAGGATCGACGGCCGCGTTCGGCACGAGTGCCGATCAGCGCCAAGGTCGTGGCGGATGTGATTACTGCAGCAGGATTCCATCGGGTGCTGACCGTGGACCTGCATGCAGACCAGATTCAGGGCTTTTTCAACATGCCCGTGGACAACGTTTACAGCTCGCCGGTTCTGGTAGCCGACGCCCTGGCTCGCAACTTTGGTTCTTTGGGTTCTTTGGGCTCTTTAGGCACAGGCAGCGGGGCGTCGGGCGATATGGTCGTGGTGTCACCGGATGTGGGTGGCGTGGTCCGGGCGCGGGCCATCGCCAAGCAGCTCGATGACGCAGACTTGGCCATCATCGATAAACGCCGCCCCAAGGCCAACGAGGCCCAGGTCATGCACATCATCGGTGATGTCGAAGGACGGCCCTGCGTGATTGTCGACGACATCGTCGACACCGCAGGTACGCTCTGCAAGGCGGCGGCAGCATTGAAGGATTGTGGTGCGACCCGTGTGGCCGCCTACTGCACCCATCCTGTGCTTTCAGGCGCCGCAGTAGAGCGCATCGCGCAGTCGGCATTGGACGAATTGGTGGTGACGGACACCATCGCACTGCGGCCTGACGCGCAGGCTTGTGAACGCATTCGACAGCTTTCGCTGGATGAACTCCTGGCGGAGGCCATCCGGAGAGTCAGCAACGAGGAATCCATCAGCGCCATGTTTCATTGAGGGCATGGCGCTGATCTTTGGCATCACGAGCTGGTCGCAAGCGCGTGATGCCTTTCATTGAAATGAGGAGAAATCAGCGATGGCAGACAAGATCATGCTGTCGGCAGAGCCGCGCAGTGACGTTGGGAAGGGTGCGAGCCGCCGCCTTCGTCGACTGGCGGCGAAGGTGCCGGCCATCATATACGGAGGCGGTCAGGATCCCCGCATGGTGTCCCTTTCCCATCGGGAATTGGTGAAGGCCATGGAGGCGGAAGCCTTCTACTCGCAGGTGCTCGAGCTCAAGATCGGCGGCGAGGCGATTTCCACCATCGTCAAGGATGTACAGCGTCATCCTTCCAAGCCGCAGATCATGCATTTGGACTTCCAGCGCATCCGCGCGGATCAGGAAATTCACGTCAACATTCCGATCCACCTGCTCAACGAAGATCAGTGCAAGGGCGTGCGTCTGGAGAACGGGCGCATTGCCCAGCAGATCAACGAGGTCGAGGTGGTCTGTCTGCCGGCGGCTTTGCCGGAGTACTTCGAAATCGACTTGGCGGACCTCGGTGTCGGTGACACCGTCCATCTCTCCGATCTGGTGGTGCCTGAAGGCGTGACCTTGACGCAGCTGGCCCTGGGTGAGGACCATGATCAGCCTGTTCTCAGCATCGAGGCTGCACGTGTGGTCGCTGAGGACGAAGACGGGGATGCGGATGCTGGCGATGTTGGCGGCGACGCTACTGACTCGAAAGACGAAGGCGACGACGACTGATCTTGGATCGGTTCATGTCTGAAGCGGTGCGGCTGATCGTCGGCCTGGGTAATCCCGGCGCTGAGTACGAAGGTACCCGGCATAATGCCGGTGCTGAACTGGTGTCGGAGCTGGCGGCTGCCGGCGGTGAGTCGCTGCGGGAGGAGAAACGCTTTCGGGGTCTGACCGGCCGGGTGAGCCTGGCCGGCGCCGATGTCCGATTGCTGATTCCGACCACTTTCATGAATCGCAGCGGCGAGTCGGTGGTGCCGTGTCTCGCATTCTATCGCATCCCGCCGGCGGCCATGCTCGTCGTTCATGATGAACTGGATCTTTCCCCCGGAGTGGCCCGACTCAAGCGTGGCGGTGGCCATGGTGGCAACAACGGGCTGCGGGACATCATTCGGGCGCTCGGTGGCAACCAGGACTTCGGTCGTCTGCGATTGGGTGTCGGCCATCCTGGTGACAAAGCCAGGGTGGCCGCTTACCTCCTGTCCCGAGCCCCGCAGAGTGAACGGGAATTGCTGGCCGACGCCATGGCCGACGCCATGCCCATCTTGCCGCTGCTCGTCGCTGGCGAATGGGAACGTGCCATGACCGAACTGCACACAGGCCGTCGCGCTGCAGATAAAGGAAACTGATTGTGGGATTCAACTGCGGCATCGTTGGCCTGCCTAACGTAGGCAAGTCCACCCTTTTTAACGCCCTGACTCAGGCCGGAATCAGCGCGGCGAATTTTCCCTTCTGCACCATCGAGCCCAATACGGGCATCGTGCCTGTCCCGGATCCACGGCTCGATGCTTTGGCGACCCTGGTGCGCCCTGAGAAGGTGGTGCCCACGACGATGGAGTTCGTCGACATCGCCGGTCTGGTGGCCGGGGCGAGTAAGGGCGAGGGACTCGGCAATCAGTTCCTGGCCAATATCCGCGAGACCGATGCCATTGCCCATGTGGTGCGGTGCTTCGAGGACGAGAACGTGGTGCACGTCGACGGTCGCATCGATCCGGTGGCGGACATCGACATCATCGATACTGAGCTGATGCTGGCGGACCTGGAGAGCATTGAGCGGGCCTTGAGCCGCGTTGCCCGCG
>SLTB01000304.1 GCA_007130155.1 Pseudomonadales bacterium
GCCCACAGAACACTTCCGCCGTCAGAACGGCCTCGTGTTCATGCCAGCAGTGGCCGGTGCTCCGCAAACGGCAGGCGCGCGCCGAAACGAGTGATGAGCTTCGCCGCGGCTCGGCTGGCGAGGCGGCCAGCGCCTTCGTAGCCGAGGCCGTGGGTCAGGCCGTAGATGAACGCTCCGGCGTAGATGTCACCGGCGCCGTTGGTGTCCACAGCCTTGACAGCTTCGGCTGCAATGTCGATTCGACGTTTGCCATCAAACACCAGCGAGCCACGGGCGCCGCGGGTGATGCAGAAGCTGCCCGCCTGCTTGCGCAGTGCCTCGATGGCGCCCTCGACGTCGTCAGCTCCGGTCCAGCCCAGGGCCTCTTCTTCGTTGCAGAACAGATGATCTACGTGCTCGCCGATCATGGCGGCGAGCTGTGGCCTGAAGATGTCCACCATGCTCGGATCAGACAGGGTGGCGAACAGCTTTACGCCCCTGGCGCGGGCCAGCTCCCGGGCGTGGATCACGGCCTGACGGGCGCTGTCCGAACTGCAGAGGTAACCCTCCATGTACAGGCAATCGGAATCCAGTAACGCCGCTTCATCCACTTCTTGGGCATTGAGGGTGACTGAAATCCCGAGGTAGCTGTTCATGGTGCGCTCGGCGTCGGGCGTGACCAGAACGATGCAGCGGCCAGTGACGCCGGACTCATGATGGTTGTGGGCATTGGTGGCTACACCGGCCGCTTCCAGATCATGGACGAAGAAGCGACCGGCTTCGTCGTCGGCCACTTTGCAGGAATAGAATGCCTTGGCACCGAAGCCGCTGAGGGCGATGAGGGTATTGGCCGCCGAACCGCCGGAGCCACGCTTGGCTTGGATGCCGGCCAGATCGCTGGTCAGCAGGGCCTGGCGCTCTTCGTCCACCAGGGTCATGTGACCCTTGGCGATGGCGTGACGCGCGATGAAGCTGTCGTCGACGGGGTATTCCATGTCCACCAGCGCATTGCCGATGCCGTAGACGTGATAGGACTTCTGCATGAGGTCTTCCTGTGTAATCAGCGGGTCAGGGCAGCTAGGGTGGCGTCCATCGCCTCGAGGGTGGCATCGATCACGGCGTCATCATGGGTGGCGGAGAGGAAGCCAGCCTCGAACGCCGAGGGTGCGAGGTAGACGCCAGCGTCGAGCATGCCGTGGAAGAAGCGTTTGAAGAACCCCAGGTCGCAGGCGCTGACGTCGGCGAAACCGGAGACTTCGCTGGCGTCCGTGAAGAAGAAGCCGAACATGCCGCAAACATGGTTGGTGGTGAACGGCACGCTGTGACGGGCCGCAACCTCGCGTGCACCCTGGGTCAGACGCGCGGTGCTGGTGGCCAGGCGGGTATGGAATCCCGGCACCGAAATGGCATCGAGCATGGCGAGGCCGGCAGCCATGGCCAGTGGATTGCCTGACAAGGTGCCGGCCTGATAAACGGGGCCTAAGGGGGCGATGCTGGCCATGATGTCCTTGCGTCCGCCGAAAGCACCCACGGGCAGACCGCCGCCGACGACCTTGCCGAGGGTCGTCAGATCCGGCGTCACGCCGTAAACCTCCTGCGCCCCGCCGGGGGCAAGGCGGAAGCCGGTCATAACTTCGTCGAAAATCAGTATGGCGCCATGGGCATCACAGCATTCCCGCAGGGTTTCGAGGAAACCGGGTGCTGGCGGAATGCAGTTCATGTTGCCGGCGACCGGTTCGACAATGACGCAGGCTATCTCCGACCCCTGCGCTGCGAACAGCTCGCGCAGCGCCGCCAATTCGTTGTAGGGCAGATTCAGGGTATGGCGCGCAACATCTGCGGGTACGCCGGGGGAGTCCGGCACGCCAAGGGTCAGCGCGCCGGAGCCAGCCTTTACCAGCAGTGCGTCGACATGGCCGTGGTAGCAGCCTTCGAACTTCACCACGGTGTCGCGGCCGGTATGGCCGCGGGCGAGGCGAATGGCGCTCATGGTGGCCTCGGTGCCGGAATTCACCATCCTCACCATGTCCACCGAGGGCACCAGTTCGACGATCTTCTCCGCCATGCGGATCTCGATCTCAGTCGGGGCCCCGAACCCCAGGGCCCGGTCTACTTGGGCATGGACGGCTTTGATCACGCTTTCGTCGCCATGGCCGAGCAGCATGGGCCCCCAGGAGCCGATGTAGTCGATGTAGCGATTGCCGTCGACGTCGAAGAGGTATGGTCCGCTGGCATCGGCCATGAACACGGGTGAGCCGCCGACGCCGCGGAAGGCGCGTACCGGGGAGTTCACGCCGCCGGGGATGACGCCATTGGCGCGGTCGAAAAGGGTCTGGGATCGCTCCCGGTTCGAATGATTGCCGGTCATGGGTGCTCCTGTGGGCGGGCTTGGGTGATCGGGGGGGGAACGGACGGCCCCGGTCGCGGTCCATTCTCAGCAACCTTGAGCCGAACATCCACTATCAGGAGTTTGTCGACATCGGGGCTGATCAGAACGGGCGGAGGACGGCGAGGATCACGACCGGAAACAGCACGAAGACGGGCAGCTCGTTGAAGATCCGGAAGTAGCGGTGGCTGCGGGTGTTACTGCCGTCAGCCAGCTCACGCATCAGTCGGCCGCAATAGGCGTGATACACCAGCAGCAGCACCACGAGGATGAGTTTCACTTGCATCCAGCCGGCAGTGAGGTAATAGCCCGGGTTCAGGGCCAGCAGCCAGAGGCCGAAGAATACCGTCAGGGCCGCGAACGGCGTGACGAAGCGATACAGGCGGCGCTCCATGATGACCAGCTGCTCCTGGACCGAAGTGGCGGTGGTCATGGCGTGATAAACGAACAGTCGGGGAAGGTAGAACAGGCCGGCGAACCAGCAGACCATGAAGGCCAGATGTAATGCTTTCAGCCACAACAACGCCGTCTCTCCGCGAATCGGTCCGGTGGGCGATTCTGCACGGCTGTGCAGTCTGTCACCAGTATCACTGCCAAGGGCTGGAGAACGGCGCCCTTCGGAATAAGTGGAGGAATAAGTGGACACCCAAGAAACTCTCTGGATGTCCCGGAATAAGCGGACACCCGAAAAACTTTCTGGATGTCCAGAAATCAGGGGACATCCAAGAAAGTTTCTGGATGTCCAGAAATTTTGGGGTTCTGCTCGGTGGTGTAAGCGGTCGCTTGTGGCGGTAGTCAGCGGTTCGCGGTGCTAGATTGAGGGGGGAGGTTGAAGAAATGGAAAGGCAGGGAGAGGGCGCATGATGGGAGGTAGGTAGGGGCGGCGTCGGGTTCGGGTAGTCGTCGAGCTCACCGTCAGCGTTTTGTTGTTTGTGAACCAGGCCCTCGCCCCTTGCATGCGCCGGGTGAACGAGGGAAGCATTCGGAATGATCCGGCGGGCCCACTCCTAGAGGTAGAGGGCGTCGCCCCTTAAGTCAGTCAAGGAACCCAGCATGAGCGACTCCCGGCCGTCGTCGCGGCCGCCCCCCGATGATCTGACCACGATCGTCCATCGTCCTCATCGGGAGCGCAATCTGTTGCTGACCGGCGTTGCTGCAGTGGTCATCGCTGCCCTTGCGGGGTGGGGTCTCGGCCGTTGTCAGGGTGACCGCAATGCGGGCTTCATGGCCGCGGATCTCCAGTCCCTCAGTGCCCGACACGGGGCCTTGCTCGAGGAGCGGGATCAGCTCGAGCTTGCCTTGGGTGAGCTGCAGATCGGTCAGCTCATTGGCAGTGGCTTCGATGAACACGTGCGCGGCACCCTGGTGGAACAGTCCAGTCGCATCGCTGCCCTGGAGGACGAGGTGCGGATCTATCGCAGTATCATGGCCGCTGGTGACGAGGAGGGCTTGCAGATCGCTCGCTTTGAGCTCATCGAGCGCATCGACGGCCGCGGTGTACGCTTCAGGCTGCTTCTCGTACAGTCAGCGGATCAGCGCGAAGAAGTCAGCGGAGAGGTGGAGCTCAGCGTGCTGGGTGAGCAGGATGGTGATGCCGTGGTTTTCGAGGTGGACCGGGTTGGGGATGGGGCTTATCCCATGCCGTTCCGGTTTCGCTATTTCCAGGACCTGGTGGGTGAGATCGAACTGCCCGAGGGCTTTCGCCCCGAGGGTATCGAGGTGGTGGCGCGAGAGGCCGGCCCGGACGGGTTCCTCCTGGAGCGCACCTTCAGTTGGCGGACAATAACGATAGAGGAGGCTTGACGATGTTCGGCGAGCGAGACAAGAAGGGCGGTGGCAGCAAGGAAGTGGCGGCACCGAAGGAGGCTGCGGTGGTAGGCAAGGGTGCGACCCTGATTGCCGCGAACACGCGCATCGAAGGCAACGTCCATTTCTCCGATCAGTTGCTTGTCAATGGCGAGATCCATGGCAATGTCTGTGCGGAACCGGAATCGGATGCCGGGCTCACGGTGAGTACCAAGGGCTCGGTAAGCGGTGAAATTCGGGTGCCTAACGTCGTCATCAATGGCCGCGTCGTGGGTGATATCCATGCCTCCAAGCACGTGGAACTGGCAGCTGAGGCGCGCGTGGAAGGGAATGTCTACTACCACCTGATCGAGATGGTGATGGGTGCGCGGGTGGATGGCAGTCTTTTCTATACCCCGAATGGGGAACAGGCCACAGCGCCCCCGAGGATAGGTGGAAGGGAAGGGCTGATGGGGGCGGATCGCAGCAGCGACGCGGATGCCATGGCATCGGGCGAAGTGGCGGTTGGAAAAACCCAGGCTTGACCCCATAATCTCCTTGCGCCTGCTCGCCGATGGCGGCGTGTGGGCCCACCGACCGATGTGGGGAGAATAGTCGGCTCCCACTGTGCAGGTATTCCCATGAGCATTGTCCAGACCCAGCTTCCAGAAGTGCTGTCCGTAACGGAAGCAGCGGCCAGCAAGGTGCGAACACTGCTTGAGGACGAAGGCAATCCGAAGCTCAAGCTGCGGGTATTCGTCACGGGTGGGGGTTGCTCCGGTTTCTCCTACGGCTTCACCTTCGATGAAGACCAGGCGGAAGATGACGCTGCGGTGGAGCAGAATGGCGTCACCGTGCTGGTGGACGCCATGAGTTATCAGTATCTCGTTGGTGGCCGCATCGACTACCGAGAAGATCTCTCGGGTTCGCAGTTCGTAGTGGACAATCCGAACGCCTCGGCAACTTGCGGTTGCGGCAATTCTTTCTCGCTCTGAGAGGCTGTAGCAAAAGTTGGCGGCGTGGCCCTGTGGGAGCGGACTTGGAGGGTGTCGCAAAACTCAGCGTGGCGCCCCTGTGGGAGCGGCTTCAGCCGCGAATGACCCCGCAAGGCATTGATTTCTCGCAGCCCATTCGCGGCTGAAGCCGCTCCCACGGAGTCTTGCCAACCTTTTGCGACACCCTCCTTGTCCGCGAACTTCCTGCAAGGCATTGATTTTACGTCCGGCATTCGCGGATAAATCCGCTCCCACGAGGCGCTGCACGGGCTCTGCGATTCTTGTCTGAGCAGCGACCACCTGGCTGTATGCCGCGCACTTCGTAGGAGCTGCCCGAAGCGCTCAGCGTCCAGGATAAACCGCACCGAGGATGCGCGACCCTGCAGCGCCGGTGACAGCCGGCAGATTGCCCGGAAGCATCTCCAGGCGCAGTTTGGCCAGCCAGGCGAAAGCCACTGCTTCCACCCAGTCCCCGTCCAGGCCCACCTCGTCCGTAGTGCCCAGTTCAGCATGCGGGAGTGCGGCCTCAAGCCGCTCCATCAGCAGGGCGTTGTGGCGTCCGCCACCGCAAACCATCACTTGTTTCGGCTTCATCCCTGCAGTGTTCAGGATGCCATGGGCGATGCTGCGCGCGGTCAGCTCCGTCAGTGTGGCCTGGACCACAGCGGCTGCGATGGAGCGATCGAGTCTGGTTTGAAGCCAGTCCAGATTGAAGTGTTCGCGCCCGGTGCTCTTGGGGGCAGGGTGGTTGAAGTACGGGTCGGCCAGGAAGGCATCGAGCAGTGCGGGGTCGGGACGCGCCTGACGGGCCCATTGGCCGCCGGCATCCAGTGGCTGGCCGAGTTCCCTTTCGGTCCAGGCATCGAGCAGCACGTTGCCGGGGCCGGTGTCGAAACCGCCTGCGGCTTCAGGCTGGCCGGCAGGCAGGGTGGTGATGTTGGCCATGCCGCCGATGTTGACGATCACGCGGTCCGCGGCTCCTGTAAACAGCGCCGCGTGAAACGCGGGAACCAGCGGCGCGCCTTGGCCGCCGGCTGCCATGTCGCGGCGGCGGAAGTCCGCTACGACTGTGATCCCGGTCCGTTCGGCGATCACGTTGGGGTCTCCGATCTGCAAGGTGAAGGGGTGTGGGCCTTGTGGCCGGTGACGGACCGTCTGGCCGTGACTGCCCAGCGCCAGGATTCGTTCGGCCTCGATGCCGTGCTCGCTGAGCAGGTCATTGAGGCCGTCGGCGATGGTCTCCGCCAGCGCGACGTCGCAGTGGCCGAACAGATCGAGGTGATCTGCGCCAGCCTGGCTCAGGGTCAGCAGGTCGCTGCGCAAAGGACCGGGAATGGCCAGGGTTCGGGCTGCGATGAGCCGCGGAACGGCATCGATGAGGTTGGCAACGACCAGATCGATACCGTCGAGGCTCGTTCCGGACATGCAGCCGGCATACAGCGCTTCAGCCAGGGGCGCTTCAGGCACGGTTGATTCAGCCGCCAGCGGCGGAGCTCGGGGTGGTCAGAGCGACCTGTTCGTCGGAGCGCTGTTCGTTCAAGGCGGCCATGACCTCCCGGGTCGTGGCCAGGAAGCGTGCACGTTCGCTCTCGGCGATGGGCTCGGCCTGGGGCAGATTCACGGTGCGCGGATTCTGGTGCACCCCATTGACGAGGAATTCATAGTGGAGATGGGGTCCAGTGGCCCAGCCGGTCATTCCCACATAGCCGATGATCTGCCCCTGTCTCACGCGGGTGCCACTGCGAATGCCGCGACCGAAGCGGTGCAGATGCAGATACTTGGTCTGGTATTGCTCGCCGTGGCGGATGATCACGTAGTTGCCGTTGGCATGATGACTGGCGGCGGTGGTGACCACACCGTCGCCGGCCGCCATGATCGGGGTGCCGGTGGGCGCGGCGTAGTCGATTCCGCGATGGGGCACGACCCGATTGTGAATCGGATGCATTCGCCGCATGTTGAAATTGGAACTGATACGCGAGAACTCGACGGGTGCCCGCAGGAAGGCTCGTCGCATGCTGCGGCCTTCCGGAGTGAAATAGTTGGTCTGGCCGTTGCTGGCCGTGTAACGCACCGCGCGATGGACCCGGCCACGATTGCTGAATTCTGCGGCGACGATGGCGCCGTAGCCGACTTTTTCGCCGTCGAGCCACTGTTCTTCGTAGAGCACATGAAAGCTGTCGCCGGGCCGGATGTCGTGAACGAAGTCGATGTCCCACTGGAAGATGTTGGCCAGATTCATGATCTTCGCATCGGGCAACCCGCTGCGGGCGGCGGCCACGAACAAGGATGAATCAATGCGGCCCTCGCTGAAGGCGATGCGGGTTTCCGGGGCGCGCTGGACCAGGCGGCTGCTGAAGCGCGAGGTGGCGTCTGGGCGGGTAGCCTCCATGGCCTCCAACGGACTGAACTCGTAGCGAACTGCGAGCAGCTGACCGTTGTCGTCGGTTCGGTACTGTAGAACCTCGCCGGGATGAATGCGGGTCAGGCGCTTTGCTTCACTGCCGCTCTCGAGAATGGCGTGCAGTTCCGCCGCCCGCAGGCCCTGACGTTGAAAGATGCGGGCCAGACTGTCCCCCCGGCGGACGCGTTCCTCCTGCCAGGCCCATGCCGGAGCCGCCTTGGGCTCTGGCGGGAGTGTGGGGGTCGCGTCGACTTCGGGCTCGGCGAATGACAGATGGGGAACGATGCCCTTGGCCACCGCTGGCATGGCGGCAGGCTCCTCGATCAGGAGCAGGCTGGTTTCGGTTACGGGCATGGCGCCGCCGCCGTCTTCGCCTTGAGGCCAGGCAAGCATCAACAGGGCCAGCGCAAGAGCCAAGCCGATGGCAATGAGCAGGTGATGCGCTGGGTAGCGGATGGTGTCCCCCGAGGGTCTTGTGGGCATAAAAATCAATTTCCAATCAAAGAGTTGAGGCAAATTCCTTGATGGCGCCTTAATGTGGGCCTCAGTATACCCACAGGTCGCTTCTGGAAGCAGTACCTTAGGAACATATGGGTGCCAGCTTGTTTTCGGCTCCTGGGTGAGTATGGTTGGCGCCTTCTTTACGACACCGGAATACCGACATGTCCCTGCTCGCCGAGCTCAGGTGGCGTGGTCTGGTCCATCAGACCTCGGATCCTGCCGTCCTCGATCACCACCTTTCCGGCGCGTCGCGCACGCTCTATGCCGGTTTCGATCCGACGGCCGACAGTCTACACATTGGCAGTCTAGTGCCGCTGCTGGCGCTGCGCCGCTTTCAGCTTGCCGGCCATCGCCCCATCGCTCTCGTGGGTGGGGCCACGGGTTTGATTGGTGATCCGAGCTTCAAGGTCTCGGAGCGATCACTCAACGAACGTGACATCGTTGCCGCATGGGTGTCCAGCATTCGCGAACAGGTGAGTGCCTTCATCGATCTCGACGCGGGCTCGCAGGGGGGCCTGGTGGTGGACAATCTGGAGTGGACCCAGGCGCTGGACGTCATCGCCTTCCTGCGCGACGTAGGCAAGCACTTCTCGGTCAATGAGATGGTTCGCAAGGAGGCGGTGCGGGCCCGGCTCGAGCGTGAGGACAGCGGGATCTCCTACACCGAGTTCAGCTACAGCCTGCTGCAGTCTTATGATTACGTGGAACTCGCGCGGCGCCACGACTGTAGCCTGCAGATCGGTGGTTCGGATCAGTGGGGCAACATTACGGCCGGTATGGACCTGGTCCGGCGTATGCTGGGCCGACATGTGCATGCCTTGACTCTGCCGCTGGTGACCAAGGCCGATGGCAGCAAGTTCGGCAAGACTGAAAGCGGCACGGTATGGCTGGATCCGCGGCGAACGTCTCCCTACAGCTTCTACCAGTTCTGGATCAATACGGCCGATGAGGACGTTGGTCGCTTCCTGCGCCTTTTTACCTTCCTCGGCAGGGATGAAGTCGAAGCCCACGATGCTGCCGTGGTCGGAGCTCCGGAGCAGCGCCAGGCCCAGCGTGCCCTGGCGCGGGAGGTGACCCGCCTGGTGCATGGGGAGGCGGGTGTCGCCTCGGCCCAGCGTATCACCGAGGCACTGTTCTCCGGCGCCATCGACAGCCTCGGTGCGGATGATCTTGCCCAGCTCGCCCAGGATGGATTGCCAAGCACCTCGGCCGACACCAGTAGCCGAGTCGGTGCCGTGCTGGTGGCGCTCGATCTGGCTCGATCGAACACCCAGGCCATGCAGCTGATCAAGAGTGGCGCGGTCCTGATCAATGGCGTTGCCGTGACCAGGGTGGATGAAACCCTGGAGGTTTTCCGACCCCTGGCTGGCGGCTTTCTGCTGCTGCGTCGGGGCAAGCGTAACTGGGGGATGGTGAAACTCGCCGGCTGACTCTCCCGGGTGGCCCTCAAAACCTGCTGCAATAGGACGAAAGCCGCGGTTTTCCTGGGCTGCAGGGCAGATTGCGAGGTTGTGGAAGAAAACGCTTGTCACCCCTTTGGCCCTATGTATAATGCGCAGCCCTGACCGCAGGGAGACAAATTCTCCCGACCCAGCAAGCGGTGGCCGAAGAGGCTGCCGAGGCTGTAAACGCGGTGCTCTTTAACAATTCGATCAAGCTATTCGTGTGGGTGCCCGAGTTGTTGAGCCGACCACTGATTGGCTTCTCGCTGTACGGTTTCCGGAAGATGGGGAATCGATGA
>SLTB01000047.1 GCA_007130155.1 Pseudomonadales bacterium
AACAGCGACTTGATGGTTCACTCCCCAAGCCAGCCGACCGGTTGCAGCGTCAATCGCTGGACAGAAGATCCAGCGAGCCGAGTTCGTCCATCAGTTCCAGAGCCTTGCCACCACCGCGGGCCACGCAGGTGAGTGGCTCCTCCGCCACCAGCACCGGCAACCCGGTCTCCTCAGCTATCAGTAACTCGAGGTCGCGCAGCAACGCACCACCACCTGTGAGCACGATACCCGCCTCCGCGATGTCCGCCGCGAGTTCCGGTGGCGTCTGCTCGAGGGCATTCTTCACCGCCTGCACGATCATCGACAACGGTTCCTGCAGCGCCTCGAGGATCTCATTGGAGTTCAGCGTGAAGCTGCGAGGCACGCCCTCCGCGAGATTGCGGCCGCGAACGTCGATTTCACGGACCTCCTTGCCCGGGAAGGCAGCCCCGATCTCCTGCTTGATGCGCTCTGCGGTGGCGTCCCCGATCAGGCTGCCCTGAGTCCGGCGCACGTAAGCGATGATAGCCTCATCGAAGCGATCACCACCGACCCGGACCGACTCCGAATAGACGATACCGTTCAAGGAAATCACCGCGATTTCCGTGGTGCCGCCACCGATGTCGACCACCATGGTGCCAATGGCCTCATTCACCGGCAAACCCGCTCCGATAGCCGCGGCCATGGGCTCCTCGATGAGCCAGACGTCACGGGCGCCGGCGGAGAGGGCGGATTCCTTGATCGCGCGCCGTTCCACTGCAGTGGCCTTGCCGGGCACACAGATCAGAACCCGGGGGCTCGGCCGGATGAACGAGTTCTGGTGCACCTTGGCGATAAAGTGCTTGAGCATCTTCTCGCAGACCTGGAAGTCGGCGATAACGCCGTCCTTGAGAGGACGGATGGCGGTAATATTACCCGGTGTACGCCCGAGCATGCGTTTCGCATCAGCGCCAACGGCCGCCACGATCTTGGTGTTGTTATGCTGGCGGATCGCCACCACGGACGGCTCATTGAGGACGATACCCTCGCCACGCACATAAATAAGGGTATTCGCCGTACCCAGGTCGATGGACAAGTCCCTGGAGAACAGCCCCCTGATATTCTTCAACATTGAATGGTTTATGCCCTATTAGGGAGACTGGCGGAATTGCGCTGAACTCTAGCAATGGCAGGGCTGCCGAGCAAGGCGAAAATGTGATAATTTCCGCGACCTTGCGCTCGGCTCCCCGACCACAGGTCAACTTTAAGGGCGTTGCGCTCCCCGACCACGGGCCCACTTCCGGCCCCATATTTCGGAACTTCAACATGGCAATCGACGCAGAACAGGTCCGGCGTATCGCCCACTTGGCGAGGATCGGTTTAGCCGCCGATGAAGCCGACCGCTACATTGGTGATCTCGAATCCATCCTGACCATGGTCGAGCGGATGCATGCCGTGAATACCGCAGGCGTCCAACCCCTGGCCCATCCCATCGATGTCACCCAGCGACTGCGCCCCGACGTGGTCACCGAGGCTGACCAGCGCGAGTCCTACCAGAGTGACGCGCCGGCCGTGGCCAACGGCTTCTACCTGGTTCCTCGGGTGGTCGAATGACTACGATGCCAGACACCCTGGGCAAGGCAGCCAAGGCACTCGCCAGCGGCCAAATCAGCAGTCGCGAACTGGTCAGCACCTGCATCGCACGGATAGACGCGGGCCGCCACCTCAATGCTTTCGTCAGCATCGATGCCGAACGCGCACTGGACGCCGCGGCGGCGGCCGATCGCCGCCCTCCGGCGGAGAGGGGCCCGCTCAACGGCCTGCCCATAGCCATCAAGGACATCTTCTGCCAGAGCGGAGTGCGCACCACCGCCGGATCGCGCATGCTCGAGCACTGGCGCGCACCCTATGACGCTGCCGTCATCGAACGCCTGACAGCGGCCGGAGCTGTGCTTCTCGGCAAGACCAACATGGACGAATTCGCCATGGGATCTTCCGGTGAGAACAGCCACTTCGGCGCCACTCGCAATCCCTGGAACGAAAACCACGTACCCGGCGGATCATCATCCGGCTCTGCCGCAGCCGTCGCTGCGGGCATGGCACCCGCGGCGCTGGGCACCGACACGGGCGGATCCATCCGCCAGCCCGCAGCTTTCTGCGGCCTGACCGGCCTGAAACCCACCTATGGTCGGGTATCACGCTGGGGCATGATCGCCTTTGCATCCTCGTTAGATCAGGCAGGTCCAATGGCCTGGGACGCTGCCGACCTCGCACTGCTGCTGAACGTCATGGCAGGCGTCGATCATCGCGATTCTACCAGTGTCGATGAACCCGTTCCTGACTACACAGCCAGCCTAACAACTTCCATCCGCGGCCTGCGCATCGGTCTTTCAGCTGACCTGCTCGGTGATGACGTCGATGCCGACGTGCGCGCGACAGTCGATGCCAGCCGCAAGGTCTTCGAGAGCCTCGGCGCCACCATCGTTCCAGTTTCGCTACCCACTGCCCTGGCAGGCGTACCGGCCTACTACGTCCTGGCACCCGCCGAGGCCTCTGCCAATCTCGCCCGCTTCGACGGCGTGCGCTTTGGTCATCGCTGCGCCGACCCGCAAAGTCTGGAGGATCTCTACCTCCGCAGCCGCAGCGAAGGCTTCGGCACCGAGGTGAAGCGCCGCATCCTCACCGGAACCTATGCACTCAGCGTGGGTTACTACGACGCCTACTATCTGCAGGCTCAGAAGATACGGCGACTGATCCGGGACGAGTTCCTCGCGGCGTTCAGCAATGTCGATGCCATCCTCGCGCCCACCACGCCATCACCGGCATTTGCCCTCGGCGAGAAGACCGACGACCCGGTGGCCATGTATCTGCAGGACGTCTTCACGATTCCCGCCAATCTCGCCGGCATTCCCGCGCTGTCGATGCCTGCTGGCATGAGCGGCGGCTTGCCACTCGGCGTGCAGCTGCTCGGGCCGCACTTCGGCGAAGCCAAGCTGCTGCAGCTTGCTCACGCCTTTCAGCAAGCCACCGATCATCATCTGAGACGCCCGGCAGGAGTGCCAGCATGAGCCAGTGGGAAACCGTGATCGGGCTGGAAGTGCACGTTCAGCTGGCCACCGCTTCGAAGATCTTCTCCGGGGCCCCCAACCGCTTCGGCGCCGAGCCCAATCGCCAGGCCAGCGCCGTAGATCTCGGGTTGCCGGGCGTGCTGCCGGTGCTGAATGAAGCCGTTGTGCAAATGGCCATACGCTTCGGCCTGGCCGTGGATGCCGAGATTGCCGCGGTCACCCAGTTCGCCCGCAAGAACTATTTCTACCCGGATCTGCCCAAGGGCTACCAGATCAGCCAGCTCGACCATCCCATCGTCGGCCGCGGACACCTCGACATCATCATTCCCGGCAAGGACGGCGATACAGCGAAGACCGTCGGTATTACCCGCGCCCATCTTGAGGAGGATGCCGGCAAGTCCATTCACGATCAGGTGCCTGGTCTCACCGCAGTGGATCTCAACCGTGCCGGGACGCCGCTCCTCGAGATCGTTTCGGAACCGGATATGCGCAGCGCCGCTGAAGCGGTGGCCTATCTGCGGGAACTGCATGCCATCATCCGCGATCTCGGTATCTCCGACGGCAACATGAACGAAGGCTCAATGCGCTGCGATGCCAACGTCTCCATTCGGCCGCGTGGCGAGGCGAAGCTCGGAACCCGGACCGAGATCAAGAACCTGAACTCCTTCCGCTTTCTCGAGAAGGCCATCGAGTTCGAGGTCGAGCGGCAGCAGGAGATTCTCGAGGCTGGCGGCCGCATCAAGCAGGAGACCCGCCTCTACGACTCCGAGCGCAACGAGACACGCTCCATGCGCAGCAAGGAGGAGGCGGAGGACTACCGCTACTTCCCGGACCCCGATCTGCTGCCCGTCACCATCACGCCTGCGCAGATCGAAGCTGTCCGGGCAGAGATGCCCGAATTGCCCAGGGCCCGTCGCGAGCGCTTCATGGAGCAGCATGGCCTGTCCGGCTACGACAGCCGCATGGTGGCATCCGACCACGCCACGGCGGCCTATTTCGAAGCCTGCGTCGCGGTGGCCGGCGATGCCAAACTCACCGCGAACTGGGTCATGGGCGAACTCGCCAGCGTGCTCAACAGGGAGGAGAAGGACATCGACGCAGCGCCGGTGGCGCCCGCTGCGCTCGGCCGGCTCATCAGCCGCATTCAGGACGACACCATTTCCTCGAAGATCGCCAAGACCGTATTCGAGATCATGGTGAAGGATGGCGGCGAGCCGGACGACATCATCGAGGCGCGCGGACTGCGTCAGATGTCGGACAGCGGCGAACTCGAGCGGCTGGTGGACAGCGTGATTGCCGACAATCCGCATCAGGTCACCCAGTACCGGGCCGGTAAAACCAAGCTGCTTGGCTATTTCGTCGGCCAGATCATGAAGGCCACCGGCGGCAAGGCCAACCCGGGCCAGCTCAACGAGCTGCTGCGGGCGCGACTGGACGGTGGTTCCTGAACCGCCTTGTCGCGTCGCGACATCAGGGCGCAGTCAGTGAAATGCGAGATCACAATACTGCAGCGCGGCTGAGCGACCTGCAGTCCAACGGGTTCGTCGACTGACTGGAAGGGCAGAGGCGATGACGGTGAATGAATCGACGACCGTAGCAGAGCGGCTGCAGCCGGCCCTCGCGGCCTGCAGACGCTGGACGACTTTCTCGCCTACAGCGATGCCACGCCGGTGTCGCGGCGCGGCAAGCGTCCGGCTTGGCCCCTCCGGTGCGGCCGCTGAGGCTGGACGTTACCGGTCGCGAGCAAGGCCCGACCATGCCGGTCGAGCTGACGACGAAACAGCGGGCAAACAGCTGGCGGACGTCTGGTGCGAGAGCGATACCGAACTCGGCCTCGGCACAGAGGGGAGGGCTGAGCGCCTTCGTGACCGGCTAATTTCGCGCAGCCGGCACGTCGTCTTCAGAGCCCCGCGAGCTGGAACAGGCCCTGCTTGCTGCCGGAATTCGTTTCCTCGGCCCGAAAGCGGTCGCAGCCGCTGAGTTCAAGGCGTTGTGTCGGCCCCGCCTGTAGGCACCCAGCAGGCAATGGGCGCAGTCGCGACGGGAGCAGTCGAATTCCGAGCCATCATCGCACATCGCCCTCAGTGCGGGCTGTTGTGGGTGATCATTGGCCCACGCCCTTCAGGCGACGCCGGCACTTGGCGGCTCGCTCGAGCGAAGGCTGTGGGAGCGCGCGTTGCGCGCCATCGCCCGCAGTGCGGGCGATCAATGACATCAGGCTCTGCTGCCAATTCAATGGGATACGATTCGTTCCTGGCAAGGCCAGCGAGTCTGGCCCGCACTCTGGTGACCCGTTACTGCGGTGGGGAGCGATAACCCAGCGCCGGGTGGGTCAGGGTCTGCACCTGCTCCTCGATCCACGCCACCTGCTCGGGAGTGAGATCGTCCTTGAACCCGCCCACTTTCGCTTTCCGTACCTTCAGGGCATCGGTAGCGCCACCCTTGCGCAACCGCAGCGATGCATTTTGGAAATAGCCTTCGCGCTCGAGCCGGCTCATGTTCTCCACGGAACCGAAGGCCACGGCAGCGTCGATGTCCTCGTCCGTGAAGCGCTCGCCCAGGAAGTCCACCAGCCGCCGCAGTGTTGCGGCGGTAGCGGCCCGCAGGTCTTCGTAGCGCAGGATCATCGAGTCAGGACGTTCGGCGAGCGTTTCGGCCCAGAAGTTGTAATAGCGGATGATCGCCGGCAGACCGAGCTCCGGGCGCTGAATGAAGGTCCAGCGATCCAGACTCTGCCAGTCCACGGTGGTGTTGATGTCCGCCTCGATCAGCTCGCGCTTGAAGGCCTTGGTCCGGTTCTGATACTGCCGATGCCAGGAGACCACCACGTCCGCTGGATGCCGGGCCAGCAGGATGGTTTTCTTGCCCGCGAGGATGGGGTCCTCACTGCTGTAGGCATCGGCAATCAGGCGTTCGAGACTCATGTAGCCATTGCTGATGACCCAGCGCGGCAGACCCGGCCGCTGCAGCGCCAACTCATCAGAGGTGAACACCCGCCGCGGCGATATGCCATCACGTCTGGCATAGAGCTGAGTCAGCAGGGTTCGCAGCCAGGTACTGCCGGTCTTGGGATGCCGGATCATCACCACGTCAGCGCGGGCGAGCATGGCGCGCCGCTGTGTGGACATGGCGCGATGGCGAAGTGCGACCCGGGCCCGCCGTGGCAGCCATGCGGTGGCATAGACGATGGCCCAGTGCCGGACCCGATCGCGACTGATGATCATTCTAGGTCCGCCAGAACAGGGATCATCGACGCAGCGCGGCCCCGAGGCGCGCGAGGCCACGAAGAGAGCTGAACGGGTTGATCACCGCCTGCCGGCGCTCGCCTTCAACCAGATCCAGCAGCCGCAGCAGGGGGGCGATGGCTGCCATCTGCCGTTCGATGTCCTCCCAGGCGTCCCAGAAGGCGTCCTCCCGGGCATCGAGTTCGTCGGCCGCCAGCCTGCGCAGCAGGCGGTAGGCGTCGCGCGTGAGCGGATTGAGTCCCACGCAGGTGTCGAGGTCAGCATCGTCGAAGCGCGTGTGACGGAATCCCGCCCTCAAAAAGGCGTTCGTGTACTCCTGAACGCCTGCCGCACGGGTCGCCGACTCAGGCAGGCCGAGCTGCACCCGGATGCGCTCGAGCTGCGGCAGCGGCGCGTCCATCAGCAGATCATAGTCCACCACAACCAGGGGACAGTGCCGTGCGCGCCGCAGGAACGGCACCACGCTCACCAGCCATTCGAGATCACTGGCTTCCTGACGGCCCCGCCGCGGATCGAGCGCCGCCCGCGAGCGGGCCACGCTGATGGGATTGCGCAGTGCCAGGACGAAGCTCGCCGCCATATTCTCGGCTTCGAGAACCGGCTCCCAGAACGGCAGGATGCGCAGGGTGCGGCCATACTTGAAGCCCCACACCGGGCTGTTGGCAAAGCGCCGTTTGATCACACGCCGCGCCCGCTGACGCAGGTCCTCGAACTCGGGACCCTGCAACTCCGAAGGCTCGATCAGCCTCAGACTGTCCGCACGCACGCCCCGCGACAGGCGAACCGCCTTGCTCAGGCGCAGAAGATCGATATCCTCGAAGAATCCACTGGGGTTCTTGCGGCTCGGGCGCTTGAAGTTGTCGCCGAAATCGACACCGAGGGCAGCAACGCCACGAGCCAGGGAGCTGGTGCCACTGCGACCGGCTCCGATGACGAACACGACCCGCTGCGGTTTGGATGGGGCGGCCTCTGAGATGGCATCGATCACGGGGGGGTTTCCCATGAAAATAATCGGCCACGGAAGCCATCAAAATACCACAAACCCCGCCCTTTCGAAGCAGCGCTCGAGATCCAGGATCAGACAGCAGGCATGAGCAGGACGAACCTGCTCGAAGCGAAGGCGGAAGGCGGCGGCAACAGCATGGCGCCCCCAGCCAGAGCACCCTGAGCGAAGGCCCTGCCGCTCCGCGCTGATGGCATCGTCCGGCTCACAGGACAGCAGGATATTTCCCCACAGCCCTTGCAGCCAGCACCTATCGCCGCGCGCCATTCAGGCCATCATGCTCGGGCCCATGAGAACCTGGCTGCGTAGAAGACAACGGGCACGGGCCCTCGGAGGCGTCGCGGCTGCCGCCCTTGGCTGCAATCGCAGCGAGGGGGTGCGCGTCATGCAGGCCATGCTGCGAGCAAACCTGGCATTCATCCGCCAAAGCCACAGGCTGTCGAGTGTCCGCGAGTACAGATTGCCGGTCGTCACCTGGCACGGGGCCGAGGCCTTTCGCGCCGCCGTAAGCCGCGACGGACGCCCGCTGCTGCTGGCGACCCTCCATATGGGCAACTACCTGCACCACCTGTTGGCCCTGGCACCTCACCTGACCTGGCTGGGGCGCGTGACCCTGCTGCGACGGACCCATGACTCGGATCTCGAAGCCCCTTTGCAGGCCCGGGCAAGCAGCCTCGGGCTCGAGCTGCGCCTGGTGCACACGGGTCAGCATCCAGGTCGGACCGCCCTGCGCGCTTTGAGCAGGGGCGAGCACGTCTTGCTGCTCTACGACGTTCCCCCAAGCTTCGATGTCGGCCGGACCATGACTGCCTCGCTGCTCGGCCACCCGGCTGCCCTGCCGGCAGGCCCCGCCCTGCTCTGCCGCGCCGGCAATGCCCTGCTATGGCCTTTCTGTGTTCTTCCGGACGGCAAGGATCTGCTGCTGCACTCCCGGGATCCCTTCCCGGTTCGCTCTGCAGCGGATGTCGAGCCAGCCATCCACACGCTCGCTCGCTTCGCCGAGTCCGCGATTCTGGCCGCGCCTGAGCAATGGTTGCTGTGGGCGCATCTGTCGGAGATGTGGTCGAGGGCAGCGAGTTTGAGTGCCGACCGGGTCGCTCAACGCCCGCCTGTTCAACCCCCGAACCAACCTCCGAACCCAGGCCCGGAATAAGACCCAACCTAAGCATAGTCGGAAGCGATATTGGCCGGCGTTTCTGTTTGGCGGGGCAAGTCCCTAGAATACGCGCACTTTCGCAACCACTCCGGGAGTCCGCCTGCGCACATGGACGCCAAGACGCTCACGCATCTCAAGCAGCTCGAAGCCGAGAGCATCCACATTATTCGTGAGGTGGCAGCCGAGTTCGAGAAGCCGGTGATGCTTTATTCCATCGGCAAGGACTCCTCGGTCCTGCTGCATCTGGCGCGCAAGGCATTCTTTCCAGGCAAGCTGCCGTTTCCGCTGATGCACATCGACACCACGTGGAAGTTCCGCGACATGATCGCGTTCCGGGACCGGCAGGCGAAGGATTTCGGGCTCGATCTCATCGTCTGGACCAATCAGGAAGGCGTAGCCAACAACGTCACGCCGTTCACCTACGGCAGCAAGAAGTACACGGACATCATGAAGACACAGGCGCTGCTGCAGGCTCTGAACCATCACAAGTTCGATGCGGCCTTTGGCGGCGCCCGCCGCGACGAGGAGAAATCCCGCGCCAAGGAGCGGATCTACTCCTTCCGCGACAGGAATCACCGTTGGGACCCGAAGAACCAGCGCCCTGAACTATGGAAGCTCTACAACGGCAACATCAATCGGGGTGAGAGTATCCGCGTCTTCCCGCTGTCGAACTGGACTGAACTCGACATATGGCAGTACATCTACAAAGAGCAGATCGAGATCGTCCCCCTGTATTTCGGCGCCCCGCGCCCAGTGGTGGAGCGGGACGGCACCCTGATCATGGTGGACGACGACCGAATGGAGCTTCTTCCCGGTGAAAAGCCCGAGATGCGCACCGTGCGCTTCCGGACCCTAGGCTGCTATCCGCTCTCGGGCGCCATCGAATCCACGGCCGCGACCCTGCCGGACGTGATCCAGGAAATGCTGTTGACCAAGGACTCCGAGCGCCAGGGTCGTCTCATCGACCACGACTCGGTGGCATCCATGGAGCAGAAGAAGCGGGAAGGATACTTCTGATGTCCCACTCATCCGAACTCATCGCCGAGGACATCCAGGCCTATCTGGCGGAGCACGAGCGCAAGGAGATCCTGCGCTTCCTCACCTGCGGCAGCGTCGACGACGGCAAAAGCACCCTGATCGGTCGCCTGCTGCACGATTCGCGGATGATCTACGCGGATCAGCTGGCTGCGATCAAGAAGGAAAGCGCCCACGGCGGCAGCGCCGATGGCGAGATCGATCTGGCGCTGCTGGTGGACGGCCTCCAAGCTGAGCGCGAGCAGGGCATTACCATCGACGTGGCCTACCGCTACTTCTCCACCACCAAGCGCAAGTTCATCATCGCCGACTGCCCCGG
>SLTB01000346.1 GCA_007130155.1 Pseudomonadales bacterium
GGACGTGATCGTCGTCGACGCAGACGACCGCGAGGCCGTAGAAGGGCAGTCGATGCAGGAAGTCGACGAAGGCCTGCTTCAAGCGCGCGAAGTCACCACCGTACGTGCTCATGTGGTCGGCATCGATGTTGGTCAGCACCGCCACCATGGGCTGCAGATGCAGGAACGAGGCATCGCTCTCGTCGGCCTCGGCCACCAGATAGCGACTCGCGCCGAGCCCCGCGTTGGAGCCGACGCTGTTCAGCAGTCCACCGATGACGAAGGTAGGATCCTTGCCCGCAGCCGCAAAGATGGCCGTCACCATGCTGGTGGTGGTGGTCTTGCCATGGGTGCCGGCCACCGCAATCCCGTGGCGATAGCGCATGAGTTCACCGAGCATCTCTGCCCGACGCACGACGGGTACGCGTGCAGCATGGGCTGCCACGAGCTCCGGGTTGTCAGCACGAATGGCGCTCGACACCACCACCACGTCGGCGCCTGCGATGTTGTCCGCGCGCTGGCCAATGGTCACCCTGGCTCCGAGGCGCTCGAGGCGCGCAGTCGCATCACTGCGCTGCAGGTCACTTCCGGTAATCACATAACCCTGATTCAGCAGCACTTCAGCAATACCGCACATGCCGGAGCCACCGATACCGACGAAGTGGATGCGCCGAATCCGGCGCATTTCCGGGACGAAGTGTAGCGCGGGCTCGGATGCAACGTCGGTCATGCCATCACCTCCCGTCGCCTGGCGCCGCGCGGCGCTCGCTCGCTCTCCGCGTTCTCCCAAGCCACCCGGACCAGCAGCGCCACCAGCGCGCTGCATACGATGAGGCTGTTGCCACCGTAGCTCACCAGCGGCAGGGTCAGCCCCTTAGTCGGCAACAGGCCGGTATTGACGCCAAGACTGACCAGAGTCTGTATGCCGAGCAGCAGGGCGGCACCGTAAGCCAGCCCGGCAGCCATGGCAGCACCTCGGCGCTGGGCCATGCGGCCGTGCCAGAGTCCGCGCAGCACGAGCGTCATCAGCGCGGCGCACAGCAGCAACGCCCCCACCACACCGGTCTCTTCCGCGATGACCGCAAAGATGAAATCCGTGTGCGCTTCCGGCAGGTAAAAGAGTTTCTGCAGGCCTTCGCCAAGACCGACACCCAACCATTCGCCCCGTCCGAAGGCGATCAGCGCCTGGGTGAGCTGGTAACCGCTGCCGAACTGGACGTCAGGGGCCCAGGGATCGAGAAAGGCCTGCAGGCGCGCGACACGGTAGTCGCGCAGACTCAGAAGCAGCCAAAGCCCGGCCAGCGCCGCCACACCCAGCAAGCTCAGATGCAGGACGCGCGCACCGCTGAGAAAAAGCAGAGCAACGGCAGCCACCATGATCACCACAGCAGAGCCGAGGTCGGGCTGCGCCACCAGCAGCGCGCAGGGAATCAACAACCAGAGCAGCGGCCGCAGCAGGCCGAGCAGATCGCGGCTGATCGCCTGCTGATGCCGTACGACGTAGCCGGCGAGGTAGACCACGAGCAGGAACCGCACCGGTTCCGAGGGCTGCAGGGAAATGGGTCCGAAGGCGATCCAGCGCAGGCTGCCGTTCACTTCCCGACCCAGGCCGGGCAAGAACAGGAGCGCGAGCAGCGCGATGGCCAACACCAGCGCGAAGCGATCGAGCCCAGCCCAGATCGATGTCGGTACCGACAGCACCGCCAGGAAGGCCAGCAAGGCCAGAACCAGATAGGCACCATGGCGCATCAGATGATGGAAGGCATCGCCATGGCGATTGGCAGAGAGCTCCATCGAGGCGCTGGTCACAGCCACCAGTCCAACGGCCAGCAGTGCGATCCATAGCCAGATCAGAGAGGTGTCGAGGCGGAGGTCGGTCATCGCGCCTCCTCCCTCAGTCTCTGCACGGCCGCCACGAAACGTGCGCCACGATGGGCAAAGGAATCGAACATGTCGAAGCTGGCACAGGCGGGCGCCAGCAGCACCGTATCACCGGCCTCGGCCAGCGCTGCAGCCACGTCGACCGCGGCGTCCATGTCGGCTGCCGACTCCAGGCGGCAAACGCCATCGAGTGCAGCCGCCATGAGGGGCGCGTCGACACCAATCAGTACGGCCGCCTTCACGCAACGTGCAAACGGTTCCTGCAGAGCGGTGAAATCCGCCCCCTTGCCCATCCCACCGGCGATGACCACCAGATTGCGCCGGGCGTCACCGAGACCGTCTATGGCAGCCACGCAGGCACCGACATTGGTGGCCTTGGAGTCGTCGATGAAGCGCACGCCATGAATGCAGCCCGCCGGCGTGCAGCGATGCGGCAGGGGTTCGAAGGCCCGCACCGCATCGAAGGCCGCTTCCGGTTCGACCCCGAGCGCAGCCGCCATGGCCAGAGCGAAAAGGACATTGCGTTCATTGTGGCGACCCGCTAACGGCAGATCCGACACGGGCAACAGCGGACGGCCACACCCCATCAACCAGCGCCTGCCGTCCGCTCCAACCTCGATACCCCAGCCTTCCGCGGTGGGCGCCGGGCCGCCGAACACGGGCACGCGCTGGCCGGTAAAATCTTCACCCGGAGCTGTGAGCGGATCGTCGCCACTGAACACGGCCACCTTGGCCCTGCGATAAATGCGCTGCTTGGAAGCGGCATAAGCCTCCATCGAACCGTAACGGTCCATATGATCAATACTGACGTTGAGAATGGCTGCGCAGTTCAGCGCCAGGCTCTCGGTCAGATCGAGCTGGAAGCTCGATAGCTCAAGGACGTAGCCATCGGCCGGCCCTGACTCGAGCAGGTCGAGGGCCGGCGTGCCCAGATTGCCGCCCACGGCCACTTCGCGATCGGCACTGAGCAGAATGGCGCCGAGCAGGCTGGTCACAGTGCTCTTGCCGTTGGTACCTGTCACCGCGGCGACCGGACCCTTGGCCTTGCGCGCAAACAGCTCGATGTCACCCACCACCTCCTTGCCCAGAGCCCGCATCCGGATCAGCAAAGGATCATCCGCTGCGATACCGGGGCTCACGGCCACCAGGGCTGCCTGCTCCAGGATCCGGGAATCGAAACCGCCGGTGATCACCTGGACTGTCGGCAGTTCGCGGCGTACGCGATCTGCCTCAGGTGGCTGTGTGCGGGTATCCATGGCGACCAGCCGGCGACCACGCCCGTGCAGGTAACGCAAAAGCGACAGGCCGGTGCTGCCGAGCCCGAGGACGACAGTGAAGGGTTGCTGGGGAACAGGTGCAGTCATGCTCACCTCAGCTTCAACGTAGACAGGCCAATCAGAACCAGCACCAGGGCGATGATCCAGAAACGGACAATGACCCGAGGTTCCGGCCAACCCTTGAGTTCGAAATGGTGGTGAATGGGCGCCATGCGGAAGATGCGCCGACCCGTCAGGCGATAAGACACCACCTGAATGATCACCGACACGGTCTCGAGGACGAAAAGTCCCCCCATGATGAACAGCACGATTTCCTGACGTATCACCACCGCCACCAGCCCCAGGGCCGCGCCGAGAGCGAGCGCGCCCACATCGCCCATGAAGACCTGGGCCGGGTAAGTGTTGAACCAGAGGAATCCAAGCCCGGCACCAATGATGGCGCCGCAGAAGATCGCCATTTCACCGGCACCGGCCACATAGGGAATTTGGAGATAGTCCGCGAACTCGATATGACCCGAGAGATAGGCCATCAGACCCAGGGCACCGGCCACCATCACGGTAGGCAGAATCGCCAGCCCATCAAGACCATCGGTCAGATTGACCGCGTTGGACGTGCCCACGATGACGAAATAGGTCGTGACCAAGTAGAAGATGCCAAGGTCGATGGCCACGGCCTTGAAGAACGGCACGATGAGCTCGGTTTCGACGGGGCTCTGGGCCGTGTGATACAGCAAGAGCGCCACGGCGATGGCCACCATGGACTGCCAGAAGTATTTCCAGCGCGCCGGCAGGCCTTTGGGGTTCTGAGCCACCACCTTGCGGTAGTCGTCGATCCAGCCGATGGCACCGAATGACAAGGTCACGGCCACCGCCAGCCAGACGAAGCGATTGCCGAGGTCACCCCAGAGCAGGGTACCGGAGACAATGCCGATGATGATCAGCGCCCCGCCCATGGTGGGCGTTCCTGCCTTGGAAAAGTGGGTCTGGGGGCCATCGTCGCGTACCGCCTGGCCGATCTGCCGCTCGGTGAGCTGGCGGATCATGTAGGGGCCGATCAGCAGTGAGATCGACAGCCCCGTGAGCACAGCGAGAATGGTTCTGAACGTCAGGAACTGAAACACGCCGAAGCCGGTGTGCAGGGCCATCAGCATTTCGGTCAGCCAAAGCAGCACTCCTTGCCCCCCTCAACCCTGGCCGAGCCCGGCGTGCGCTGAGGCACCCCGGGTCAGCTCAGCTGCGGTTTCGAGATCGCTGTACGGCACACGACCCGCCGGTCCATCCTGGTAGTCCTCATGCCCCTTGCCGGCTATCAGCACCACGTCGCCCGGTTGCGCCTGAGCGAATGCCAGCTCGATGGCACGCCGCCGATCGCGTTCGATGACCACCGCCGCCCCGGTGGGAATCCCCGCCAGAATGTCCCGGACGATGGCATCACCATCCTCTGCTCTTGGGTTGTCGTCGGTGATGACGACGAAACCCGCTGCAGCGATGGCCTCACGGCCCATCCCAGATCGCTTGCCGGGATCACGCTCACCGCCGCAGCCGAAAACGCAGAGAACCTGACCGGAAAAACACTGGTTTAAGGCCGCCAGCGCCTTCGCCAACGCGTCTGGAGTGTGGGCGTAGTCGACGACGAGGGTGATGCCATCAGGGTGGGCAAATGGCTGCATCCGCCCACTCACCGGCGTGACATCCGCTGCCGCGAGGACTTCGAAAAAAGGCAGCCCAAGCCCGCACAACAGCGTGACGCAGCCAAGCAGGTTGGACACGGCAAAGTCTCCGATCAGCCGCGTATGCAGCTCACCCCGGCCCCAGGGCGATACGACCAGGGCGTGCGCGCCGTGCTCGTCGCGCTCCAGGGCAGTAAGGTGCACGGCCGCGGCGGGATCACGCAGCGAGAAGTCGAGCACATCCAGCGGCGTCGGCACCCTATCCATCAGCACGCAGCCGTAGGCATCGTCCCGGTTCAATACCGCCACATCCAATCCGGGAGTCAGAAAGAGCTGCCGCTTGCTTTCCGCATAGGCATCCATGGTGCCGTGATAATCGAGGTGGTCGCGGCTCAAATTGGTGAACAACGCGCCACTGAAGGTGATTCCGGCGACCCGGTTCTGATCGAGGGCATGGGACGACACTTCCATCGCCACCCAGTTGGCGCCGGAATCACGCATCCAGGCCAGGGTACGTTGCAGACTGACTGCATCCGCAGTGGTCAAGCCGGTGCGGCGCAGCTTCCCGGGGAAACCGTTACCCAGCGTTCCACAGAGTCCTGCCGAGGCCCCGAGCCGCTGCAGCATTTCTGCCAAGTGGTGAGTGCAGGAAGTCTTGCCATTGGTCCCCGTGACGCCAAGCACCCTCAGTGCCCGGGAGGGGTCATCGTAGTAGGCCGCAGCCAGCCTGCCGGCAACGACGTCGAGGTCGTCAATACCGAGAATCGGCACCTCACCCGCAGCCTCGCGATCCGCCATCGTCACGGCACCATCCACGCATACCACTGCCGCACCCCGAGCCACTGCCTCCTTGATGAAAGCGCGGCCATCCTGGAGAACGCCGGGCATGGCAAGGAACATCTCGCCCGGACGAATCCGCCGACTGTCCAGCATGATGCCCTGCACGTGAAGGTGGAGCTTGTCGGCGTCGTCCGAACCCGCTGCAGGCAGCAGATCAGCATCGGCCAACAACGCTGCGAGACCGCGACTCAAAGCATTCATGAATCACCCCCGGCGCGCGCCTGCAGCAGATGCGGCAGATCCGGCGGCTCGCTGAGCAGACGCAGGGCGCCAGCCGTGACTCGCGCGAACACCGGTGCGGCCACGGTGCCGCCCCCCACCTGACTGCCCTTGGGCTCATTGATCACAACGACCGTCGTCACCCTCGGGTTGACGGCAGGGGCGTAGCCGGCGAAGAACGCCAGATGCCGCTGGTTGTCGTAACCACCCGGCCCGATTTTCCGCACGGTGCCGGTCTTGCCGGCGACCTGATACCCGGAAATCCGGGCTCGCGCCGCGGTGCCTTCATCGCGCACGACGCTCTCGAGCATACGGCTGATGTGACGGGCGACCTCCTCATCCATGACTCTCAGCGCATCTGGCGGCGAATCGAGGCGCAGCAGCGACGGCGGCCGGAAAAGCCCCTGATTGGCGAACACCGAGTAGGCCTGGGCGAGCTGCAAAGGCGTCACCGCCATACCGTAGCCAAAGGCGAAGGTGACCCGATCAATGAGCGGCCAACGGGCCGCTTCAGGCAGCACCCCGGACGTTTCACCAGGGAATCCGATACCCGTGATCTGACCGAATCCAAAGCGGCCAAACGCACCCCTGAGAATGTCGTCATCAAGCTCCAGCGCAATGCGCGCAATGCCCACCTGACTGGAGCGAGCGACGATCTGCTCAAGATCGAGCACACCTCGATTGAGCGGATCCGTAATCAGCTTGCCGCTGACCCGCACATGGCCAGGCGCCGTGTCGATGGTGGCATCGACGTCAAAGCGCCCGGATTCCAGGGCCGCTGCAATCGTGATCGGCTTGACGGTGGACCCAGGCTCATAGAGATCAGTGACGGCCCGATTGCGCAGGCGCTCAAACTGCGACGTGACCGGCGCATTCGGGTTGTAGGATGGCCAGTTGACCATCGCCAGCACTTCGCCGGTTCGGGTATCAAGCACCACCACCGTGCCCGACTCGGCCCGGTGCTCGGCCATCGCTGCCGTCAGCTCTCGGTAAGCCAGGTATTGCAGTCTCATGTCGATGGACAACTGCAGCGGCCGACCCGGTTCGGCGGTGGCCAGATACTCCAGGTCGCGGACCACCTGACCAAAACGGTCACGGACCACACGTTTGCGGCCAGGGCTGCCCGTCAGCCAGGCCTGGTAAGCGAGCTCCAGGCCTTCGATGCCTTCATCGTCGATATTGGTGATGCCCACAATGTGGGCCGCCACCTCGCCCGCCGGGTAGAAGCGCTTGTACTCGTCCTGGAGATCCACGCCCGGGACCTTGAGCGCGGCAATACTCTCTGCGCGCCCCGGGGAGACCTGCCGCCGCAAGTAAACGAACTCACGACCGGCACGACGGGCCAGTCTCGCGCGCAGCTCATCGGCCGTGAAGTCGAGTTCCGCCGCCAGAGACTCCACACCTGGGTGGTCGGGCCTGAACTCACGGGGATTCGCCCACACTGCGAATACCGGCGTACTCACTGCCAGCGGCTCACCACGGCGGTCGCTGATCACGCCGCGAGCGGGCTGTATCGTCAGCGTACGTACCGTCCGCAGATCGCCCTGGCGCTTGAGGAAATTGCGCTCTTCCTCGGCCTGCAGCATGACCACCCGCGCGGCAACGCCACCGGTCAGCGCCAGCAGTACGGCCACCGCAACCAGAAGCCGCCAACCACTCGGTGCATTGGCCGCGCTCATGGTCGCACCAGCTGGATGTCATCGGATGTCGGCACCTGCATGTCCAGCGTTTCCACCGCCAGGGTCTCGACCCGTCCGTAAGCTGAAAAAGTGCTGCGTTCCAGTAACAGACGACCACGCTGCTCCAGCAGGCGATCGTGCTCCAGTCGCGCCCGCTCGAGTGCACCGAACAGCGAGCGGGTCTCGTGGGAGGCATAGACTGCAGCCAGCGCGCTGATCAGGATGGCAAGACCCAGAAGCAGAGCGACCCGCGTGGCGGGCCGCATGAACCAGTCGAGGAGCCTGAAAAGAGGATGTTCTGCCTCGCGGACCGTCATGCCACCTCCTTCAGCCGCTCGGCAACGCGAAGGGTGGCGCTGCGGGCACGGGGGTTGGCCTGCACCTCAGCGGCCGTGGGTCGACGCGCCCCGCCAATGCGCTTGAGCCGGGCACCGCTGTGATCACCCGGGATCGGCAGCGACCGCAGCACCGGATCGCCCCGCTCCTGATCGCGCAGGTAGCGCTTGACGATACGATCCTCAAGAGAGTGGAAACTGATCACCGCCAAGCGCCCACCAGGCGCCAGAACGTCCACGGCCGCAGCCAGACCCGCAGCCACCTGATCCAGCTCACCATTGATATGCAGCCGAATGGCGAGGAACACTCGCGTCGCCGGGTGCTTGTCCCGCTCCCAGGCCGGATGCGCGGCGGCCACCACCTCGGCAAGACGGCCGGTGGTCGTAATGGGCGCCTCCAACCTGGCCGTTTCGATGCCGCGAGCGATGCGGCGCGCATAACGCTCTTCGCCAAGCTCCCGGAACACCCGGGTCATTTCGTTGAGAGAGGCCTTCGCGATCCAGTCCGCAGCGGTCGCGCCCGCATCCGCTCCCATGCGCATGTCCAGGGGACCATCGTGCTGAAAGCTGAAGCCCCGGGCCGGATCGTCGAGTTGCGGCGACGACACGCCAAGATCCATGAGCACACCATCGATCCGTCCGACGAGCCCAAGCTCCTTCACCACGGCCGCGAGCTCAGCGAAGGGCCCCTCCACCACCGCGACCCGGGCATCTTCCGCCGCCAGGGCCTCAGCTGCGGCCACCGCCTCTGGGTCGCGATCGAGCGCCAGCAGGCGACCCGCCGGTCCGAGCTTCGCCAGCAGTGCACGGGCATGCCCGCCGCGACCGAAGGTCGCGTCCAGGATGCAGGCACCAGGCGCCGGGTGGAGCGCTTCCAAGACTTCCTCCAGCATCACCGGTTGATGGAGATAGACAGGCCCCGTCAAAGCGAGATCGACTGCAGGCCGACGGCAGTCTCTCCGTTGGGTTGGCCCGCCTCAGCGAGCATGGCGTCACGCCGCGCGGCCCAGACCTCCTCAGCCCAGATCTCCAGTTTCCTGCCCTGGCCAAGCAGGATCAGCTTCTTCTCGAATCGGCCGTGATCCCGCAGCAAGGGCGGCAGCAGCAGCCGGCCGCTGCCGTCGATTTCCAGGTCCATGGCGTGTCCGACCAGCAGCCGCTGCACATTGCGGCTGGCCGGATCCATGTTCGGCAGGGCGTCGACCTGGGCTTGAACCTCTTCCCAGAAATTCAGGGGATAGAGCAGCAGGCAGCGATCGGCGATATCGATGGTGACCACCACCTGACCCGCACTGATTTCCTGAATCAGCTCCCGGTAGCGCACAGGCAAAGCCATGCGCCCCTTCGCATCCATGTTGACGCTGCTGACCCCACGGAAGAGCATTCCGCCCGCTCCCATTTGCCTTTCGGCACCATCAATCGACACTTTCTGCCACTTTCTCCCACCACGCGACACTATATGAACGGCAAAATTCCCCTGTCAAGCAAGGTATTTGCGCCATTCCAAGGACTTACGTGTCGATGCTTCGAGGGAAAATCAGAAACGCGCCGGAAGCTGATGTTCCGAGCCAAATCAACGGAGAGCAAATACACAGAAACTCAGCGACTTAAGGTTCAAACCTTCAAATCTTTCTAGACCAGAAACAAGAAAGGCCTTACAGGAGGGCTACTAAGAACATTTGGGTATGAAAACCGAAGCGGGTCTTAGGGAGGCGCTGAACTGGGCGCGCCCAGTTCAGCGCCTGCTTGCCACACCCAACAGGGCAGCATGTGGTGGAAGCAGGCGGTGAAGAACGGAGGAGCCGGCCGATAAGCCGGGTTCTGTCAAGAGCAGCCATTCATCTGCGACGCATGTCACCACGCGCCTGAAGCAGCCTACCCGGATCCGGTGCGGACAA
>SLTB01000108.1 GCA_007130155.1 Pseudomonadales bacterium
CCTCGGAGACAGCAGCTCGGCCCGCAGCTCAGCCACTTCCATACACCCGTTCAGGAGTGCAAGGTCGTAGGTGAACCGCGGCAATCCTTCGTCGCCGTCGGACCGAGCCGCTTCAAAAGCCGCCCGGGCGTAGGGTCGTGCAAGCGTTGCCAGTTCTGCCATGAGACTTCCCAGCCAGCGTCAGAGATCGGCTACGAGGCGATCGAGCATCTCGGCGTGGGACTGCGCATCCACGCTGCGCTCGAGAATACGCTCTGCACCCACCACGGCCAGCGCGGAGACCTCCGCCCGCAGCGTTTCACGCGCCCGGCGCAGTTCCTGCTCGACATCGGCGGTTGCGGCCTGCTTCAGGCGCTCGCCTTCCGCCCGGGCGTCACGCTGGGCTTCCTCTACCATCTGAGCGGAACGCTTACGCGCCTGCTCGATGATCTCAGCCGCTTCGACCCGAGCTTTCTTCAACTCGTCCATCGCCCGCTTCTGGGCGAGGTCGAGATCTTTCTTCGCCCGATCAGCGGTCTCGAGCCCTTCTGCTATCTGTTCCTGCCGGGCCACCATGGCCGCAACGATCGGCGGCCATACCATGCGCATGCAGAACCAGACGAAGAAGAAGAACGCGATCATCTGGCCGAAGAGCGTTAGATTGATGTTCATGCGTCAAGCCTCTTGTCTGTCTCGACTTTTCGTCCAGCGATCACCCCAACCATCACCAAGGTGACCCGTGCCGACGTCAGATCAAGACGAACAGGATGTACAGCGAGATGCCCACCGCAATCATCGGGATGGCATCAAGCAGGCCGAGAATGATGAAGAGCTGGGTACGAAGTGCCGGCAACTGCTCCGGCTGACGCGCGACGCTCTCGATGAACTTGCTGCCCAGGATGCTGACACTGAAAGCACCGGAAAGAGCCGCGATACCGAGAAGAAAAACGACTGCAAAAATAGGATCCATGGATACTCCCGCTCAAAAGCTCTGCTGTGGATGAATGGCTCGGTTCGTAGTCAATGTGCTTCGCCTTCGTCGAAGGCCTGAGTCAGGTAGACGACGGACAGGACCATGAAGATGAATGCCTGAAGCGGCACGACCAGAATGTGGAACACGGCCCAGGCAAACTGGAGGAGACCTCCCAACAAGCCGATCACCAGGCCCGTGTACATGGTGGCGATGAGGATGAAGATCATCTCCGCCGAAAACAGATTTCCGAACAGCCGCAGCCCCAGCGACACGGGCTTGGCCAGCAGTCCGACCACCTCCAGCGCCAAATTGAACGGCAGCAGCCATTTGCCAAAGGGATGGAAAGAGATCTCGGCCAGAAAACCGCCGAGACCCTTCTGGCGGATGCTGAAAAATATGATCAACGTGAAGACCGACAGCGCCAGACCCATGGTGATGTTGGGATCGGTGCTCGGAACGATCTTCATGTACTCGATGCCGAGCCCGTACTGGGCGATGTAGGGCACCAGGTCCACGGGCACCAGATCCATCAGGTTCATGAAGAACACCCAGACGAAGATCGTCAGGGCCATCGGTGCGACATAACTCAGATCGGGATGCTTGAAGACGCTTTTGACCATGCCTTCGATGAAGTCGATCAGGGCCTCGACCACGTTCCGGAGACCGGTGGGGATGGCCGCCGGATTTGCGGCCGCGCTCACCGCGACCCTGCGAAAGAAGTACATGAAGAAGATTGCCAGACCGATGGACCACCCCATGGAATCCACGTGGATCGCCATGAAGCCCATGGCCTCCGCCTCGGAGCCCGAGCTGGCAAAACCCCATTCACCGGCGCGCTCGTGCCCATCGGGAAAGCGCCCGAATGTGGCATTCACCAGGTGGTGGGCAATGTAATCTTCTGCGGTGGTTTCGAATCCACTGGCCATGGGCAGCTCTCAGGCCTCTCGTCCTTCCCTCGTTACGATCACGAGGGCCGCGTGATGCGCCGCCAGGGCGACAATGAAACCGGCGAAAAACGCCGGCGCACTCAAGTCATTCAGGCGCAGAAGCGCCAACGCCAGTAGCCCAGAGGTAAGCGCAAGCTTCTCGAACGCTCCGAGAAGTGCCCGTAAAGCCTCCCCAGCCGGATCCCGACCCGGGCGATGTCGCATCCGCCAGGCCATCCAGGCATTCGGCAGCACCGCACAGGTGCCTCCGATGAGAAAGGACTGCTGAGAGCCCGCGAACCATACCAGCACCGACGCAATCGCCAAGAGGACCGCCGTCTGTAATCCGACTATGCGAACCGGCGTCGGCAGCACCTGCCAGCGTGACCGGAACCATCCGCTCATCACCCGCAGCCGCACCTGGGACTCTCCTGGGTACACCGCCCCTTCAGCGGCGCGCGGATTATAGGCAAGGCGTTCGCCTACCGCAAGGAAAGCCAGTGGCATAACCGCTGTTAGGCGTCGATGCGCCCCTCACTTGATGTGTGCCAGGATACCTTCGAGCTCATCGAGACTCGAATATCGAATCACGAGCTGCCCGCTGCCCCTTGCCGTGTGGCGAATGGCCACGGGCGCGCCCACCTGGTCGGACAGGCGGCGTTCGAGGGCTGCTGTATCGGCATCAGGGCCACCGCCGGATTTTGAAGTCTTGTCGGGGCTGGCCGGCTCGTTCCTGCGCCGAGCAAGCGCCTCGGTTTGACGCACGGACAGTCCCTTCTCTACCACTTCCCGGCCAATGGCCAGCTGATCGGCAGGTTCAAGCGTGAGCAGGGCCCGTGCATGGCCCATTTCGAGATCACCGCGATCGAGCAGTTCCCGCACCTCGCCACCAAGCTTCAAGAGCCGGAGCATGTTGGTCACAGTGGTGCGCGACTTGCCAATGGTGTCCGCCAGTACCTGCTGGGTCATTCCGAACTCTTCGATCAGCCGCTGCAGGGCCACGGCCTCTTCAATGGGTGTGAGTTCTTCACGCTGGATGTTCTCGATCAGACCGAGGGCCATGGCGGCCTCGTCGGCGAGATCCCTGACGATCACCGGCACCCGTTCGAGACCCGCGAGCTGGGCTGCACGCCAACGGCGCTCACCGGCGATGATCTCGTAGCCATCCTTGCCTGGAATGGGCCGGGCCAGGATGGGTTGCATCACCCCCTGAGAACGGATGGAGGCGGCAAGCTCTTCGAGGCGTTCGGGATCCATCTCTCGGCGCGGTTGGAAACGACCGCGCCGCAGCATTTCCACCGGCAGCCGGACGAGCTGCTCGCCATCGGGTGCCACATCTTCCGATGACGGGTCCGGCGCGATGGGTGCCGGACTGTCCGTCGACGGCCGGCTGCCACCGAGCAGGGCATCAAGACCGCGACCGAGTCCTCGTTTGCGCACCACCATGCTGTGATCCCCGTTAGGTCAGCGCTGACAGATCAGCGTTTTCACAAGGCCTGTTGGATGAATTCACTCGGCACCTTGCGCATGGCGCCGAGTGAGTTCACCTGCCAGAGCCTGATAGGCCACCGCTCCTCGCGAATGACGATCATAGGCCAACACCGGCAGGCCATGACTCGGGGACTCCGCCAACCGCACATTGCGCGGAATGACGGTCCGGTAGACCCGCTCGCCGAAATGCTGAATCAGTTGCCGGGACACATCACGGGTCAGACTGTTGCGGGGATCGTACATGGTCCGAAGCAGTCCCTCGATCTGCAGTCCAGGATTAGTCCGCTCCCGAACTGCCGCCACGGTGTCGAGCAGGGCGCTCAGGCCCTCGAGGGCATAGTACTCGCACTGCATGGGAATGATGACCCCATCGGCCGCGGTCAGGGCATTGACGGTGAGAATGGAAAGGCTTGGCGGACAGTCGATCAGGATCCAGTCGTAGCCTTCCCTGATGCCATTGAGTACCGTCCGCAGTCGATACTCCCGTTTTGCCATGGGAAGCAGTTCCACCTCCGCAGCCGTGAGATCCGCGTTGGCCGGAAGCACGTCGAAGCCGGGCGCGGGTTCTGGCGACCGCTTGAGCACCTCTTCGGGTCCCACATCATCATCGAGCAATAGATCGCAGATCGTCCCTTCGAGGCTCTTCTTGTCGATCCCGCAGCCCATGGTGGCATTGCCCTGCGGGTCGAGATCCACCAGCAGCACACGTCGACCCTGAACCGCCAGAGAGGCGGCCAGATTGACGCTGCTGGTGGTCTTGCCGACGCCGCCTTTCTGGTTGGTGATGGCCAGGATACGGCCCATCAGCCCCACTCCTTGTCATGAACCCGGTCGTGGTCGGCCTGCCTCTCGATACGCAACAGGACGTGATCATGATTGCGACCCGGCAGCCGATAATGCTGCTGCCCGGTCAGACGCAGGTCGCTTGGCAACCCGGCCACCTCATCGCGCCAGCCCGGGCCCTTCATGGCGAACAAGGGCGTTCCAGCAGCCAGCAGCGCCGCTGTCATCGCCAGCAGTTTTGGCAACGGTGCCACCGCCCTCGCCAGCACCCCGGCCAGCCTCATAGGTGGTTGCCAATGTTCGCAGCGGGCGTGGACCACCCTGGCGTTGGGCAAAGCCAGGGTCAAGACGGCCTGCTCGAGAAAGGCACAGCGCCGCTCCAGGCTCTCGAGCAGAAACATCCTCCGCTCCGGCTCCAGCATAGCCACGACCAGCCCGGGAAGCCCAGCGCCACTGCCCACATCCACCAGTGGTCCCGGCGGCAGCCAGCGCAGCACGACAGCACAGTCCAGCAGGTGCCGGTCGATCAACTCTTCGGCATCGGCAGGACCGGTGAGGTTGATCCGCCGCGACCATCGCTGATGCAGACCGACCCATCTCACAAGTCGTTCGAGCGCCTCGTCATCCGCGTCGACCCCAGCGGCGGCCAGCCCTTCGGCGAGGCGGTCAATCAGCATCACGCGCTGCGCGCCAACGCACCCTGCTTCTTGAGATGGATCAGCAGTTGCGAGATGGCCGCCGGCGTCACTCCGGGAATACGGCTTGCCCGCGCCAGATTGTCCGGCCGTGCTGCAGTCAGCTTCTGCCGCACTTCGTTGGACAACCCATCCACCTCAGCGTAATCGAGATCCAGAGGCAGCGGGGTGTCCTCGTGACGTCGAATGCGCTCCACTTCGGCCTGCTGCCGATGGATGTAACCGAGATACTTGACCTGCACCTCCACCTGCTCCGCCACGTCCGCCGCCATCGGCGGCAGCGCCACCACATCCGCGAGCCCTTCGAGGGTGACGGCCGGACGACGCAGCAAAGCTTCCAGCGTCTGATCACGCTCCAGGGTTTCATCACAGTGGGAAGCCAGGCGCGCAGCCGCCGGCGAATCCACCACGATCCGCGTCGTCTTCAGATGCCTGAGTACCGACTCCACCCCATCACGGCGGGTACAGAAGGCCTGCCAGCGCTGATCGTCCACCAGCCCAAGCTCCCGGCCTGCCGGCGTCAAACGGAAGTCAGCATTGTCCTGCCGCAGCAGCAGCCGGAACTCGGCGCGACTGGTAAACATGCGATAGGGCTCGCTGGTGCCCAAGCGGATCAGATCGTCGATGAGCACGCCGATGTACGCCTCGTCACGCCCCGGCGTCCAGCCTGGTAGTCCCGCCACCTGCCGCGCTGCATTAAGCCCTGCCATCAAACCCTGGGCTGCCGCCTCCTCATAACCGGTGGTGCCGTTGATCTGACCGGCGAAGAACAATCCCTCGATGACTTTCGTCTCCAGGGTGGGGGACAGATCCCGTGGATCGAAGTAGTCGTACTCGATGGCATAGCCAGGGCGGGTGATGTGTGCCTGCTCGAATCCGCGAATGGATCGCACCAGCGCCATCTGAACATCAAAGGGCAGACTGGTGGAAATGCCATTGGGATAGAGCTCGAAGGTATCGAGACCCTCCGGTTCGACGAAGATCTGATGGGAGTCCTTGTCCGCGAAGCGGACCACCTTGTCCTCCACCGACGGGCAATAGCGTGGCCCTACCCCCTCGATGACGCCGGAATACATCGGTGACCGATCGAGACCTGCGCGGATGATGTCGTGGGTCGCAGCGTTGGTGCGGGTGATCCAGCAGGGCACCTGACGCGGGTGCTCAGCCACGGAACCGAGGTAGGACATCACCGGCTCGGGCGTGTCGCCGGGCTGCTGCTCCATCACCGAAAAATCGACACTTCGGCCATCAATGCGCGGCGGCGTACCGGTCTTCAGCCGGCCGACCCGGAACGGCAATGCCCGCAGGCGCTTGGCCAGGGCGTTGGACGGTGCATCGCCGGCACGGCCCCCTCCATGCTGTTCAAGCCCGATGTGAATCAGGCCGCCCAGAAAAGTACCCGTGGTCAGGACGACAGCGCCGGCGGCAAATACCAGACCCATCTGAGTCACTACGCCGGTCACCCGGTCACCTTCCACGCGCAGGTCGGTGACCGACTGCTGGAAGATGGATAAGCCCGGCTGGGATTCCACGATCCTGCGCACCGCATTGCGGTAGAGGACCCGATCCGCCTGCGCCCGGGTGGCTCGCACCGCTGGACCCTTGCGGGCATTGAGCACCCGGAACTGAATACCCGCCTGATCCGCGGCTCGGGCCATGGCGCCGCCAAGGGCGTCGATTTCCTTGACCAGATGGGTCTTTCCTATCCCGCCAATGGCAGGATTGCAGGACATCTGACCGATGGTCTCGACGCTCTGGGTCAAAAGCAACGTGCGGGCACCACTGCGTGCCGCAGCGAGTGCGGCTTCGGTGCCGGCGTGACCGCCGCCGATCACGATAACGTCAAAGCTGTCCGGGTGTTCCATGGCCGTCTGGTCTGTAGTCGCTTGGCGAACCGCGCATCATACAGTTGCATCCAAGCAGCCGCATCAGGCGCACATCAGCTGCACATCAGACTTGGATGCGATAGACCCGCTCCGCGGTATTCTGGAACAACGCTGCCTTCTCGGCAGCCGAATAGCCTGCAGCCAGACGTTTGAAACTGTTCCAGAGCACAGCATAGGAGCAACTCGCCTTGTCCACCGGGAAGTTGCTCTCGAACATGCAGCGCTCTGGACTGAAGCACTCCAGGGCATGCCGGTACCAGTCGCCGGTGGCGGCAGCCAATGCCTCGGAGGTGGGAGGCTTGCTACGCTTATGGAAGCCGAAACCATTGATGGGCATCACCAGTCCACCGAGCTTGGCTACCACGTTGGGACAGCGAGCCAGTTCCGCCAGATCCTCCCGCCACTTGGCGAAGATCGCCTCGGTATGCCCCTCATAAGGTCCGATACCCAGCGGTCCGCTGAAGTGGTTGAGAATGATGGTGGTGTCCGGAAAGGCGCGCGCGAGTTCAGTCAACTCCAACAGCTGATGGTGGTACTGCCAGGCCTCGAAAGTCATTCCAAGCGGTGCCAGCCGCGCGAATCCGCGGCGGAAGTCCTCACGGCCGTAGAGGCCCGCTGGCGGGTTGGTGTGGGAATTGCGCACATCAGGACTCGGATCGAAGCCCGCCGCATGGCGGATACCCCGGAACCGCGGACTGGCCGCAAGATGGGCTTCGAGCACCTCCACGACGGCATCACCGAGAAGCAGATCCGCAAAGCCGACGATGCCGGCGCAGGCCCGCACAGGTCCATAGCCACCACTGGCACTCATGGCCGCCACACCGTTGACGAACTCGGTTTCACCTACCGGACGCAGCGCCTCCGGACCCTCTGCCCGATACATGGCTGAGCATTCGATGAACACCGTGGAGACCACGTTGTGGCCGCTGCCAAGGTCGGCCAGAAGCTCGTGCAACAAATAGCGGGAACCATCCCGATCCCAGAGGTGGTGATGGGGATCACAAATCGGTAGCGCCGCTTCCAGGATCGGTTCTTCGACTTTGGCCAGCCAGGCCAGATGTTCAGCATCCGTTACCAACGCCATCAAGGTCCCTCGACATAGCCAGGAAAGAACTGCACTTCATCCTCAAGCATAGCGGCGAAAATGTCCCGTGCCGCGATCTCTGGGGGCTCCCACTCGTCCGCACGATCCCGTCGCCCTTCCGCCAGGGGTCCAACGGCATTACGACCGATGTGCGTTCGCATGCCGCCTGGAGAAGCGAGAAACACCTTGATGCCATAACCTTCGAGCTCTTGCGCCGCAGCCTGGAACATCCCCACCAGCGCGGCCTTGCTTGCCGCATAATGGCCCGTTCCGGGCGGGGCCGAGCGATGGGCCAGTATGGACACCACGTTGAGAATACTGCCACTGCCCTGGGCCTTCATGACGGGGATCACCTGGTTAGCCAGATCCACATAGGCCCAGTAGTTCACCTCGAACAGATGCTGCGCCATATCGACGTCCATCTGCTCCAGCGTCGCAAGGTAGGAGTAGCCGGCATTGTTGAACAGGTAGTCAACGGTGCTGTACTGATCCAATGCCGTCTCTATCACCCGCGAACGCTGTCCTCGGTCAGCCAAATCCACCTCAATGGCCACCGCCTGGCCACCTTCCGCCAGGACCTGACTCGCCAAGGCCGATGACGGTCCCAGATTGATGTCCACCAGAACCAGCTTCATGCCCTTTTCGGCCGCGATCAGGGCCAGTTCATGACCAAGGCCGCTGGAAGATCCGGTGATGACGGCGACTTTGCCGCGCCAAGGATCGTCGGCCGCGGCGAACCCGGGTGCGAGCAGGACAAGCATCAACGAAAGCAGCACTTTTCTACCCAAACGCATCGCTCTCCTTCCCATTCTGGTCTTGAACAACTGGCAACTCATTCAATCTGCAGGGCGGGAATCGCCCCTGACGCGGGCTCCCACGATCTTCGATGGAGCGATCGGGCAGCTGCCGGCGCGAAACACCGCTGATGTCTTCGCCACCGTCCCAAGCATCATGCCCCGACTAAGGCAGCAGGCCAAATCAGCCGAACAGACCACTGGCTGCCCTCAAAGCGGCCATACCAGCAGCAATAGCGGCAGGCCCACCGCGATAACCAGCAGCTCCATCGGCAGACCCAACCTCCAATAGTCGCCGAAGCGGAATCCGCCGGGCCCGAGAATCAGGGTGTTGTTCTGGTGGCCAATGGGCGTGAGGAATGCGCAGGATGCCCCAATCGCCACCGCCATTAGAAAGGAATCTGGACTCACCGCCAGGGTCGACGCCGTACTGATGGCAATGGGACACATGACAGCTGCGGTGGCTGCATTGTTCATGAAGTCCGAAAGGGTCATGGTCACCACCAGGATCAGCGCCAGGGCGAACACCGAGTTGCCCTGCGCCACTCCCTTCACCAGTGCATTGGCCACCAGGTCCGCTGCGCCGGTGCTGGCCATGGCGCCAGCCACCGGAATCAGTGCACCAAGAAGGATGATCACCGGCCAGTCGATGGCTTCATAAAGACTGCGCGGGGGCACCACTCGAAGCAGCATGTAGGCGAGGACGCCTGCCACGAAGGACATGGCCGCTGGCACCAGTCCCAGCGCAGCTCCGCCCACTGCACCCGCCATGACCACGGCTGCAACCGTGGTGATCCGCTTGTCCGCAATGCCCAGAATGCGTTCTGCCAACGGCACGCAGGCGTAATCCCCGGAGAAGGAAGCGACCGCCTCGGGTGATCCCTGCATCAACAGCACATCACCCGCCTCGATGGCGGTGGACCGCAAACGCTTGATGCTGTGGCGCCCCTCGCGGGACAGTGCCAATAGATTAAGACCATAGCGCGTGCGCAGTTCGATGTCGCTGGCGCTCCTGCCTATCAGCGCTGATCCCGGCCGCGCCACCAGTTCTCGCATCACCACTTCGTCAGAATCCGGCTTGCTGTCCTTCTCCTCGTCCTCGTCCTCGTCCTCGTCCTCGTCCTCGTC
>SLTB01000125.1 GCA_007130155.1 Pseudomonadales bacterium
CACCGCCCGTCAAAACTGGCAGCAACGCCATACCGAACAGGTCATGCGTCTTGGCGAACTCGTTCGCAGTGCACGCGGGCGACTCGGCACATTCAGCACCGGTGACGATCTCGATCATCGTCTCGGGAGGTGGCTGCGATGAGCTTCCCGAACGGCGATTTCTGGATACCTTGGTCCAGCGAATCCCTGCCACCGGGTTCGCTGGACCTACTCAACGCCCTGCGCGACATTCGCGAGCCCGCCCCACCCGGCTTCTGGCCACCGGCACCTGGATGGTGGTTGCTGGCAGCCATGCTGCTTGCTGGCGCCATCATGCTCGCCTGGCGCGCCTGGCGCCGGGCTCAGCGCCAGCAGCCCATCCGCCGCGCCCTCGCGGAACTGGAGCGCTGGCGGTTGCAGACGGCTGGCAGGACCAATACCCAGTCCGCCAGTGAACTGGCCACCCTGCTTAAACGCGCTGCACTCACCCGCTATCCGCGCGAGGCCGTTGCGCGCCTGTCCGGCGATGCCTGGCTCGCCTTCCTCGATCACAGCGGTGGCACCGACGGTTTTTCCACCGGCGCCGGCCGCGCTCTGGGTAACCTCCGCTATGCGCCAGCGTTGCAATTCGATCCCGATGCGCTGGCAACACTGTCTCAGCAGTGGTTACAGCGTCACCTGGACGGGCCAACCGTTGCCGCCAGAGCAGCCCTGACGGAGGCAGCCGCATGATGTTGACCTTCGCCTGGCCCTGGGTTTTCCTGCTGCTGCCTTTGCCCTGGGTTCTGCGGCGCCTGCTGCGCCCGAGTGACCAGCGCGAGGCCGCGCTCAGAGTGCCTCAACTCACAACCTTCGAATCACTGCTGCCCCAGCGCGGCCCAAGCGCAACCCAACGCTGGCTGCCCTTGGCCGCGCTATGGCTGATCTGGATCGCCCTGCTCATCGGGGCCGCCCGCCCCGAGCGCCTCGGCGATACCGTCATGGTGCCAGTATCCGGTCGTGATCTGATGCTCGCGGTGGACCTGTCCGGTTCCATGAATCGCGAGGATATGGCCCTGAATGGCCGGCCTGCATCACGCCTGGAAGTCCTGAAGCTCGTGTTCGAGGACTTCGTCACCCGCCGCGGCGGAGATCGGGTCGGACTGATCCTCTTCGGTACCAACGCCTATCTGAAGGCGCCGTTGACCTTCGATCTGATCACCGTCAACCGCCTTATGCAGGAGACTCCCCTGGGCATTGCCGGCGGCCGCACCGCCATCGGCGATGGCATCGGTATCGCCGTCAAGCATCTGCGCGATCGGCCAGCAGAGAACCGCGTCCTGGTCCTGATGACCGACGGCGCCAACAACTCCGGTGAACTCGAACCCATCAAGGCCGCTGAACTGGCAGCCCAGGCGGGAATTCGCATCTACACCATTGGCTTCGGTTCCGACGGAGGAGAAGCCCCGAACCTCTTCGGCGGCGCCTTCGGACGGCGCTCCCTCGAAGGCGGTTCAGACATGGATGAGGACGTTCTCATTGAAGTCGCCAGAATGACTGGAGGACAGTACTTCCGCGCCCGCCACAGCGAGGAGTTGATGCAGATCTACCGCAATCTGAATGCCCTGGAACCGGTCCCCGGCCCTGACGAGACATTCCGGCCGCAGCGCCCACTCTTCGTCTGGCCGCTCACCGTTGCGCTATTCTCCAGTCTGCTGCTCGGCCTCTTGCAGGGCCGGCGCGGCCTCGGTGGCCTGCTGTGATGGCTGCCCTGGCCGATTTCCACTTTCTGCGGCCCACGTGGCTGTGGGCCCTGCTGCCGCTGGCCGCCATGGCGCTGCTGCTCCTGCGCCAGCGACTGAACGGCAGCGCCTGGCGCAAGGCCGTGGACCCGAAGCTCATGCCCTGGCTGCTGGAATCGAGCTGGCGCCGCACTGGCCGCACACTGCTGTCCACCGTATTCGCCGCCTGGGCCCTGGCCGTGGTCGCATTGGCTGGCCCCACCTGGCAGCAGCAGCCCCAGCCCGTGACCCGCAGCGGTGATGCGCTGGTGATCGTCCTCGACCTGACCCTGTCAATGTACGCCGAGGATTTGGCCCCTGCGCGCTTCGTCCGCGCCCGGCTCAAGATAGAAGACATCCTCGCCGACCGTGGCGATGGGCAGACCGCCCTGGTGGTTTACGCTGCCGACAGCCACGTGGTGGTGCCCTTGACCGACGACGTCCGCACCATCACCAACCTGCTCGGGCCGCTGGAGCCTCGCATCATGCCCCTGTTCGGCAACCGACCCGACCGGGCGATCCGCCAGGCCAACCAGCTCTTCCTCGACTCCGGTATCGATCGCGGCCGCATCCTGCTCATGACCGCGGGCGTCCACCGGCCCACAGAGCTGCTTACCGCGGTGGATGAGCGCTTTCCGCTTTCCGTCCTTGGCGTCGGCACCGAATCCGGGGCGCCCATTCCGCTGGAGCGGCTCAATCGCGACGGCCAGCTGCGCGCCGGTGGCGAAGTCGTCATCACCCGACTCGATGAATCGGTGCTGAGCAACATCGCCCGCAGTGGCGGCGGCCGCTACGCCCGCTTCGCCGCGGATGGCAGCGATCTTCAGCGCCTGTTCACCGCCTTCGACGCCGCCCAGATCCAGGCCAGCGATCGGCAGCGGGAGCACGAACTCTGGATCGATGCGGGTCCCTGGCTCATTCTGCTGCTGCTGCCCGTGGCCCTGTTCGCCTTCCGCCGCGGCATCCTCGCCGCCCCACTGCTCGCCCTCATCCTGCTGCCACCGGATGCCGCCGCCTGGGAATGGCGCAACCTGCTCCAACGCGCCGACCAGCAGGCTCACCGCGCCCTTCAATCCGGTCGGCCGGAAGCTGCCGCCGAGCGCTTCGAGGATCCCGACTGGCGCGCCACCGCGCTCTACCGCAGCCAACAGTACGATCAGGCCGCACGCGCCTTCCCTGGTGACGACGCCCGCAGCCACTACAACCGCGGCACGGCCCTGGCCCGCTCGGAACAGTTCGAGGCTGCGCTGGCGCAATTCGATGCTGCCCTAGAACTCGATCCGGATTTCGACGACGCCCGCCACAACAAGGAGCTGATCGAGCGTATTCTCGAACAGGACCCGCCGCCGGCGGCCAACGATGAATCGAGCCAGCGAGACAATCCAAGCTGGGATGATGACGACGAAGGCTCCGCTGTGTCGCGTCAGGGCGACGGCGATCCCGAGACCAGCGACAGGGATCCCGACACGGGCGAAGACGAACAGCAGCGCGAAGGTGATCAGACCGAGGACCCGCAATCCCAAAGCGGGGAGCCGGAACAGCCTCAACAGGCTGAGCAGACCCAGGCCGAGCGCGATGCCAGCACCGCCGAGGACAGGGAGCGGGAACAGGCCCTTGAACAATGGCTGCGCCGGATCAACGACGACCCCAGCGCGCTGCTGCAGCGCAAATTCCGCTATGAAGCGGAGCGGCGCCGAAGGGAGGGCCACGAAGTCTCCGAGAGCGGACCACCATGGTGAATCCGGCCAAGAGGTCTCATGCCTACGGCATGCTGTTGCTGTTGCTGCTTTTGCTGTCCCCTTGGCTGAGGGCCGAGCTCGCAGCCCACGTCGATCGTCAGGTCATCGACGAGAATGATGTCATCGTCCTCGAGATCCGCTACGGCGGTCAGGCCCGCGGGGACGATTTCGGCTTCGACCGCCTCGAAGACGACTTCATCATCCTCAATCAGCAGCGCGCCCATCAGCTGGCCCTGATCCAGGGCCGCCCTCACGCGGTCACCAGCTGGTCGTTGACGCTGCAGCCCAAGCGTCGGGGAGCGCTGACCATCCCCAGTTTCAGCATCGACGGCGAGCAGACCAAACCCATCATCATCACCGTCACCGAGCCGACGGCCCAGGCCCGGCAGGAAATGGCGCAGATGGTCTTCATGGAAACCGACGTCAGCAGCAACGAAGTCTGGGTCCAGGAACAGCTCACCTACCGAGTGCGCCTGTACTATTCCGAGAACGCGGTGCTGTTCGGCGAACTGCCGCCAATGCCACGCTTCGAAGAGGCCGTGGTGGAACCCATGGGAGGAGCCAGCAACTACATGGAGGTTCGCGACGGCCAGAACTATCTGGTCATCGAACGCCGCTACGCACTCGTTCCACAACGCAGCGGAACCCTGGAAGTGCCTCCGGAGAGCTTCGTTGGCGCCGTTCGTGTCAGCACCGCCGACGGCGCCATCCGCCGCCGTAATCTGCGCCTCGCCAGTGAAGGTCATCGCATCGAAGTGCGGCCCCAGCCCGACGCCTGGCCGGCCGATGCGCCTTGGCTGCCCGCCCGCAACCTCACCCTGGGCGACGCTTTCGACCCCAACCCACCGCGCTTCCGTCAGGGCGAACCGATCAATCGCGTCCTGACCCTCCAGGCTCAGGGACTGGCCGCCAGCAGCCTGCCGGAGCTCGACTTCGGGACGACGCCCGGCGTACGCCACTATTCAGAGTCGCCCGTTCTGGACGAAGATCGCCGCGGTGATCGCTTCGTTGCCACCCGCATCCAGGCCGCGACCCTCATGGCCCAGGTGGTGGACTTCATTGATCTGCCCGAGATCAGCGTGCTGTGGTGGGACCTAGACAGCGACACCATTCGCCGCGCCGTGATCCCGTCGCGGCGCTTCCCCGTCGCGCCGTCGAATCTGCCCCAGGCACTGCCCGATCCAGACCCTGTCAACGGCCTGGCGAGGCCACAGGCAGCCGCTTCGCCGCCAGAGTCACCCGTCGGCGAAATTGGGACCTGGCCCGCCTTGACGCTGATCGCCATCCTGCTGTGGGTGGGCGCCGCCCTCTATGGTCTCTGGCATATCCGACAGCGGCGCGCACAGCCACCGGCGAGCACAGCCCCTCCCGTCCCCAATGCTGCCGCCGAACGCAAGGCCCTGCTGGCTGCCTGCGCGGCCAACGATCCCACCAAGGCGCGTCGCGCACTGGACCGCTGGCTACGCGCCTGCGGCGACCACGGCGACACCCTGCTGCAGCGAGTCCCACCGGAATCCCGGGGAGCCTTGCGCCCCCTGCTCGCCGAACTGGATCAGGCGCTGTATTCATCCGCAGCCGCCAAACCCTGGAATGGTAAGGCCCTGGCGAGCTGGGTGAAGCGCCACCATCACAGCACACCCCCTTCCCAACCTCGCCCGGCTGCCCTGCCAGAACTCTACGCCCCAAATCGGTGAGCCATCGCCCGCAATGCGGGCTCCCACAAAGACAGCTCCGCAGCAGGACTGTCGCTCCATCGAAGGCCGTGGGAGCCCCCAGTGGGGGCGATCAGCGCCATCAGGCGCTGCAGTCATCCTTCCTTCTGAGCGGCGTCAAACCATCGCCCGCAGGGCGGGCTCCCAGAGACAGCGCCAAGTTGGTAGGTGGGAAACGCTTCGGATCATGCATTCAGCGACTTGCTCACCACCTCGTAGATGTCGCGGGAGAGATCGTCCTCGGCGGCGATGCGCTCCAACGCCGCACGCATCTTCGCCTGCCGGCCCGCGTCGTAGCGCTGCCAGCGGGTCAAGGGTGCGAGCAGCCGCGCGCCGATCTGGGGATTACTGGTATTGAGCCGGGTCACCCAATCGGCCAGAAACTCATAGCCGCTGCCATCAGCCGCATGGAAGCCTACCGGATTCTGGCCGCAGAAAGCCCCCACCACGGAGCGGATCTTGTTCGGATTGCGGGCATCGAAGGCCTCGTGTTCCGTCAGCGCCTTCACCCGCTCCAGGGCCCCCGGCGCCGTCGACAACGCCTGGGTTGCGAACCACTGATCCACCACCAGCGCCTCGCTGCGGTACCGCTCCAGGAAATCCGCCAGCAGCCGCTCAGCAACGGCTACAGCTTCCGGACGCGCCGACCACGCTACCACTCGCAGCGCCGCCGAACGATCCGTCATGTTGTCCGCGTCCGCGTACTGCTGCTCCGCCAGCTCCAGGCCATCGGCCTCCGGCGCCAGGGTGAGATAGGCCAGCGCAAGATTGCGAAGGCTGCGGCGTGCGAAGCCCACCGAATCCGGAACGTAGCCGCCGTCATGCCCATTGGACAGATAGACTTCCCGCAGCCGCTCGGCGTAGCGAACACCGATGCGCTCACGCAGCGCCTCACGCACCCGATGAATGCCGTCCACATCCACCACGTCCATCTGCTGACCGAGATACTCCTCCGCCGGCAGCGTCAGCAGCGCCGCGACCAGGGCCTTGGCTTCGCCATCATCAGGAGCGATCAGGGCCGCCTCGAGCAGGCGCCCGACCACGCCTTCCAACCGGTTATCGAACTCCCCGTCCGGATTCTTCACCCGCTCCAGAATCACTTCACTGAAGAAGGTCTGGGCGGCGTCCCAGCGCGCAAAACCGTCCGCATCGGAAGCCATCTGCACGATCAGGTCCTCGCGCCGACGCTGCATGCGCACCTTCACCGGAGCGGAAAAGTCGCGCAGGAATGACAACACCGGCCGCGCCGGGACAGCGCTGAACACGAAGGTCTGTTCCGCTTCCTTCAAGTGCAGAACCAATGTCCCGTCGCCCTTGGGATTCTCCACTTCCGTCGCGGACGCCACCTGCACGTCGAAGCCATTGGCCTGACCCGCCGCGCCAAGCATCTCGATGCCGTCCTGGCCGATCAGGCCCACGGCTACGGGAATGTGGAAGGGCCGCTTCTCAGGCTGACCCGGCGTCGCCGGACAGCTCTGCCGAAGCGTCAGGCAATATTCCAGCGCGACATCATCGTAGGTCTCGGTGACCTCGATCATCGGCGTGCCTGCCTGGCTGTACCAGAGCCGGAACTGGGAAAGGTCGACGCCGCTGGCGTCCTCCATGGCCGCCACGAAGTCATCGCAGGTCACGGCCTGGCCGTCGTGGCGCTCGAAGTAGAGGTCCGATCCCGCACGGAAACGCTTCGGCCCAAGCAGCGTGTGGATCATGCCCACCACCGCCGAACCCTTCTCATAGACCGTCAAGGTGTAGAAATTGGAGATCTCGATGTAGGAATCCGGCCGCACCGGATGGGCCATGGGGCCTGCATCCTCGGCGAACTGCATGGTCCGCAGGATATTCACGTCCTCGATGCGCTTGATGGTCGGCGAGTTCTGATCCGCCGAGAACTGGGAATCCCGCAGCACCGTGAAGCCTTCCTTCAGCGACAGCTGGAACCAGTCCCGGCAGGTGATGCGATTGCCGGTCCAGTTGTGGAAGTACTCATGGGCCACCACCGCCTCAACGCGCTGGAAGCCCGCATCGGTGGTCGTCTCCGGTGCCGCCAGTACGCAGGACGTGTTGAAGACATTCAGCCCCTTGTTCTCCATGGCCCCCATGTTGAAGTCATCCACGGCGACGATCATGAAAATATCCAGGTCGTACTCGCGGCCATAGACCTCCTCGTCCCAGCGCATGGAGCGCTTCAGCGCGTCCATGGCGTAGTCCACCTGTCCAATGTTGTGGGGCTCGGTGTAGATCCGCAGAGTCACCTCGCGCCCGCTCATGGTGGTGAAGCTGTCCTCGATGTGTTCGAGGGTCCCTGCCACCAGCGCGAACAGATAGGCCGGTTTCTTGTGGGGATCCTCCCAGGTCACCTTGCTGCGACCGTCGTCGAGGACCTCCCGCGCCACTTCGTTGCCGTTGGAGAGCATCACCGGAAAGGCACTGCCGTCGCCGATGATCGTCGTCCGGAAGGGCGCCATGACGTCCGGACGGTCCAGGTAGTAGGTGATGCGACGGAAGCCCTCGGCCTCGCACTGGGTGCAGTACATGCCGCCGGACTTATAGAGCCCCTCCAGCGCGGTGTTCTGCTCTGGCACGATGCGCGTCACCACCTTCAGACTGAAGCTGTCCTTGGGCGCATGCAGGGTCAGGCCTTCGTCGTCGACGCTGTACTCGTTGCTGCCAAGCACCTCGCCGTCGACAGTGATCGACAGCAGTTCCAGTTGTTCACCGTCCAGGCGCAGCGGCGCCTGCCCGTCCTCGGCATCCGGATTGCGCCGCAGGAGGGTCTCGGAGGTCACCGTGGTGCCGCCTTCAGCCAGCTCGAAGCTCAGCTCGGTCTGGTCGATCAGGAACTCCGGCGGCCGGTACTCGGCGAGGCGGATGACGGGCGGCTGGCTTTCCTTCATGAGCATGGCAGATGTCTCCTGTTGCGGTGTGAAGGTGGCCTGCGCGCGGGTTCAGACCGCGGCGAGCAGTTCCACCTCGTGTCCGGTGTACTTGCGGATATTGATAACTCCTGAACTCAGGATCAGATACTGGCCCTTGATGCCCAGCAGCTCCCCTTCCACCTCGCCGAGCTTCTCCAGCGCCAGCGAGCGCACTTTGGTCGGGAATTCGAGCACCGGGTAGTCGAAGGACCACATCTCGGCGTCGTCTGCAGGAACGATGGCCTGCAGGCCGAACTCGGCCTGCAGGCGCTCGATTGCTGGTGCACAGCGCGCCAGCAGGTCGCTGCGGGCGGCAGGCAGATCCATGGGCTCCGGGTTGCCCTTCAGCAGCGTCTGCCACTGGGTGCGGTCGCTGACGTGGGCCTTCAAGGCTACCTCGACCAGCCCCGCCTGCTGCCGGGTGGCCGTGCGCGCCAGCGGCAGCGCCTGAATCGCGCCCTGATCGATCCAGCGTGTCGGCACCTGACCGGCACGAGTGATGCCCACCTTCAGGCCGGTGCCATTGGCCAGATAGACCACGTGGCCAGTCATACAGTTTGCCAGGCCCCACTCCGGCTCCCGGCAAGTGCCCTCGCGGAAGTGGCAGCGCTCCGGACTCATGATGCAGGTGTCGCAGGCGGCCAGACTCTTGAAGCAGGGGTAGCAGTAACCCTGACTGAAGCTCTTGTTCGTCCGTCGACCACAGGCCACGCAGAGAATGGTGCCGTCATAGCGCAGCGCCACGCGCTGTCCGAGCAGGGGATTCATGGCGACGTCGAGATCACCCACTGGCATGGCATAGGCCACGGGTGCTTCGGCCTCACTGCGCATCTTCGCCAGGGTGCCCAGTGCAAGCCGTTCCAGGCCGCTCATCCCTCCCCCAGAATGCGGATGCGGTCAGGCTCAGGCGCGTCACGGCAGGCCTTCGCTTCGATGTACCCGGTGCGCTGTTCCGGCGGCAGATGCGCCGCCTCCCAGTTCAGCACTGCCTCCATGCAGATCTCCCGCTGCCGCGGCTCCAGGTTGCGGCCGTCAGGCCAGCGACCAAGCGCCAGCGCCCGGCGCAGGTTCTCGTAGGTGGCCCGGTCCAGGCTCGCCACGGCGCTGGCGAAGTCCGAGGGACGCTGACTTTCAGGAGCGCGACGGCGTGGGGTATCGGTCATGAGGGGGCCTGAACTCCAGGAATTTCGAAGCCCTAATCATAGCATCACGCCCGCCAGTCCGGCCCGTCGCCAACGGTCGGCCGAGCCCTTCGAACCCGCAGCAGCCCCCACAGCACACCGGCAATGAAACCGCCCCAGTGAGCCGCATTGGCGATGTGCAGACCGAAGGCAGCGGTCACCCCGGTCGAGAACAGCACCAGGAACACCAGCAGGATCACCACCAGCGCGGGCGGCAGCGTCAGGCGCGAATCGCCGGTCAGACGCCCGGCCACGATCAGATAACCGAGCAGGCCGTAGATCACGCCAGACAGGCCCCCGAACATGGGCCCGTCGCCCACCAGCCATTGGGCCACGTTTGAGATGGGCGCCAGGATCAGCACCCCCTCCAGCAGCCGCCCGCGTCCCTGCACATCCTCGATGCGCCGACCGAACTCCCACAGCCACAGCAGATTGAAGGCCAAATGCAGCA
>SLTB01000238.1 GCA_007130155.1 Pseudomonadales bacterium
ATCCGCGAATGACCCCGCAAGTCATTGATTTCTGGCAGTCCATTCGCGGATAAATCCGCTCCCACGGAGTCTTGCCAACCTTTTGCGACACCCTCTTCAGCCGCGAATGCGACACGAGGGGTCAACACCTTGCGTGCTGTTCGCGGATGAAGCCACTCCCGCGGGGAGTCGGACCCGTCAGCTGCTTCGGGTACGCACACAGTCTACAAAGTACACCTTCTCGCCATCGACCTCCTCGGTGACCAGCCCGTGGATGTCGGTGCCGAAGCCCGGGAAACGACGGTTGAAGTCACGGGAGAATTTCAGATAGTCGATGATGGTCTGGTTGAACAACTCCCCAGGAATGAGCAACGGAATCCCCGGCGGATACGGTGTGAGCAGCACCGCCGTGACCCGGCCTTCGAGTTCGTCGATGCTCACGCGGTCGATCTCGCGATGGATCATGCGGTCGTAGGCATCCGAAGGCGTCATCTTGGGAATGAGCTCCGAGGCGTACATGTCGGAGGTCACCCGCGCGATGTCGCTGGCCCGGTACGCTTCGTGAATGGACTGACACAGGTCGCGTAGACCGATGCGCTCGTAGCGCGGGAACTGATCGACGAATTCCGGCAGCACCTTCCACATCGGCAGGTTGCGATCGTAGTCATCCTTGAACTGCTGCAGGGCACTGACCAGAGTGTTCCAGCGGCCCTTGGTGATGCCGATGGTGAACATGATGAAGAACGAGTAGAGACCGGCCTTCTCGATGATGACGCCGTGCTCGGCAAGGTACTGGGTCACGATCTCTGCCGGGATGCCTGTCTCCATGAACTCGCCGTCGAGTCGCAGACCCGGCGTCATCACCGTGGCCTTGATCGGATCGAGCATGTTCAGCCCCGCCGCCACCGGGCCGAAACCATGCCAGGTGTCCTCAGGTCGCAGCATCCAGTCACTCTGACTGCCAATGCCCTCGGCGGGAATCTCGTCCGGCCCCCAGACCTGGAACCACCACTCATTGCCCCACTCGGCGTCCACCTTGCGCATGGCGCGGCGGAAGTTCAGCGCTTCGAGAATCGATTCCTCCACCAGCGCGGTTCCGCCAGGGCGCTCCATCATCGCCGCCGCCACGTCGCAGGACGCAATGATGGCGTACTGTGGCGAGGTGGAGGTGTGCATCAGGTAGGCCTCGTTGAAGATGTGCCGGTCGAGCTTCCGGCTCTTGGGTTCCTTGACGAGGATGTGGGAGGCCTGGGAAATGCCTGCGAGCAGCTTGTGGGTGGAGTGGGTGGCAAACACCATGGACTCGTCGCAGTTGTCGCGGTCGCGGCCGATGGCGTGCATGTTGCGGTAGAAGTCGTGAAAGGTGGCGTGCGGCAGCCAGGCCTCGTCGAAGTGCAGGTTCTCGATGAAGCCGTCCAGCAGGTCCGTCAGCATCTCCACGTTGTAGACGATGCCGTCGTAGGTGCTCTGGGTGATGGTGAGGATGCGCGGCTTGCGCTCCGGGTGTTTCTCCAGCGCCGCGCGCGCAAAGGGGTTGGCCTCGATCTTGGCGCGGATGGTCTCGGGTCGGAACTCGTCCAGCGGAATCGGGCCGATGAGGCCCAGCCGGTTGCGCGTCGGCGTCAGAAAGATCGGGATCGCACCGGTCATGATAATGGCATGCAGGATGGACTTGTGGCAGTTGCGGTCCACCACGACGATGTCGCCGGCGGCCACCGCGGAATGCCAGACCATCTTGTTCGACGTCGAGGTGCCATTGGTGACGAAGTAGCAATGGTCCGCATCGAAGATGCGCGCCGCATTGCGCTCGGAGGCCGCGATGGGGCCGGTGTGATCGAGCAGCTGACCGAGTTCCTCCACCGCATTACAGACGTCCGCCCGCAGCATGTTCTCGCCGAAGAACTGATGGAACATCTGCCCCACCGGGCTCTTCAGGAAAGCCACACCGCCGGAATGCCCCGGGCAGTGCCAGGAGTAGGAGCCATCCTGGGCGTATTCGAGCAGGGCGCGGAAGAACGGCGGCGCCAGTCCATCAGTGTAGGAGCGGGCCTCCCGCAGAATGTGCCGGGCGACGAACTCCGGCGTGTCCTCGAACATGTGAATGAAGCCGTGCAGCTCCTTCAGGATGTCGTTGGGAATGTGGGAAGAGGTGCGGGTCTCGCCATAGAGGAAGATCGGGATGTCGGTGTTCTTGAAGCGGATCTCCTGGATGAACTCGCGCAGCTTGCCAAGGGCGGGGCCACCGTCCTCGGCGTCAGCCAGCACTTCCTCGTCATCGATGGAGAGGATGAAGGCGGAGGCCCGGGATTGCTGCTGGGCGAACTGAGACAAATCACCGTAGCTGGTGGCGCCGATGACCTCGCCGCCTTCGCTCTCGATGGCCTCCGCCAAGGCCCGGATACCGAGTCCGGAGGTGTTCTCGGAGCGGAAATCCTCGTCGATGATGAGGATGGGAAAACGGAATTTCATCAGGGGCCTCGCGCGGATCGGATGGAGGGCGGCGCCTCCGGTGTACCCGGTCAGCGGCTGGGCCGCAGCATATCAGGGCAGGGGCAGGGCGGACGATGTCCAGTCCTGGCCCACCGCCGGAGTTCGCGCTTGTCGCGACGGGAAAGCTCCGGCTCCGCCGTCATGGTTGATCGTCAGCACTACGGGCTGTGGCGGAAGGAACGTGCGATGCGATGGACGTGGCCTGCCCTTGTGGGCGCATTCTGCCTGGAGCGGAATGCGTCCCCGCAGGGCGCCCGAAGGGTGCGGGCCATGGATGGGCCCCAACAGCCCGCAGCGCGGGCGATCAGCGCCGCCAGGCGCTGCATCTCGATGCATCGCCCGCACTGCGGGCTCCCACACCCTTAGGCCGAGCGAGAAGCCAACCGCTGGCATGGCCTTGCTGGGACCTCGCCCGGCTAGCGGCGCCCCTCGAGGTAATCATTGAGAACCTCGTGGAAGTAGCGCACCCGGGACTCCTGGCCCGCCAGATAGCAGTCGCGATAACCCTGGGAGCGCCAGCCGCGCTGCTGGCCCTCCGCCAGTAGCATGTCCTGATAGACGATCTGGCCGGCGATCTCGGGAACCCCGCGACCACCGTCGAACGCCCGGTGCTGGAACTCCGCCTCTGCCAGCGGCTGCACGTCGGCCATGATGGACTCGACCTCCGTCTGCCCTTCCACCGGGAACGCCATGCACCAGAGATCGAAGGTGCACTTGCTGGGATCGTCCGGGTGCGGCTCGGTGCGGAAGAAGATGATGTTGTCCGGCAGGAAGGAAATGGTGACGTTGGGAAAGATCACCGTATGCGGGCTGTCCGTGAGCTGCTCGTCGTCCATGTGCTCGTAGTGCACATAGCCGCGTTCCTTCCAGAGCCTGCGCTTCTGGGCCTTCAGGTCCAGCCAGCCCTGCATGGCCTTGGTCTCGAAGTCCGGGTAGCTGTCCGGATCGATGTCCCAGGCCCGCAGTAGTGCGTCGAAGGGGTGGGGTTCACCCTCCGGCAGGCGGTCGCGCAAGGACGGCCGCATGGGCTGCACGGTGCGGCCATGGCCGTTGGGCCACATCTCATGGCGTGAGGACCAGTAGTCCTGATCGATCCACGGCGGCACCTGGGGATGGGCGGTACGGGTGTGGTAGGACTCGCTGAAGTTGTCGGTGGCGAACTTCCAGTTGGTGTTGAGGTTGACCTTCATCCAGAACACCCGCACGCAGGTGTCCAGCGGATAGTTCGCGTAAACCCCCGGCATGGGATCGAGGTAATCCAGCAGCGCCGGGGCTTTGGGATCCATGGTGTACCAGACGAATCCGCCCCAGGTGTCGCAACGGACTTCCACCAGCGACAGCTCACCGCAGGGATTGCCCTGGGGAAAATCGTCCGGATCAGGCAGATCCTTCAGGACGCCGTCGCGGCCCCAGACCCAGCCATGGTAGGGACAGTGCAGGCCGTCGGCCGCATGGGAGGCATCCCAGGCCAGCCGCATGCCGCGGTGGCCACAACTGTTGTAGAAGGCCTTCAGGCCGCCATCGTCCTGACGGATCACGATCACCGACTCGTGCAGGAAGTCGTGGACGATGTAGTCCCCAGGCTCCGGCAGCTCGGCCGTCCGGCCGGCCACGTGCCAGATGCGCTTCCACAGGTGCTCCCACTCGCGCTGGGCGAACTCGGGCGAGTAGTAGCGCTCGCCGTCGATGACATCGCCGCGCAGGAGGCTGGGATCGCGCCCGCTCATGGTGTCGGGGTGACGAAGGGGTTCAGACATGTCGACTCTCCTGGAAGTCGAGGTTAGCGCCAGTGGGCGCCCTCATCGGGTTCATAGACCGGTCGCTGCATGAACAGAATGCTGTATTCACGCTTGGCAATGCGCCAGCCGTCGGCTTCACGCCGGTAGTGATCGTGGTAGTTGCCGCAGATGCGCAGCATCTCACCGTCGTTCTTGCGGCAGATCTCGTTGGTGTACCAGCGCGCAGTCGCCTTGTCGCCGTCGACGCGAATCCCGGTGGGCGTACCGAACATGCCGACGAAATCGAAGTGCGCCATGGCGTCCGTCCAGTGTTTGAGGATGGCATCGTGGCCCTGAACTTCGCTGCCCTCACCGAGATTCCAGCGGCCGTCCTGGCACCAGGTATCGATCCACAGTTCGGGATCATTGATCAGCACGGCTTCGTGATAGGTCTCGATCAGCTCGCGGATAGCGAGGCGGTCCTCGACGGACCCGATGTTCTGCTTCATGTCTCTGCTCCTTTGATTCGCGGCCTCAGCCGCGAATGCGCTATTGGCAATCGACCGCTCGCATGCCATTCATGGCTGACCCTGTCATCACTCCGTTCGTCATTGAGCCCAGAACGCATACACGGGATCATCCGCCGAGCGCTTGCCGCGCAGGGTGAGCTGCGCGGTCATGGCCTCGGGCGATTCCGGTTGCGCCGACTGACGCGTTGAAAAGTCCGTCACGAAACGGCGCTCGGTGAACTTCCAAGTGCCGTCCCGGAGAGCAAAGCGGTCGAGATAGCGTCCGGCAGTGATCTCGTCGACCGCCTCGCCCTCGCTGGCTTCGAAGGTGGTGAAGGCGACCACGTAGCTCTCCGCCACGGCCTCGTCTCTGCGCACCTCAATATGTTCGTTGGCCACGGTATGGGTCATGCGTTGCATGCCAGCGGTGGCACTGATGATGAACGGGCAGAACTCCTCGGCGCTGCCGGCGAAGAATCCAAGGTCGACTTTCGCACCCGTATGCCAAAGGGTAGCGAGCAGGCTTTCGTCACCGCGGTCGATGGCCCGGGCCTGCAGCATGATGAGATCGTGAATGGCGTTGCGTACCAGCGCCGCTTCGAGGCCGGCGCGCAGATCATCGGACAGGGACACGTTCGTCTCCTCGTGGGCAAAGGCCAGGGGCAGGACGGGGGCGGACTGAGCGGCATGGGCCGGGAGTACGTCGGGCACTGACCCATCGATATCGGCGTTGAGGTGCCAGTCGAACACATAGGTGCGGTGCTCGATGCGCCAGCCGTTGCCGACGCGTCGATGCCGGTCGAGGTAACGCCCCTGAACCAGTGAGGTCTGCGGGTTGTCGGCATCGGGCAGCGTCATGCAGGTGATGACGCAGCTTTCCGACACGGCCGTGTCCCCATCCACCCGGATCAGCATGTTGCTGGTCCGATGCAGGGTCGGCGGCATGGTGGCCATGAAGCCGGCGATCATCTCGGCGAAGTCGAAGGCTTTGCCCTCGAATAGGCCGTAGGCCACCGTGGCCTCCTCAGTGTAGGCGCGCCGGATCAAAGCAAGGTCTCGCCGATCGAGGCCGAAGGCATGACAGGCCAGGTTGGCTGCGATGGCCTGCCTGTCCAGCACCGACGCAATGGCCTGGGCAGTAGAGGCCATCAGACGCTCCGAGCCGCCGTGTTGCCTTCCACGTAGTCGTTCAGCACCTCATGGAAGCGCTGCACCCGTCGTTCCTGATGGGACAGGTAGAAGTCATCCATAGCCGCCGACGACAATCCCTTCTGCTGAACGGCAGCGATGCTCAGGTCCTGATCGGTGGTGGTGCCGAGGGTCTTGGTGCCGTACTCCACGAACTCGTGCTCCGCATCGGCCACTGGCAGATCCGGGCCGCCCGCAGGCGAGGGAGTCATGGTCCGCCCTTCGATTTCCGGCACCAGCCACCAGTGATCGAAGTAGCACTTCTGGGGGTCAGTTTCGTGGGGGCGCGGCCGCAGCAGCTGCACACCATCCGGGCCCACGGTGATCACCGAGTTCGGAAACAGGTTGTAGATGATGTAGTCGGTGAGCTGGTAGTCCTTCAGATGTTCGTAGTGCGCAAAGCCGCGCGCGGCACCCAGCCGCCGCTTCTGCTTCTGTACCTCCAGGCGAATGTCCGCGAGCCGGTTTTTGCCCTGCCATTGCTCAGGGTCGATGTCCCACTCCCGGACCATGCTCGCCAGCGGCTCCGGTACGGATTCACCCTGGTAGAGCATGGAGGGCTGGTGGGCGGGGAACCAGCCACGGTTGTGGCCCCCGCGGAGCAGATCGAACTGGCAGATGTCCGCCTGGCTCTCAATGTAGGGAATCAGCTCCGGATGCAGGACCTGGACGTGATAGGCCTCATTGAAGTTGTCAGTGATGATCTTCCAGTTGCAGTCTGCCTGCGTGGACATGTTGAGCACCCGGACCATCTTCTCCATCCGGTAGCTGCCGATCTCCTCGACCACATTGGGGCCGAGGCACTCAGTCAGCGAGGGCGCCTCGGCATCCATGTTGAACCAGATGAAGCCGAACAGTTCCGCCACCTGCACGGGTTTCATGCGCAGGTGGCCGCAGGGGTTGCCCTGGGGAAAGTCGTCGGCATTGGGTGCGGCCACCACCACGCCGGTATGGTCGAACTGCCAGCCGTGATAGGGGCAGGTGAAGCGCTCGGCGCTGCCTTCGTCGCCGGCCATCACCCGGGTGCCGCGATGGGGGCAGACGTTGAAGAAGCCTTTCATGGAGCCGTCCTGCTGGCGAACGAGCAGGACGGACTCCGGACCCAGCTCGGTCACCAGGTAGTCACCAGGCTCGGCGGCCTGGTAGGACACCCCACCGATCTGCCAGGTGCGCATCCACATGCGCTGCCACTCCTGGCGGAAGTACTCGCTAGAGGTGTAGCGCCCGGCATTGATAGGATCGCCGCGCAGGGCAGGTTCCTGGACTTTCTCGGGCCGTCCGGTTGCGGTTGCTACTGCCTGACTCATCTCAGCCTCCTGTAGGTCGTGCACCCGAATCCCTGAGCTCGACAGCCACGAAGCCGTCGATGATCTGGACCGGGTAAGTACGGATAGGCACACGCGTCAGTGCACCGAGCGGTTCTCCGGTGCTGAGGTTGAAGCGCACGCCATGCAGCGGGCAGGACAGGTGGCCGCGACGAATGCGGCCACCTTCAAGCGGACTCTTCTGATGGGAGCAGCGGTTCTCGACCACATGAAACTGCCCGTCCGCATTGCAGACCAGCAGACAGAGCTCCCCCACGCGCACGGCACGATTGCCGTTGTTCGGGACCTCGGCGGCCAGCAAAAGCCGCTCGAGACGCGCAGCGGGAATGCGATCCGTCATGATCGAAGCCTCCCTGGAGTGGGCCGTGGTCACGTCGGACTTACCAGACGCTGGCTCACCAGAAGTAGCGGAAATCGAGACCGTACTCACGCGGCGGCCCTAAGCTCGCGATGGCAAAGGCCGGGGCGAACACGGCTTTCTGGCCGTAGTACTTCTCGTTACCCAGATTGCGCCCATACAGGCCCACGGACCAGCGCTCGTCCATCGGCGTGAAGGTCACTGAGCCGTGCCAAAGGTGCAGGCTGCCCACCTGTTCTTCCGGCAGGGCGGTGAAGTTGGTGAACTTCGAGGCCGTGTAGGTGTGCTGCAGGAAGAAATCGATGCTGCCTGCGGCCATCGGAACCGAGTAGCGAATGCTCCCAGCGGAGCTCCACTTCGGCGCATTCATGAGATCGTTGCCCGCGAAGCTGATGGGCACAAGATTGCCGGCGCTATCGAGGGCCTGGGAGTCATAACGGTCGTAACTGGCGTCCAGGTAGGCGCCGGACAACCGGAGTTCCAGGTTGGGGAAAGGCACGGCAGTGATCTCCAGCTCCAAGCCCTTGCTGGTGGCGGCACCGGCATTGGTAATGGTGGCGCTGTTGGCCCCGCTGGGGAAGGTGAGGTTCTGAACCACCTGCATGTCCTGATAGTCGTTGTAGAACACGGCCAGGTTGGTACGCAGGCGGTTGTCGAAGAAGTCGGCTTTCACGCCCACCTCGTAGGTGTCGAGCTGCTCCGGGTCGAAGGGTCCGATGTCTTCTGGGACCGCGATCCGTCCGGTGAAGCCGCCGGACTTGAAGCCACGGGCGTAGTAGCCGTAGAACATCACGTCGTCGGTGGCCCGGTAGTCGAGGCTGACCTTGAAGCCGACGTCGTTCCAGGTCTTTCTGCCCTCAGCCGTGATCAGACTGCCAGGAATGATGGGGTCATTGAACGTGCTGACACCGGATGGATTGAAGGTATTGGCCGAGGTGGATTCCGCCTTGGTCCGTTCCCGCGCTACGCGCAGGCCGGCCTGCAGTCGGAGCTGGTCGGTGAGGTCGACGAAAGCCTGACCGAAGGCTGAGATGGAGTGATTCTTCTGGAACTGGGTCTGGGGCTGGCCAAGGCCCGGCAGAAAACCGTCGAGCTTGCCGTCCTGGAGCAGGGTGTATTCCTGGGTCAGGTAGAACAGGCCCGCCACCACCTGGGTGCGCTCGCCGATCTCGAAGCTGTTGCGCAGCTCCTGGGTGAACTGCTTGTGCTCGATCTGGCGACGGGTCTGGAGCAGTACGGCGACCAGCGCGTCGTCGTCGCTGAACAGATCCTGGTCGTACTCGCGGTAGTTGGTGATGGAGACCCAATCGCCGAAGTCAGTGGCGAGGTTCTGCGTCAGCGTCAGACCGTAAGTGTCGCGATCGTTCTGATCGGGCTGATCAAGGCTCTGACCACGACGATGCTCGATGCGCCCGGTATCGGTAACGCCCGGTTCCGACAGGATCAGCGAAGCATCGGAAAAATTCACGTTGGTCTGCGAGCCGTTGCGCGAGCGGCCGATTTCACCGATCAGCGTAGCGTCGTAGACGCCTGCCTCATAGGCCAAGTAGGGGCGCATAACCGTGATGTTCTTGCTGCCGAGGCGCTGCTCGTTGGCGATGTTGCGGAAGTAACCATCGGAGCTGGTGTGCAGCAGACTGACCTTGCCGGCGAGGTTGTCGGCGATCGGGAAGTTGACCGCCAGGTTCAGCTCCCGGTGGCCGTAGTTGCCCACCGCGACCTGTGCCTCACCCTCGTACTCGCCGGTGGGCTGCCGCGTCACGACGTTGATGACGCCACCCGTGGTGTTGGCTCCGAACAGCGTGCCCTGGGGGCCACGCAGGACCTCCACCCGCTCAATGTCGAACAGCGACACCAGGGCGGCAGTGTTCACGCCCACGGGTACGCCATCCACCACCACCGATACCGTCGTGCCGACATAGGGATCGGCATCGTTCACGCCAATGCCGCGAATGGAGAAGATCGCCGAGTCGGGTGAATTGGAGAAGGTGTTGATCTGCACGTTGGGGATGGTGTTGTGCAGATCCACGACGTTGGTGACCCGGAGATCCTTGAGCTGCTCGCCGGTGTGGGCCGAGACGGAAATGGGGACATCCTGAATGCTCTCGGCCCGCTTCTGGGCCGTGACCACGATCTCTTCGATGCGGGCGGTCTGCCCGTCCTGCGCGTGGGCCGTGCCCGCTGCAATGATGGCCTGCGCCAGTACAGCCAGACCCAGGACCTTGCCCTGTTGGTAACCCATGGTGACCCCTCCGGTGTCGATGAATGCCCTATTCGCTCCCGCTCGCCCCTGTACGACTCGGGTTCGTTGACAGCTCGGAAGCGCGTGACATACATTGTTGAACGATCGACTAAGTAATTGCAATACCCATATCGGGCCACAGATCCCAAACGGGTTGGAGAGGAGAAAGCACCATGGGCTTCACAGGACCACTGGAAGACCGGATTGCCATCCAGGAGCTCAACGCCACCTATGGCGATGCCGTATCCATGCGCGACAAGGATGGTTTCGGCCATTGCTTCGCCACCGACGCCACCTGGCACCTGCCCTGGCGTGAGCCCGTACACGGACGCGACGCCATCGTCGAACTGTGGGTGGAGCAGATCGCCAACTACCCCTTCCTGAACTTCTCAGGCTTTGTGGGCGCCTTGGAGATCAACGGCGATCGCGCCAGCGGGCGGCTGTGGACGCGGGAAGTGGTGGCTGATGAGGCCGGCCTGTCGTCCCAGGTCACCGGTCGTTACGACCACGAGTACATCAAGCGCGACGGCCGCTGGTACTACTTCAACAAGACCTTCACGCCCCTGCACGGCATGGAGAACATCGTCACCGACGAAGCGGAGCCGGCCCAGTGACGGTTACCAAGCCCTTCCCCAACCGCCGCATCACCCAGAACAGCTGGGTGGTGCCGGACATCCATGCCGCCATGCAGCACTGGATCGACACTGCGGGCATCGGTCCCTTCTTCCTGGTGGAAGGCATCACCATCGAGGAACAGCGGCATCGCGGGAAACCCACAAACGTCGAAGTGTCCTTCGCCCTGGCCCAGGCCGGAGACGTGCAGGTGGAACTGGTCTGCCAGCACAACGACGCGCCCTCGGCCTACCGCGACACCGTTCCCGTCGGCGCCACGGCCTTCCACCACGTGGCCTACTACTGCGATGCCTACGACCGCGACCTGGCCGCCTACACGGATGCCGGCGCCGAGGTGGCGTTCAGCGGCAGTTTCGGCGGCAAGCGCTTCGCCTATCTGGACACCAGCGCCGAACTCGGGGCCATGGTCGAACTCATCGAAGCCAGCGACGTGCAGGCGGAGTTCTTCCAGCGTATCCGCGACGCCGCGGCCGAGTGGGATGGTCGGCACTCCATCCGTCCGGCCTTCTGAACTGCCGCCAGCATGGACGCTGCTTCCGCCACCTTTGCTCCCAACGACGCCTACCGCGACGGATCTGCGGCAGGCTTGCAGCGCGCGAGCGGGGTCGCCTATTCTCGTACCTGGGGTAATCCTTTGATTTGGCAGCCGGGTTTGTGGGCCCGACCGCTTGCGGTTGTCGAGCTTGCGGCGCGTACACGCGTGACCCGCATGTGGCTCAACCACAGAAAAACAAGGTGGCTCTGGAGGCTCGCGTGTCCTCTCGCGACAGCGCCAACCTCTTTTTTGGGGGACGGCGAGACAGCGGTTTCCGGCCCACCCTCGCCCCCGCCCAAGAACGACTAGCCTGACGAGAGCAGACCCAGCCCATGTCCGATCTGCCCCCCAAACCGACAAGGATCCCCCCTCGCCGTGAATGACGTCACCCCCGCTGATAAACCCAAGCCCAAGCCCAAGGCATCCACCAAAGCGTTGACTCAGCCAGTCCAGGCCGAAAAAAGAGCGAAGTCACCCCCCGCAAAGGTCGACCGCCGCCGCGCCCCCGAGACCAAGACCCGGATCCTCGACGCCGCCGAACAGCTGTTCCTCGATCGCGGTTTCCACGGCGCCTCCATCCGCGACATCAGCAAGGAAGCCGGCGTTCAGATTGCGCTGGCCTACTACCACTTCGGCAGCAAGGAGGATCTGTTCCGGGCCGTGGTCGATCGCCGGGCGGGCGACAATGCGGGCGGTATGCTGCGGTCGCTGAAGGAACTCAAGCACGACCCGGAACGGGCACAAGAGCCCGGCGAGCTGTTCCGCGCCTTCCTCCAACCCATCGTGGATCGCGCCCTGCGTGGCGGCGAGGGCTGGCACAACTACATCCGCCTGCTGGCTCACGTGGCCAACCAACCCCAGGACGCCAGCTACGTCACGCCATTCAACGAGAACTACGACAGCATCATCGAGGCCTACATCGACCACCTGAGATCCATCAAACCCGAACTGGACGACACCGATGTCTATTGGGCGTTCTACTTCTTCCAGGCGGCGGTGTCCCACGTCCTCACGGAGTCAGGGATGGTGGACCGGCAATCGGGAGGCCGCTGCCTCTCGACCGATCTGGACACCATCGTGGACAAGCTGGCGCGGGTGTTCGGGGCGGGGCTGCAGGGATTGGTTCGAGAGTGACCTGAGGGGCCAGGGCGCCCCTCAGGGCTTCACGGGCCTGCGAAGCAATAGACTCACCGCTTCGAGATAAGCCTCAGCGAGCTCCCGGGTGCGAACCGCATCGGCGCTCTCAGAGGCGACGTGAACATCCTCCAGCGCCTCTGCGATGGCCACCACCTCCGTGCGAATCCGCTCCAGCGCGTTCTCCAGGGTATAGGTCAGCTGGTGGATGGCATTGAGGTCCGTGGGCGCCAGGACATCGCCATCGACGATGGCAGCAAGGCGCTTGTTGTACTCCGCGAGGTGGGCGAAGGCCTCCTCAAGGGATTCGGCAGCCAAGCCCTCGTAGTGATCAACGCGCGGGACATCCGCGTGGCCTGCGAGGGACCATGAAAGCAGGGGGATGAGCAGCACACTGCAGCGGGACATCAGAGCAACTCCTGGATCATGGAACGAAATTCGGAACGTAGCATGTGCTTCTCGGCCCCCATCGTCACGCCTCACCCACACCCGCGTCAGGCGCGGGAGAGCTCCATGTAGGTGGGCGACGGTTCATAGCCCACGAAGGTCTTGCCCAAGTCTTCGTAATGACGATAGGAAATGAGCGCATGGTTCGCCGCCTGATGCGCATCCCGCAGCTGACGCTCCAGGGGGCTGTCCATGCGGCTGCCGGTGGTCCCCGCCAGATTGTTCAGGTCGCCGACGATCTTCCGACAGGTCTGCGCGGCGTGGGAACAGGCCATCAAGGCCGGCCAGAAGTAGTCCCATTCCGGGGCCAGCCGACCGCCATCTGACGGCAGCGGGCCAAGGTGAGCCTCGAGCTTGTCCTGGGTGTCCAGAACGAAGGTCCGCACCGCCAGGAAGTTCGCCTGGGCCTCACCGATCCGGTACTGGATCAGCGGCTGGTCCTTGAGCTTGGAACTTCCACCCCAGGGCGTCTTGCCCAGAGCAAGATCGATGAAGTTATCGATGGCGCCGCGACAGACCCCGAGCGCCACCGCGGCCTTGTTGTAGATGGCATGGGTCGGATTGCGGTAGGTCGGATTCGCCCAGGTCTCGCTCGGTGCCAGCGAGCGGAACGGCAGCAGATGCTCGGGCGGAACGTAGCAATCCGCCATGCGGACGTCGTGGCTACCGGAGCCGCGCATGCCCGCGGTATCCCAGGTATCGATGATCTCGAATTCACCGCGGGGAACCATCCAGGAGGCCTGGGCAGGCTCGCCGGTGTCATCGTCCACCGTCATGGGGCCCATCAGGTAGTTCCAGTTGGCATTGTGACAGCCACTGGCGAAGGAGCCCTGGTAATTCAGACGCCAGCCGTCACCCTCCCGCTTGGCCCGCCGCCCCGGATTGGGGCCATTGGCAGGGCCATGACCCGAGCACACAAGGGTGTCCCAGTCGTCGAAGAGCCTCTTGGCGAAAGCAGGCTCCATGCGCCGGATCACCAGCGCATTGATCTCCGAGGAGATCTGCGTGCACCAGCCGATGGAGCCGTCGATGGCGGAGGCGGCCTCGACCACCTCGATCTGATCCCGCGCCCGCAGGTTCTCGCCGCCCAGCTCCAGTGGCAGCGCGAAGCGGTAGAGCCCCTGATCCCCCATGAGCTTCGAGGCCCAGGCCGGCAGATGCCGCAGCTCCTGCGCCTCGTCACCCGCTGCGGCGAGATCCTCCTTCATGGCCGCAATGCGGTCCAGAATCGGCGTCTTCGCGATCTCGTTACGGCGCGCAAGAACTTCAGCTCGAACCACCATCCGTTTGTCCCCTCCCAGGAATGTCCTGGGAATCTCTCACTATTCAGCGCGCGTGACTAACCCTCGTTTCCCCCAGGGTGACCGAGGGCGGTCGAACGCGGGCGATGCACATGGCGAACTTCCTGAACCAGTTTGACCTTCCTGCGTTGACTCACCTGCGCCTCTTCGAATGGCGTCGCCCCGCCTTGCCTTGTTATGGGCGCCTGGGTAAAATGTACCAATATTTGGTACAGGAGCCGCCGCATGGCTAGAAACACCAGTATCACGCTTGGTGCCCACTTCGATGAATTTATAGCCTCACAGCTCAAGAATGGCCGCTACGGTTCCGCCAGTGAAGTGGTCCGTGCTGGCCTGCGCCTGCTTGAAGAAACGGAGAGCAAGCTTGAAAGGCTCCGACGCCTCCTGGACGAAGGAGAGCAAAGCGGAATTGCGGACTACTCTCTCGAAAGCCTCATTGCAGAACTGGATGATGAAGCTCGCTAATGCGCGCATTCCTGCTCACCAACGCGGCCCAGAAGGACGTTGGTGACATTGGCCGCTATACCGCTGAGAAGTGGGGAAAGCGACAGCGCGACAAATACCTCAAACAACTTGACGATGCCTTCAAGCTGCTCGCTCGCCAACCGGAAATAGGGCGCGATGCGGATGACATAAAGCCTGGATACAGAAAGTTCAGCCAGGGTAGTCACACGATCTTCTACCGAGCAGGCACGGAATCCAAGATCGTTGTCATCCGCATTCTGCACAACAGCATGGACGTGGATCGGCAACTCTAGAACCCATAGGGCAAAGCGCTGGGGATGGGTGCCACAGCCCAGTGGCGCGTCGCTTTCGGAAGCGGGCCGCTTGGCATCTTGAGCCAGCAGCCGCTAGCCGCCAAGTGCGCTCTGCTGGTTGCAATACACCTCCACAAGCGACGCCAACGGTTCCAGGATCGAATCAGGCTCTCCGACCTTTTCGAGAGCGCCAAGGCGGGCTGCAGCCGCGGGAGCCAGCCAGCGTCTTAAAACGAATCCAGCCCCCTCCGGGGAGCGGTCCCGGTATCGCTTAAGGTACCAGCGGCTTCCCTGGCGAAGGATCGCCTTGATCACCGAACTGAGATCACCAAGCTGGGACAGGTCGTGGATCCCAACGCACGTAAACGCCACATCGCCGGCGGGCTCTCCAATCGTCGCGAGAGACCAGTCGATGGCGAAACACTCACCTTTGTGGATCATCAGATTCCTAGGTGACATATCGCCAAAGCAGAACGAGCTGCCGTCGTCGAGCTCATCCAGCGTGGCCAGGCAATGCTGCTTCAGTGGCTCGGGAAGCCTTTCAGAGTAACCGATCAGGATCCGAAAGAAGGTCCGCTGCCGATACGACTCAGGCAGATTCCGAATGAAAAGCTCCGACTCGACCGCGTGAATGGCCGCATGAAGTTCGGCCATCTGATAGGTGGCCTTGCAGCACCGCCATGGCCGGGGAAAGGTATGGGCGTCGAGATTCGAGCCTGCGCGGAACTCATAGAGAATCGCTTCAGTGGCGTCGAGTTGTTGCCTCTCGATCGGCTTGGGCGAAGGTATGCCCAGGTCGTAGGCATGCCTGGCGAACGCAAACTCACGTGCAGCGAGGATAGCCCGCATATCTCACCGATGCGCGAAGCGAGGGCGTGGAGATGTCGGAAAAGACAAGGCGCGCGACAGTTCGGGCGCGCAGGCGTACTTGACAGTACGTTGAGAACCCGGAGCGAGCGCAACCGCACCGGCGGACCGGCAGGATTTGCCGGCATCTCCGCAGCCGTGGATCGGTGAGATTTGCGGGATAGGGGTCAGGTGTGGCTTGAAAACCTTCAGAACCTGCGTCTCCGAGACCCTGAGAACCTTGGCGCTTGCGCCTGTTCCGACTACCGGAGGATCCGTGCGTAGAGAATTCAACGCCTCGGTTGTGCAGTACCGGGGACCAGTATCCGCACGAGCCGATTGTTAGCAGGTTGCGCGTTCTCCAACTGACACATGCTGGTCAGCGGTGCCCGCATAGCCACGTCACTCCTCCTGATGCTCAAGGACAACCGTATCGACAATAAGGCGAAGCACCGCCTCCGCGAGCTCTGGGGAGACCCCATGCGCCTGTGCCAAACCCCTCACTCTTCGCACCTGTCGCTGCTCACGCTCTTCATCCCTCGGAGGCAAGACGCTAGACCGCTTCAGCTCCCCGACGCGCCGGGATACAGCAAACCTGTCGGCGAGAAGTTCGATGAGCTTTTCATCCAGCTGATCAATTTCGCTTCGGAGCTCTTCAAGCTTGGTCATATTGGCTTGCTAACGCCTGAATTAAGCCGACGCGCAAAGCGGGTTAGGCTTGCATGAAATGTTAGGCAAGCCAGCCTTTCAACCCGGTTATCAGCGCGTCCGTTCAACTGAGTTACACGAACACTCTTGACCTGAAGACTGGGAACGGCGGCTCACGATATCAATGGCAAATGTTCTACACAGCTCTTGAGTGGCGAGTTCGCCGAAGATGGTCCTGGGCTTCGGCTTTCTGTCCCCGGGAGTGAGCTCACCCCAACGCCCGCCGCGATGATTCATCGACATCAGCAATCTCGGCGCACTTGGCAATGAGTTCGAAGGAATGCAGCCGGGCTTGATGGTCGAACACATCGGAAACGATGATGAGTTCATCGGCGGACGTTTCCTCGATCAGCTTACGCAATCCCGCCCGGACCGTTGCCGGTGAGCCAACGATGGACCGCGCCAGCATCTGTTGGGCCTGGGCCTTTTCGGCAGGGCTCCAGTAGTCCTCGATGTCGTCGATGGGGGGCTGGCTCAGGCGGCGGGCGCCGCGCAGCAGGTTGGCGAAGGACATCTGCTGAGTGGTGTGCAGGCGGCGCGCCTCAGCATCGGTGTCGGCGGCGATGACGTTGACGCCCACCATGGCATAGGGCTTCTGCAGTTGTGCTGAGGGTTTGAAGCGATTGCGGTAGGTGTCCAGCGCCTGCAAGAGCATCTGGGGCGCGAAGTGGGAGGCGAAGGCGTAGGGGAGGCCGAGCTCTCCGGCGAGCGCCCCTCCGAACAGGCTCGAGCCCAGAATCCACAAGGGCACTTCGGTGCCCGCGGCGGGGACGGCCTGGACGGCGCCTGTTGCGGCTTCCGGGGAGAAGTAATGCTGCAGCTCCAGCACGTCCTGGGGGAAGCGCTGGGCGTTCTCGGGATTGACCCGCAGGGCGCGCATGGTCATGCCATCGGTGCCCGGGGCGCGGCCCAACCCTAAATCGATTCGTCCTGGATAGAGTCGTGCCAGGGTGCCGAACTGTTCGGCCACCACCAGCGGAGCGTGATTGGGGAGCATGATGCCGCCTGCGCCGACGCGGATGCGCTGGGTGCCGGCGGCAATGTGGCTGATTACCAGGGAAGTGGCGGCACTGGCGATGCCCTGCATGTTGTGGTGTTCGGCGACCCAGATCCGTTGGTAGCCCCACTTTTCGGCATGAGCCGCGAGGTCACGTGCATTGTCCATGGCGCCGCGGGCATCCACCGCCTCGGTGACGCGAACGAGTTCCAGAATCGACAGCGGGATCATGCGGTACCTCGAAGTAGGGCAACTGGCCAATGGTATCAGGCTTCGCGGTGTGTCTTGCGCCACAGGAGGGTACCGGATCCACGCCTTTCCTCATGGGCCCTTGTCGTATCAGACGCACGCAGCAGGTCGCCGATGTCCTACAGTCGCCGGCAGTCTCCGGTAGCATGCTCAGCCCCAGGGAGCACTTAGAACCGATACCTAATAAGACGAGGGAACGTCAGAATGAGATCAACTCTACGGGTTGCCGCGATGTTGATGGTGGTCGGTATGGGCCCGACATCTTGGGCTCAGATCTATCAGCATGTGGACGAGCATGGCGTGGTCCATTTCAGTGATTCGCCCCCGGCCCAAGACGACCATCGTATCATCGAGCAGTCCGACCTCGATGCGATCACCACGACAGTTCCGGGAACGCCCTTGCCCAGTAATGCTGATCGCCGGCGCGAAGAGGTAGCGCGGCAGCGAACCCGGACTGTCCAGACGTCGTCGCTTCAGCGTATCCAGGCTGAACAGACTGCCCAGTCCAACCGCTGCGACAGTTATCAAGCTCGGCTGGAGGCGATTCAAAGCCGATTGCGGGCCGGGTATGGAATCCAGGAGGGGAATCGGCTGCGGGAAGAACGGCGGGAACTTCGGGTGTTGATGGGGCGGGAGTGTCATGGGCGTTGAGCTATGTTCCGGCGAGGGTGGATAGGTGGGAACGTCTCCGCGGAGATGTTTTTTTGCAGCATCGCTCGATTCAGTCCTTTCGCTTCTTGATGAAACAGGCCGGCTTTCTTAGATTGGAAACGGGCCCTGTTGCGCTCCACCACGGGGAAATGGCGCTGTCGAAAAGGAACGGGCTGGGTCGGTTGGGAGCCCCCGTAGAGGGTGTCGCAGAAGGCTGGCAAGGCTCCGTGGGACCGGCTTCAGCCGCGAATGGACTGCCAGAAATCAATGCCTTGCGTGGTCATTCGCCGCTGAAGCCGCTCCCACAGGTCGCGCGCCGCCGAGATTTGCAACACCCTCTGTAGGCGAGCGTGCTCGGTCCGCGCAGGGGTGATCCGCATGCGGCACGTCGCGAGCTCGCCGGCTGCTAGCAGTCAAGCCCACAGAGGTTAAGCCAAATCAATGGGTTATCGCTGTTTCCGGAATGGCCGCACCGCGAGGGCACTCGCGCGCTGTTGCCCGGGAAACAGGTACGCCCGCGGAGCCGTGCGCCGGTGAACGGCCTCACAGCGTCTTGGCTTTGGTCTGGCGTATGCTCAACGTAATTAGTGACCGCGAGAACCAGGACATGGGCCGAGTGGTGCCTTACTCGGGCGTGTTTATTGATAGTACCGGCAGCTTTCTGCTGGGGCCGGCCATCGTCAATGAGGCGATCGATCGATTTGTTGCGCCGATGAATCGCATGTCCAGCCGCATCAAGCGGCGGATTCTGGCGGAGAACGGGATCGCGACCCGGCATTACGCCATTGATCAGCAGGGCACGACGCGGTTCAGCGTGACGGCCATGGCGGCGGGGGCGGTTCGGGCCTGTGCGGCAAAGGTCGGGGATGCGCCGGTGGGGCTGCTGGCCAGCGCTACGTCCGGCGCGGATCTGCTGTTGCCCGGGTTGGCCAATCAGGTGCAGGCGGAGCTCGGTTGGGCACCGCTCACCACGGCGAGTCATCACGGGGTGTGTGCCTCCGGCATGCAGGCGCTGGCGGATACGGCCCGGTCGGTGGACCGGGGTGAGCATGATGCGGCCATGGTGGTGGACAGCGAGTCGCCGTCGCGGCTGTTCAAGTGTTCGCGCTTCGCGCCGGGGGATTACGATCTCGACTTCGATGCCCACTTCCTGCGCTGGATGCGGCGGGCGCCTGCCGGGTGTCGTCCCGGCCCGCGGCGGATCGGCTCAGTCTCAAACTGCACTTCGTCCAAAGCCAGAGTCACGCCGGCGACTACCCACTGTGCATGCAGATGGGCCTGCCCCACGGCGGCGGTGCCAGCTGGCTGGATCATCCCAATGCGGCGTCGGCGGAGCGGGCAGGCGCCCTGCTGCTGCGTCAGGACATTCAGCTGCTGCCCCATCTCTTCGATGTTGGCATTCACGCCTATGCGGAGCTGGTTCGCCATGGCGCCGTGGATTCTGCCGGCATCGATCACTTTCTCTGCCACTACTCCTCGGCACGCTTTCGCGGCGTGGTCCGTGACTGTCTGGAGCGTGCAGAGCTGGCCATTCCCGAGCAGCGCTGGTTCAGCAATTTGGCGACCCGGGGCAATACCGGTGCGGTGTCGATCTTCGTGATGCTCGATGATTTTCTGGCCGAGCGTGCAGTGAAGCCGGGCGAGAAGATCCTGCTGTTCGTGCCGGAATCAGGGCGCTTCACGGTGTCCTTTGCACTGCTGGAGGTGGTTGGGTCCGACCCTTCGCCTCGCGCCACGCAGACGGTGGCGCAACCCTTTGTTGATCTCGACGCACCGCCGCCGCCCCATGATCCGGCATCGGTGGATGCCGCGCGCAAGCCCGATCTGGCGACGCTGCTGCTGGAACTGGCTGGGATATGGGGTGATTTCCGCTCCCGAGCCTGGCGGTCGGCGCCGGTGCGGCGGATCGTGGCCGGCCGCTTCACGCAGCAGGACTACCTGAACTGGATGGCGCACTGGATTCCCCAGGTGCGTGAGGGCACGCGCTGGATGCGCACGGCGGTGGACCATCTTTCCGAACGCTACGCGCCGTTGCGGGCGCTGATCGAGGGTCATGCCGACGACGAGCAGGACGACTATCAGATCCTGTTCGAGGATTACCGTCGGGCCGGTGGCAGCGTCAAGGATCTCGACACCCTGCAACGCAACCCGGGGGGCGAGGCGCTGAATGCCTTTCTGCACGCCCAGGCCCGGCAGACGGATGCCGTCGGCCTGCTCGGGGCGATCTACATCATCGAGGGTTCCGGGCAGCGGCTGATTCCGGCCCTGCTGCCCTTGATCCGGCGCCAGCTCTCGGAGCTCGGTCCGGTGTTTCGCTTCCTGCACTATCATGGCGAGAAAGACATGGCGCACTTGACCCGCTGGCTCAATGCCGTGGAGCTGGTGCTGGAATGCTCGCCGGATGCCGCGGCAACCATGGCGGACATCACCCGCACGGCCCAGCGCACAGCTGCGCTCTATCTCATGCAGCTCGAGGATGCCGCATGAAGCACGCCCCGGATTTTTAGACCCTGGCCACGACCCGGAGGATCCGAACCCGTGGCTGGCGCTGTATCTGGACCGCAGCACGCCCCTGGGGGCGCACGTGAAGCAGGCCTGGCTGGCGGATTCGAGTTCGCCGTCGCGGCAGTATCTGCTGCCGATCGCCCGGCCCCTGGCGCGACTGACCATCATCCTGTTCCAGCTGCTGAAGATCGTCATGCCGCGCAACCTGCGCGCCTCGGGCACGTTGCATGCCCTGCTTGTGTGGGGGCTGACCCGTTTCCTGCGGCCGGAGGCGAACTGGCTGATCCTGCGTCACTTTCTTCTGGGCAGCGACATCCTGGCGTTCATCGCCAGCAACGCGCGGGAGGGCATCGAGGTACCGACGAATCCGCTGCGGCCTTTGAGCATCGCGAATCTGCGCGATGACGTGTTCGTGCGCCACGATCTGAATCTCTTCAATTTCGTGATCCATCTGAACAAGCAGCTCAAGGCTCACGACCTGCGCCTCGGGCCACCCGCGCAGGTGGACTTCAGCGATCTGAAGGAGCCGCCGATCCGCCTCGAGGACATGCCCAACCGCTGGACCAACGTTCTCGATCTGCAGACGGCCATCGAACTGTTCACGCCGGCCTATCAGATCTTCCTCTCCGACGATGACTTCTGGCGCGCCACCAACTCGCTGCAGCTCGACGAGACCATCGGCAGCTACTGCGCCGACATTCTCGATGGGCATCAGTATCTGGCGCTGGTGAACAACGGCCATCCGCTGGTGCCGCTCACCACCCTGCGAGCCGGTTTCCGGCTGGTGCTGCACGGACTGGCGTCGGAGACGCTGCACGCTTTGCTGCGGGGTTATGCGCAGCGGCAGCAGGCAGCGTCCGCGGCGGCTGGCTGATCGGGCGGTTCGCTTGCCTATAGTGCCATCCCGTGATTCTCTTTCCCGAGCGGCCATGCAGCCGTGCATGTGATGACGGACTGGGGAGGGCGCAGCATGTCTACGGCAGAGGTGGCGCGGCGCGCGCGCTGGGACGATCCCGTCGGGCTGGTGGATGCCAGCGCCAAGGCACGCTTCGAACAGGATGGTGTGGTGCTGCTGCGGGGCGCTTTGCATCCCGAGTGGCTGCTGCTGATCGAGATGGGGCTCGGCCGGGTGCTGGCCGATGGGGCGGTGACCAAGCACGAGTTCTTCGCCGGGACCGAGGGCGCGTTCCGCGAGACGGTGCGCAACTTCGACGTCGCACCGGAGATCCGCCGCCTGATGTTCGATTCGCCCATCGCCGACATCCTCGGCGCATTCATGGGCAGCGAGCAGGTGTTCTACTACTCCGATGAATTCTTCATCAAGGACCGCGGCGGCTCGAAACGCACCCCCTGGCATCAGGACACGCCCTACTTCCCCGTGGCCGGCAGCCAGCTCGCATCGATCTGGATTGCTCTGGACCGCCTGACGCGGGAGGAATGCCTGGAGTTCATTCCGGGCTCGCATCGGCAGACGCTTTACGACGGCTTCGACCCCGGCCACCCGGGCGATACTGACAAAGGCTTTTATGGCGAGGGGCTGCCCCAGCGCCCGGACATCGAGGCGGATCGCTCCGCCTGGAACATCGTCGGCTGGGACATCGAACCGGGCGACGTCATCGTCTCCAGCCCCAGCATTCTCCATGGCGGGGGACCCACACGGGTCGAGGGACGGCGTCGGGCGCTGGCCATCCGCTGTTTCGGCGACGACGTGGTATTCGCCGAACGACCGGCCTCCCGTCCCACCGTGCCGCTCACACCCGGACTCGGGCTGCATCTGAAGCCGGGCGATCCGCTGCGCTCGCCCTGGTATCCGCGCCTGCGGCCGGTACCGCCCTGGCAGCAGCACGGCTGAGCACCCCGCAGGCTAGGGACCGCGGCGGGCACTTGACGTAGAATCGTTGCCCGCAGACCCGCGGACAAGGCGTCAATCGCTGGAAAGGTCCCGTCCGCGCTGCCAGACCAGCATGCGTCCGCCCATCCAGACTCGAGAGGTTCAGCATGACCGACGTCTTCATCGTCTCCGCCGCGCGCACCGCCGTCGGCACCTTCAACGGCAGCCTGAAGAGCCTGTCGCCCACGCAGCTCGGCGTCGCTGTCGCCAGGGAAGCGATGACCCGGGCCGGTGTCGATGCCGCCGATGTGGATCACGCCGTGTTCGGCAACGTGATCCCCAACGACGCCGAGGACCTCTACCTCGCCCGCACCATCGGGCTCGGCGCCGGCATGGCGGCGTCGTCCCAGGGCCTGACCCTGAACCGCCTCTGTGGTTCGGGCGCCCAGTCCATAATCAGCGCCACCCAGATGATCATGCTCGGCGACAGCCGCGTGGCCTTGGCCGGCGGTGCGGAGTCCATGAACCGCGCGCCGTATGCGGTAGAAGGCCTGCGTGAGGGCCGCAAGATGGGTGACGGCAAAATCTACGACTGGCTCAGCCACACCCTGTCCGATCCTTTCGGGCACGGTCACATGGGCTGCACTGCCGAGAACATCGCCGAGAAGTACCAGATCAGCCGCGAGCGCCAGGACGAGTACGCGGTGGAGAGTCAGAGCCGGGCCCTGAAGGCCATAGAGGCGGGCTACTTCAAGGAGCAGATCGTCGGCATCGAGTTGAAGACCCGCAAGGGCACCGCAACCTTCGACACCGACGAGCACCCCCGGGCCGGCACGATGGACGACCTCGCCAAGCTCAAGCCGGCCTTCCGGGACGGCGGCACGGTCACCGCGGGCAATGCCTCCGGGATCAACGACGGGGCAGCGGCCGTGATCCTGGCCCACAAGGACGAGGTGAAAAACCGCAATCTCACGCCCATGGCGCGCATCGTGTCCTGGGGCATCGCCGGCGTACCGCCGGAGCTGATGGGCTTGGGTCCCATCGAAGCGGTGCCGATCGCGCTCAAGCGCGCTGGATTGACCCTCGACGACATCGACGTGATCGAATCCAACGAGGCGTTTGCGGCGCAAGCGATCGCGGTGGCGGACGGGCTCGGGTTCGATCCGGCCAAGGTCAACCCCAATGGTGGCGCCATTGCCTTGGGTCATCCGCTGGGCGCCACCGGTTCGGTGCTGACGGTGAAGACCCTCTACGAACTGGCGCGGACCAACAAGCGCTATGGGCTGGTGACCATGTGCATCGGCGGCGGCCAGGGCATTGCGCTGGTGGTGGAGCGGCTGGGCTGACGCGGGTGTCGAGATTCGCACGCAGCTCTCCGTGGGAGCGGCTTCAGAGGGTGTCGCAAAACTCAGCGTGGCGCCCTTGTGGGAGCGGATTTATCCGCGAATGACCCCACAAGTCGTTGATTTCTGGCAGTCCATTCGCGGATAAATCCGCTCCCACGGAGTCTTGCCAACCTTTCGCGACACTCTCTTCAGCCGCGAATGAAGCTTGCGAAATCAATGACTTGCCTGCTATCCGCGGATAAATCCGCTTGTATGTTCCTGGGTGTCTCTTTTCAGGACGATAGGAGACACCGGGGTGGGGTGGGACCTCGTCCGGATCCGTGCATGGCCGCTGTAGGCGCGCGTGTTTGCACGCCGCAACCTTGCCGACTGCAAGCAGTCGGGCCTACAGACACCTCGCCAACTTCAAGGTTTGGTACTTGCGCCAGCACACGCAAGGGCGTGAGTGCGCCCCCGTCAGGGCGGCGTGATCGGCCGGTCGTGGGAGAGTGACGGGACCTTGCCGCGGGCGCGGTCGACTTGCTCGAGATCGAGGTCAGCCAGCACCACGCCGGGCGCTTCACCGCCGTCGGCGACGATCTCGCCCCAGGGGGCCACCACCAGGGAATGACCGTAGGTCTTGCGGCCGTCTTCATGGTCGCCGGTCTGGGCCGGGGCGAGGACGAAGCAGCCCGTTTCAATGGCACGGGCGCGCAGCAGGGTGTGCCAGTGCGCTTCGCCGGTCTGGCGGGTGAAGGCGGAGGGTACGGCGAGGATGCGGGCACCGCCCTGAGCCAGCATGCGGTAGAGATGGGGAAAGCGCAGGTCGTAGCAGATGGTCAGGCCGTAGCCGCCCCAGGGGGTGTCCACCAGCACGGCGCGATCACCGGGGCGGAAACCGCTGCTTTCACGATAGCTTTCGCCGCCTTCGAGGTCGACGTCGAACATGTGGATCTTGTCGTAGCGGGCACGGATGGCGCCGTCGGCGTCGATGAGCAGGCCGCGGTTGGCGAAGCGTTCGTCATCCGGCAGGCGCACCACCATCGACCCCACGTGCAGCCAGATGCCGAGCTCCGCCGCCAGATCGCGCCAGGCCAGCAGGGCCGAATCGTGCTCCTCCAGGCTCACCACTTCGTTGGCCAGGCTGCGCCGCCGCTGCATGAGGTTCGACACTTCGGGCATGGTGATCAGTTCTGCGCCCGCGGCGGCGGCTTCCCGAATCAGCGCTTCGGTGAGCGCGATGTTGCGTTCGATGGAGGGCGTGGCGGTGAACTGGATCAAGCCTGCTTTCAGGGTCGGGGTCATCTTTGGCTCCAGGGTACTTCAGGAGTCACCGCTCACCGGCGGGCTGAGTGAGGGGTCTTCTTCCAGCAGCGTGGGGCTCGGGCTGTAATAGCGATGGAGCCAGCTGCAAAGGCCTTCAAGGCCGGGAAACAGGGTGCGCTCGTTGATATTGGCCAGATCCACCTTGTCACGAACTTCCCACTTCAGATGGGCGGGAATGACAATCTTGCGGCCGGCACCGGGATGTTGGGCCAGCCAGGTGTCCACGGCGACGCGGTTGTCGGACACCACCGAAAAGAAGGCGTACTGCTGGTAGATGCGCGGATCGATGGACGGCGGCTCGAAGAAGACCGTGAAGGGCTCCTCGCAGAACTCCGCCATCTGCTCGAAGGTACTGATTTCCCGCGCCAGCATCTCGCCGGTGAAGATGCTCGCACCCTCACGATCGAGGGCAGCGCTCAGCGGCTTCGGCAACTGGTTATGGACCTCGGTGTAGTCCACCACCCACACCACGCCATCACGGTCGAATCGGGTGACGTTGGCGGTGGCGAAGTGCAGCGCCACGTAGGGGGAATTGGTCCAATCCAGCAGGCGCGTCGGCAGACCGTAGTGCTGGGCCACCGAGACCCAGTTCCACAACGAGTCCTGCTCCACCACGCTGCCGTGGGCGTACTTGCGAAAGTTGCGGACCAGGTGCCGTTCGAGGTCGGCATAGCGGCCTCCTAAGCGCATCAGCGTGGTGGCCAGCGGATAGGACGCATCGGAGAGACCGCGGAACGCATGGTGGGAGCGGAAGCGGCCAATCTTGGCGTTCCAGGAATCAGCGAACAGCTCCTCCTGGAGCTGATTCCATGATTCGACAACAACGGTTTCGATATCAGGATCGCAGCGGGACATGGGCGTAGGCGTCGACTCTCAAATGGACCCGTAAGGGCCAGCCATGGTCGCACGACCGGGCCCCTGGCTGCGACGGCGATGGCGCGACGATCAGCGCCCCTTGAACTCCGGCTTGCGCTTCTCCACGAAAGCGCGCATCGCCTCCTTGGAGTCCTCGGTCTGGGACAGCTGGCCGGTCATGGTCTGCTCAAAGCGGTAGCCATCACGCAGACTCAGCTCCTCGATGGTGTTGAGGGAGTGCTTGGCCATGCGGATGGCAACCGGGCTCTTGGACGCCACCTCCCGCGCCAGCTCCATGGCGGTGGCCATGAGTGCCTCAGGCGCCACGCAGGCCTCGACGATGCCGAGCCGATACAGCTCCTCGCCATACACCCGGTAGCCGGTGAGCATCATCCGCCGTAGCCGCGAGTGGCCGAACAGGCGCTGGGCATGGCGCCCGCCGCCGAGCAGACCGACGTCGATTTCCGGCAGTCCGAGACAGGCCTTCTCGGAAGCGATGAGCATGTCGCAGGAAGCCGCCAGGGCCAGACCGCCCCCAAGCGCCGGGCCATTCAAGGCGCCGATCACAGGTTTCACGCATTCGCGCACACTGTGGTAGGCCTCCCGGGCCGCCCGGCTGCCCTGCCAGTGATCCCCGGGTTCGCGCGTCCCGCCGGCGCGGGACTTGATGTCGGCGCCGGCGCAGAACACCTTGCCGGCGCCGGTGAAGATGATGGCTCGCACGTCATCCCGATCGCTCAGGTGATCGAAGACCCAGGCCACTTCACTGAGTACCTGACCGCTGTGGGCATTGACAGGCGGATTGTCCAGGGTAACTGCGGCGATGTGTTGTTCCGGAATGTCGATACGTATCAGTTCAGGCGTCATGGGTTCCACTCCCGCTCATGTCTAATGCCAGAATCATCGCATGATCGACACTTTCGTGGCCGCTCTTACCAGCACAGACGCTGGTTCTGCTAGATTGCAGACTTTGCAGCCCCAATGCCCGGAGCACAGATCGATGGTCGAAGCCGGAAGTCCGGAACATCCCTTGCGCATCGCCATCATCGGCGCCGGTCCTGCCGGCTTCTACGCTGCCGCCGCTCTCCTCAAGGCGGAAGGGCTCAAGATCGAAGTGGACATGTATGACCGGCTGCCGACGCCTTTCGGCCTGGTCCGCGCCGGAGTCGCTCCCGATCACCAGAAGGACAAGAGCGTGACTCGCGCTTATGACAAAAGCGCGCGACATCCCCACTTCCGATTTTGCGGCAACATCGAATACGGAAAGGACGTGAATCTCGACGAGTTGCGGCGGTTCTATCACCAGATCATCTTTGCCACCGGCACCCAAAGCGACAGGGCCCTCGGAATTCCAGGCGAGGATCTGATCGGCAGTCACTCTGCCACCGATTTCGTCGCCTGGTACAACGGTCATCCGGACTACGCTAACCTTGAATTCGACCTCTCCTGCGAGCGCGTGGCGGTCGTCGGTCTCGGGAACGTAGCCTTGGATGTGGCGCGCATCCTTTGTAAATCCCACGAAGAGCTGAGCCGCACGGATATCGCCGACCATGCCCTGCGCGCGCTGCAGAACAGCCGGGTACGCGAAGTGTACATCCTTGGCCGGCGCGGGCCTGCCCAAGCCGCATTCACGCCGCCGGAGATCAGCGAGATCGGCGAGCTGACCGACACGGACGTCCTGGTGCGGCCGAAGGAGGCGTACCTGGATGCAGCGAGTCGGGCAGCCCTCGAGGCAAACCCCGACCGCAATGCTGAGAAGAACGTGGAGGTGATCCAGGTCTATGCACAACGCCCTCCGCAAGGGCGCCAACGGCAGCTCCACATCCGCTTCCTGCTCACGCCGCTCGAGATCATCGGGAGCGCAAATGGTCGGACCGAAGCCATACGCCTGGCACGCAACGAGCTTTATCTCGCACAAGACAACAGCGTTCAGGTGCGTCAGACCCAGGAGGAGGAGGTGTTGCCAGTGGGACTGGTGTTCCGTTCGGTGGGTTACCGAGGACTCGGCCTGCCCGAGCTGCCCTTCGATGAGCGACGTGGCGTGATCCAAAATGAGGCCGGGCGGATCGTCGATGACAGAGGCCAAGTGCTTACCGGGCTCTACGCGGCGGGTTGGATCAAGCGTGGACCGAGTGGTGTGATCGGCACCAACAAAGTGGACGCCAAGGAAACAGTGGCCTTGATGATCGAAGACATCAGGGCCGGCCGGTACCTCAGCCCCGCACAGCCGACGGCAGCGGCGGCCACGGGCTTCCTGGAAGCACTCGCCCCACGCTCAGTGAGCTACGCCGACTGGGCTGAGATCGACGCCGAGGAAACCCGCCGGGGCGAGGTCGCGGACCGGCCACGAGTGAAGTTCACGCGGCTCGGCGAATTTCTGGATGTCCTGAGCGACTGAATTCCGGACACCCAAAGACTTTCTTGGATGTCCCGAAACTTTGAATTCTGGACACCCACAAACTTTCTTGGATGTCCCGGAATTTTCTGGATGTCCTGTAATGCCATAACTCCAGAGGGTCACGTGGCGCCGCTTCCGGTCAAGGCGAGGGCAGCCTGCTGCCGGCGCGTGCGCAGGCGACCGATGAGTGGCAGCAGGAACGACGGCAGCGCGAGGACGATCAATGCTGCGGTGACCGGCCGGGTGAAGAACACCTCAGGGCCGTCCATCATGATCGCGCGACGGAAGTTGGTCTCGGCAATGGTGCCGAGGACCAGGCCAAGGATGACGGGCGCCAGGGGATAGCCATAACGGCGCATGATCCAGCCGAGCAGGCCAAAGGCGAGGCAGCAGAACACGTCGAACATGGTGTTACGGACAGCGAAGGCGCCGATCATGGCCATCATGGTGATCAGCACGTAGAGCAGTTGCTTGGGAATGAGCGCCACCTTGACCCACAGCCGTCCCCCGGCCATGCCCACGAACAGCAGCACGAAC
>SLTB01000059.1 GCA_007130155.1 Pseudomonadales bacterium
CCAATCTGATCGGCAATTTCTTCAAGCTGATGCTCGATCATCCGGAACAGCGGGCGAAGCTCGCCGAGCAGCCCGAGCTGATGGAGCAGGCCATCGAGGAAGTGCTGCGCTTTGACGCGCCCGTGCACGGCCTGTTCCGGACCAACAACGAGCCCGTGCAACTCGGTGACCTCGATGTGCCGAAGGACTCCAAGATCTGCATGATGTGGGGCGCGGCCAACCGCGACCCGGAAGTGTTCGAAGACCCCAACAGCTTCGACATTGGCCGCGATCTCTATACCCTGCGCAAGAACATGACCTTCGGCTGGGGCGTCCACAAATGCATCGGCGCTCCGCTGGCGCGCCTCGAGTGCCGGGTGGTCGTCGAAGAGATCAGCCGCCGCATTCCGAAGTATCAGGATGGCGGTCGTCGGGTGGCCTACCCTTATGCCACGCTCAATGGCCTCGATCATCTCGATCTGAAGTGGTGAAGCAGTCATTACGGTAGAGGAGCTGCTCGCGCGCGAGCAGATACGAGATGTCCTGTATCGCTATTGCCGTGGTGTGGACCGGGGCGACGCTGAACTGATCGCCAGCGTTTACTACCCCGATGCCATCGACGAGCATGAAGCTTTCCACGGCACGGGTGTGGATTTTCCCAGCCACATCACCGGGGCCATGGATGCCTTGTCCATCGTGGTTCAACACCATCTGACTAACATCCCCATCGGAATCGAAGGCCAGCAAGCCGCAGTTGAAAGCTATTTGATCGTCTGTCATCCCTATCAGCCGGAATCCGAAGCTGTTCCCGGGGCTTGCCATCGTGGGCGGCCGTTATCTGGACCGCTTCGCATGCCGGTAAGCGGCCTGGAAGAATCGCCCATCGGCAGGTGGTGCTGGACTGGAGCAGGGAGCGCCTCCCGGGTGACGACTGGTTGACCAAGGTCCAGTGCCCTGCTGGCGGTCGTCGCGAAGCCGACCCCTCGGCGGGACTGTTCTGAGATTTGAGTGCGCTGCTCAGCGGCGGCCGAAGACTGTGCTGTCGCTGAGCTTGCGGCCGCACCCACGGTCCGTGAACTGAAGGGTGCTCAGGCCTGCGACGTGCTGCTTCGGATATCGCCCTCCATCTCCAGCAGCTGCTCCTTGCCGAAGTAGAGTTCATCCTCTAGCAGGAAAGTCGGAGCGCCGAAGACCCCGCGTGCCACGGCCTCATCGGTCGCCCTGATCAATGAGCTCTTGATGTCGGGGTCCGCGATCCCGCGGAGAAAACCTTCACTGTCGAAGCCGCTGTCCTCGAGTGCCTGCCGGAGGGTGGTCTCGTCGCTGAGGTCTTTCGGGTCCACCCACATGTGGCGGAAGCAGGCCTCCACGTAGGGCATGAACTGCGAACTGTCCTGAAACAGCACGGCACCCCGCATGATCTTCAGCGTGTTCACCGGGAAGTGGGGGTTGAATACGAAGGGGATGCGGTGACGCTGGATGAAACGCGTCATCTCGCGCCGGAACCACTTCACCTTGCTGGGCGCCTGTGCAAAGGCCTGCATGGGCGGCTGGTTGCCGGTGAGCTGAAAGATGCCACCGAGCAGGATGGGTTGATAGTGGAAGTGGATGTTGGAGCGCTCGGCGATCTTCGGCAGCAACGCGTGGGCCAGCCAGGCGTTTGGACTGCCGAAGTCGAAGTAGAAATCAACGTCGGTGGGCTTCATGGGTTGCTCTCCACGGGAGCGAGGAAGCAGGCCTGGGCGCGAGCAGCTTTGAGGGATCGATCGCCCTTAAAGTATTATGATAAAACTATATGCGAACTGCGTTGCGCCTTGCAATGTGAAATACCCATAATGTACGGATGAAACTAAAATCGTTTTCAGAGATGAATTGTTCGCTGGCCCAGACCCTCGAGGTGGTGGGTGAGCGGTGGACCATGTTGATTTTGCGGGATGCCTTCTTCGGCATTCGGCGCTTCGAGGAATTCCAGCGTCGACTGGGAATCGCTCGCAATATTCTGAGCGCTCGCCTGTCGCATCTGGTGAACGAAGAGATTCTCGAGCGTCATTCGGTGTCCCCGGGCGGCAAGTGGGCGGAGTACCGCCTCACGGCCAAAGGCAAGGCCCTGCAGCCCGCGCTGCTGGCCCTGGTGCAGTGGGGCGACTACTGGTATCCCAATGAGGATGGCCTGCGGGTGGAGTTCTTTGATCGCCGCTCTGATGATCCCATTCTGCCGATCCGGGCCTACTCCCAGGAAGGTGAGGCCTTAGAGCCTCGCGACATCGGTGCCCGCCCTGGCCCTGGTGGCCCGAAGAACATCGTCGCGAAAAAGTGAACCCCTCCCTGTCGGGGTGTTTCGACGCCCTGCGCCTGAGCCCTGGCATGGACCTTCGGCTCGCCCTGGAGCGCTATGCCAAACGCCCGCCGGCCAGCTCTCTGGCCTTGGTCACATGCTGCGGCAGTCTCGACGTTGCCTGCTTGCGACCGGCCGCCGAAACCCAAGGGATGCAGCTTGCTGGCCCGCTGGAGATTCTGAGCCTTGCGGGAACGTTGAGTCCAAGTGGCGTTCATCTTCATGTGTCTGTGGGGGACGCGCAAGGTGCCGTGTTCGGAGGCCATCTGCTGCCGGGCTGCCGGATCAGAACCACCGCGGAGATCGTACTGGTCGCCCTGCCCGGCCTCGTCTTTCGTCGCCATTACGATGCCCGGACCGGCTGGCGGGAGCTGACTATCGGGCCGCGATCGAGACTGCTGCGCAAATCGCGCCCTTGACAGGCTGCAGAAATACGAATTTCAGCAGCCTGTCAAGTACGCCTGCGCGCCCGAACTGTGGCGCGCCTCGTCTTTGCCGGCATCTCCGCGCCCTCGCTTCGCGTATCGGTGAGATATGCGGGCTAAAGCTCCCGTTTCATTCGTAGCAGGTCTGCCCCGTCGGGTCGTCGATGGTGTTCCATGCCTACTGGAATGAACCCCAGTGACAGCAGGATGCGCAGCATGCGCACGTTGTCGGCGAATACGAAAGCATCCAAGGAGCGGAAGCCGTGGTCACCTGCAAACGACACGACATGCTGGATCAATGCGGTGCCGACGCCATGCCGCTTCCATTTCGGATCGACACCGATACCCATCAATTCGCACCCCTGGATGCGATCCAATTTGACCACCGCGATACCTCCAGTTTCGCCTACCGACGCCGCGGAGAAATAGTGCACGCCCTCGCGAGCGCGACTCGACAGCCAGGACTTCACCATGGATTCATCAAATGGAATCTGAGTGAAGCTCAGAAATCGAAGGTTCTCCGGGTTGTTCCAGATGCGTAGATAGCTCTCGAGAAGCGGTTCGAGGTGCTCCGGCCCTAGCTCCGGAAAAACTTCGTGAATGATCCATTGCTGCATGAACGAAACCTTACACTGCGCGCATAGGCCCGAAACATCGCCGGTCGACACCGTCAAAGGCTTTTCAGGTACCACCGCCCTTCCAAAGGAGTCATTAGAGGATGACACGCCGCCATATTGCAGTCATTGGCAAAGGTCTGATCGGCAGCGCGGCGGCCCGCCACCTGGCCGAGGCCGGGAACGAGGTCTCTCTCGTCGGCCCGGATGAACCCACCGACTTGCGCAGCCATCCTGGTGTCTTCGCGGCCCACTACGACGCCGCCCGCATCACCCGATGCACAGACCGTGACCCCCACTGGGCTGCCTGGGCGGCGGCCTCCATATCCCGTTACCCGGATCTCGAAGCTCAGACGGGCCTGCGATTCCATCACCCGGTGGGCTTCCTGGCTGCGGCCTGCGGCGGATCGGACCTCATCGAAGCCATGCGGGCTTCAGTTCCCGGTGAGCCACGACCGACGCCAAGTGATGCCGCCCGATTCTTCCATTTGCCGTTGGGCGCCCGGACCTTGAGTGAGAACGGCCCCGCCGGCTGGATCGACCCTCGGCGCCTGGTTCAGGCCCAGACCCTGGCAGCGCTGGCCGCTGGTGCCAGAGTTGCGCGCCTGCCGGTGTGGGCTCTGAGAACGGCAGCCGATGCGGTACGGCTGATTCTGGATGACGGTTCAGAAGTCCGCGCTGATCGAGTCCTGGTCTGCGCCGGGGCCTTCAGTGGTCCAGTCGGACTGGCGCCGGGTCTGCCGCTCGAAGCGAATGGCCGTATCGTTCTGCTGGCCCGGGTCGATGCCGAACTCGCGGCACAGTGGGCGGACATGCCGAGCCTGATCCGGGTCGATCTCGCGGCCGATCTGCCGGATATCTATCTGCTGCCGCCTGTGCGTTATCCGGACGGGGCTCACTACGTCAAAATCGGCACGGGTTCCATCGATCATCCCCTGGGTGATCTCGAGTCCCTGCAGCGTTGGCATCGAGAGCCGCCCGTTGTTGATGACGCCCAGCGCTTGGCTCGTGCGCTGTTCGAGTTGCTGCCGGAACTCGCAACTGCGGAGCTGCGCAGCGATGCCTGCGCAGTCACCCTGACGAAGAGTGGCTATCCGATTATCGACTGGGTGGAGCCCGGGCGGGTCGCAGTCGCCTGCGGTGGTAACGGCAAAGCAGCAAAGAGTTCCGATGAGATCGGCAGGATGGCTGCCCTGTTCGTCACCGAAAGCCTTGACGACATGGCGCTGCGCAGGCTGCTCGAACCTTGACGTCGCATGGCATTCGTCTGCCGGCGCGGCTCAGGCCCTTGCAGCGTCCGGCTTGTGGAGATCAAGAGCCCACTTCCTGGCAGCCTCATCCGCGCTGCCCGGCTCCACCTCGCCCTCCCGTTCGAGTAATGCCAATGCGGCATGGGCGATCCACGCGGCGCTGACCTCGAAATGATCCCGCAACGCGGCGCGTGACTCGGACAGCCCGTAGCCGTCGGTGCCGAGTACTGCATAGGGTCCAGGCACCCAGCGCGCGATGCTCTCACCCAGCGTCCGCATGTAGTCAGAGGCGGAGATGAACACACCTCGCTCGCCGGCCAGCAGGGTTTCCAGGTAGCCCCGCTCTGGCTCGGACTGCGGTTGGAGGCGATTGCGCCGCGCCACGGCGTTGCCGTCGCGCAGCAGTTCGCCGTAGCTCGTCACGCTCCAGATGTGGGTGGGGATATCCCGCGCTTCGAGCAGCTCGGCAGCGCGTTGGACCTCGGCCATGATGGCTCCGCTGCCGAACAGGTGGGCTTGTCGTTTGCGGCGGCGGTCACCGTCGGCGATGCGGAAGCGGTACATGCCGCGGACGATACCCTCTTCCGCCCCTTCGGACATGGCTGGCATGAGCTGGTTCTGATTGGTGACGGTGATGTAGTAGAAAGCGTCCTCCTGACGCTGGTACATGACGTCAATGCCGTCGCGGATGATCACTGCGAGTTCATAGGCGAACGCGGGATCGTAGCTGCGCAGGTTCGGCACGGTACCGGCCACGAGCTGTGAATGGCCGTCCTGGTGCTGGACACCTTCGCCGTTCAAGGTCGTACGTCCGGAGGTACCACCGAGCAGAAAGCCCCGCGCCATGGAGTCGCCGCAGGCCCAGATCATGTCGCCCACGCGCTGGAAGCCGAAGATGGAGTAGAAGATATAGAAGGGAATCGTCGGCACGCCGTGGTTGGCGTAGGCGGTGCCGGCGGCGAGGAACGACGCCATGGCGCCGGTTTCGCAGATCCCTTCCTGCAGAATCTGACCGTCCTCCGCCTCCCGATAGGGCGCGATGCTGTCCGCATCCACGGGCTGATAGACCTGCCCGGCGGGAGAGTAGATGCCGGCCTGGGAAAACAGGCCATCCATGCCGAAGGTGCGCGCCTCGTCGGGCACGATGGGTACGATGTAGCGGCCTAGTTCGTCGTGGCGCATCAGTTTCGAGAGCATGCGCACTACGGCCATGGTGGTGGAGATCTGCCGTTCCCCGCTGCCCTTTAAGTGATCGCTGAAGAAGTCGAGTGGCGGAGCCGCAAGCGTCGGGCACTCGACGACGCGCTGGGGTACCGACCCACCCAATTCACTGCGGCGGGCACGGAGATAGGCCAGTTCTTCCGCGTCTGCCGGGGGCAGGTAGAATTCGGCGCGGCGGGCCGCGTCGGCGTCGATGGGAATACCGAAGCGCTGGGCCAAGTCCACGCGCTCTTCCGGTGTGAGGTTCTTCTTCTGGTGGACGGTGTTGCGCCCTGCGGACTCGCCCATACCGTCGCCTTTCACGGTCTTGCACAGAATGACGGTGGGCTTGCCCCGGCTGTTGGCCGCTTCGGCAAAGGCGGCATAGATTTTCTTGTGATCCTGCCCGCCGCGGCGAATGGTGCGGATCTCCTCGTCGGTCAGAGACTCCATCAGTTGCTGCAGTTCCGGAATGTCTTCCACCCAGTGCTCGCGGACCATATTGCCGGGTGAGACGGTGTAGAACTGGTAGTCGCCGTCCACGGCCTCTTCCATGCGCTGCTGCAGAAGCCCTGTGGTGTCGCGCTCCAGCAGCGGGTCCCAGCCGGAACCCCAGATGACCTTGATCACGTGCCAGTCCGCGCCGCGGAAGCTGCGTTCGAGTTCCTGAATGATTTTGCCATTGCCGCGAACAGGTCCGTCGAGGCGCTGCAGATTGCAGTTGATCACAAGCACCAGATTGTCGAGTTCTTCCCGCGAGGCGATGTTGATGGTGCCAAGGACTTCCGGTTCGTCGGACTCACCGTCGCCGATGAAGCACCATACTCGACCGCTGTCCGGCTCCTTCAGTCCTCGCCGCTCCAAGTACTTGGCGAAGCGCGCCTGGTGGATGGCTGAGGGTGTGGACAGACCCATGGAGGCGGTGGGCATGGTCCAGAAATCCGGCATGCGGCGTGGATGGGGGTAGGAGGACAGCCCGCCGCCGGCTGCCAGTTCGCGGCGGAAATGGCCAAGCTGTTCGGCGCTCAGGCGGCCTTCCAGAAAGGCGCGGGCATAGACGCCAGGTGCCGAGTGGGCCTGAACGTGAATCTGGTCGCCGCCGCCGGCGGCCTGACGGCCATGGAAGAAATGGTTGAATCCCACCTCCAGCATGGTGGCTGCGGACATGTAAGTGGCGATGTGCCCGCCCACTCCGGAGCCGGAATCGAAAGCCTGCAACACCATGGCGGCGGCGTTCCAGCGGATCAGATTTTCCAGCCGCTGCTCGAGTGCGATGTCCCCCGGATAGCGCGGTTGGGCGCGCACCGGAATGGTGTTGACGTAGGGCGTGTTCAACGCCGCTTCAGGCAACACGAGGCCAGAACGAGACGCGTCCTGTTGCAGGCGTCGCAGCAGCTCCTGGGCCCGCTCTCCGCCCTGCTCGCGAAGCAGGGATTCGAAAGCGTCGAGCCATTCCTGGACTTCCTCTGCCCATAGATCCTCGACGTCGTCGCGTCGCTTCGCCCAATGGCTCATGCCATCACCTCGTGGTTGCGGAGCGTCGATTATAGATGGCGTAGCCCCGGCATTTCATGGCGTTTACTCGCTTTACAGGAGCAGTTAACGCAATATCATGCTTAAAAAAGGGGGTTATAGAGCATGGCTGTGCTGGATCTCGACCGCATCGACCTCGCCATCCTGCGTGTGCTGCAGGATGCGGCGCGCATGCCTAACGCCCAGCTCGCAGAACGAGTAGGGCTGTCGCCTTCGCCCTGCCTGCGCCGGGTCAGGCGGCTGCAGGAGCTTGGATTGATTCGCGGCTTTGCCACCTTGCTCGAGCCGCGTCGTCTCGGGCTCGGCGTCAACGTATTCGTCTCAGTGACGCTCAACGATCAGGCCCGGCCTGAGCTCGAGGCCTTCGAGGCCCAGATTGCGGGGCATCCGGAGGTCATGGAGTGCTATCTGATGACTGGCGATTTCGACTACCTGCTGCGCGTCGTAGCCACGGATCTCGATGCCTACCAGCGTTTCCTGATCGAGACTCTGACCAGGATTCCCGGCGTCGCCAATATCAAGTCGAGCTTCGCCTTGAAGCAGGTCATCCAGCGGCATGCCCTGCCGTTGAATCATTTGAGTGATGCCCTGATTGGCCCAGGTGTGCAGGCGGTGCTATAAAACGAAGGGAGGCGCAGGGTGATCGACCTGAGGCAGCGGTGGCCACAGCGCGGGGGGAATAATGATGAGTGCAATGAGTCTGGGGTCTGCCCAGGTGCAGCCTGCTGTTGGTAACGGGCAGCCCTTGGCGCCCCAATTCAAACCGCACATGCTGCTGACACTTGCCGAGGCGCAGCGGGCCATGTTCGAAGCTGGCAGCATGCTCACCCTGGGGCCCTTGATGCGCACCTTGCCCAGGGGCGATGGTCATGGGGTCGTGGTTTTCCCTGGATTCATGGCCACCGACCAATCCACGGCTCTTTTCCGGCGTCAGCTGAGTCGGCTTGGTTATCTCAGCCTGCCCTGGGGGTTCGGCCGCAATCGTGGCCCGCGTGGCAATCTCATGGCGCAGATGGTCGACGCAGTCGCCCGTCTGGCCGACGAGACCGGTGAGGCAGTGTCGCTGGTGGGGCAATCGCTGGGTGGTATCTATGCCCGGGAGATCAGTCGTTTGATTCCCGATCAGGTGCGTCAGGTGATCAGTCTGGGAAGCCCGTTTGGCACCATCGATGGTGAGGGTACGCATCCGGGGGTGGCGCGGCTGTTCGAGCTCTCTACCGGCAAGAGCGCCGCCGAGGCGAGGGCGGAGCATGGTTTTGGGGACATCGGTGAGCCACCCCCGGTGCCAAGCACTGCCGTTTTCAGCAAGACCGACGGCATTGCCTCCTGGCGGATCTGTCTCGAACGGGAAGCGCCGACCACCGATAACGTGGAGATCATCGGCAGCCATTGTGGCATGGCCTTCAACCCGGTCGTCCTGTGGGTGGTGGCGGATCGTCTTGCCCAGGCCGCGCATTCCTGGCGGCGTTTCGCCCGCACCGGTGTCCGGCGCTACCTGTTCCCTGGGCCGGTGTTTGCACCCTGATCGCTGGCCGGCGGAGGATCGGCAGGCGGCTCATTGGCATTACGTGCGCGGCCCATGATGGTGGCCAACAGGGTCTGGTAGGCGTCTAGGCCCTGGGCGCCGCCCTTGACGACAGACTGCATCATGTTGCGAAGCAGGGTGCCGTCCAGGCCCTTTTCCACCTGATCGCGCAGGCGTTCTACGAGCAGGTCGTTGACCGGCGAAACGTCGGGCAGGCCGAGCAGGCGCCGCGTTTCCTCCGGGGTCACATCGAATTCCATCTTTACCTTCATACTGGCTCCGGTTGCGGGCGAGCGACGAGTTGCGCAATGTAGCATGACAGTGTCAACCACAAGGCAGGCCTCAGCGTTCATGCCTGGAGACCGTTACCTTTGAGAGTCCTTAAGAAATATCCCAACCGCCGCCTCTATGACACCAGAAACAGCGTCTACGTAACGCTCGAGGATGTGCGGCAGATGGTGCTGCTCAACGAGAGCATCCAGGTGGTGGACTCCAAGACCGGTGCCGACCTTACCCGCAGCGTACTGTTGCAGATCATCGCCGAGCAGGAGGGTGAGGGTCACGAACCCCTGCTTACCAATCGGGTTCTGCAGCAGCTCATCCGCTTCTACGGCGACAGCATGCAGGGCGTCCTGTCGCGCTATATCGAGCAGAGCGTGATGACCTTCCTGCAGCAGCAGGAGCTTTATCAGCGCCGCATGCGCGATGTGCTATCGGCGTCACCGGTGAAACTGGTGCAGAAGTTTGCCGATCAGAATCTGGCCTTCTTGCGCAATCTGGTCCAGAAAGAGCAGCGCCATGCGGCCGACGATGCCAGCCGGAAGTCACCAACTGAGGGCGGCGCTGCGGATGGCGGTGCCGGGACGGAGCCCGAAGAAGGTGTTCCGCCACAGCCCTCACCTATCGATCCCAGCGTACTTGTTGCGAAGCAACAGAGCGCTCTCGGGACGGAAGAGTCTAAAGAAAAATCAGAAAAATCATCAGGAAGAGACGAGGACGGCGGAGCCCATAAGGAGGCTTGACACGCTAGCTTCGGCCAATTATATTGCGATGCACAAATTGCTGCGTCGCACAACGCGAGGGCAGCTCCAGCCGCGAGGTGTTCGCCATGTCGACTCAAACCCGTATCAAGAGCGTGCTCAAGCCTGTCAATGACTTGGTTCTGATCAATGCTGAAACCACCGGTTCCATACTCATGCGTCAGAATGCCTTTTTCGGCGATCTTGTCGAGTCCACCGTGCAGCAGGTCAAGACCCTGAGCCAGGCCGATTCCCTGCGCGATGCTGTCGACGCTCAGCGTGCCTATATGAAGGAAGTGGGCTCTAAGGTGTCCTCCGTCACCCGCGACAACCTCGAGACCCTGCGCGAAGGCAGCAAGAGTGCCGGCAGTGTGGTCAAGGGTGCCCTGCGCCGTGGCCGCGATGAGGTCTCCGATACGGTGGACGCGGCCCAGGAACAGGCCACTGAGTTCGTCGACAGCGCACGTACCGAATTCGCCGAGCGCGTGGCCCCCGAGCAGTCGGGACCGACCGGCTTCTGAACAGCGCCCAGCGGCCACCACTGTGATGGAAATGGTGGTTGAAGGTGCCTGAAGGGGCCCTGGTCAAGCGGCCATCGCCTCTGCTGGGACTTACCGAGCCTCTGCGGGCAGCTGCGGATCTCGCATCCCTGTTGGCTGGCAGTCTCTGGCTCGGTTCTGCGCCCCGCGGTGACGGCCACAGAGTCCTGGTGCTGCCTGGCTTCACCGGCAGCGATCGCTCCACCGTCGCTCTGCGTCTCTTCCTTCGACGGCAGGGTTATGATGCTCGGGGTTGGGAGCTTGGCACCAATCTCGGTGGTCCAGAGCAGCGTGGCGATCTCGATGATCTGCTTCGGCGCATGCTGGTTGAGAGCCCGGAGCCCATCAGTCTGGTGGGCTGGTCTCTCGGCGGTGTGCTGGCGCGTAATCTTGCACGACGTCAACCTCAGGCGATCCGAAGTCTGGTGACCCTTGGCAGCCCCATTGGCGGCAGCCCCACGCGGACTCGGGCCTGGCGCCTCTATCGGCAGATTCATGGAGGCGAGGGCGCCGATCTGATGGCGCGGTTTGCCGACGGCGTTCGGGGGCAACCCCCAGCAGATGTGCCCAGTACAGCGATCTGGTCACGTAGTGACGGTATCGTTCCCTGGCGCATTTCCTGTGAACAGCCCGGGCCGGGTCGGGAGAATCTGGAAGTACTGTCCAGCCATCTTGGGCTGGGGGTCAATGCTGCCGTACTCTATGCGGTAGCGGATCGTTTGAGTCAGTGCCGTGGCGGCTGGCTTCCGTTTGAATCACCCTGGTGGCTGCGGCCTGTGTTGCGTCCCGCAAAGGTGTAGCCTCTGAGTTATCTCCAAGCAGGCGCGGTCGCAACAGGGGAGATCCGACATGCAGCAGCTCACTGGGATGGATGCGTCCTTCCTCTACTTCGAAACGCCCAATCAGCCGATGCACATCGGCGCACTGGCGGTCTACGACCCGTCCACGGCACCGGGCGCCTTCGTCCGCTTCAAGGACATTCTCGGGACCATTGAAAGTCGCCTGCATCTGGCGCGGACCTTCCGCGAGCGGGTGGTGCGCGTGCCGTTTGATCTCGATCATCCCTACTGGGTGCGTGATGCGGACTTCGATCTGGAGTTTCACGTCCGCCACATCGCCCTGCCCAAGCCCGGGGACTGGCGGCAGTTGTGCATCCAGACTGCGCGGCTGCACGCCCGCCCCCTGGATACCACCAAGCCCCTGTGGGAGTTCTACGTCATCGAGGGCCTCGATCACGTCGATGGCCTGCCACCCGGCAGCTTCGGCATCGTTTCCAAGATTCATCATGCGGCCATCGATGGCGTTTCCGGTGCCGAGATCACCGGCGCGATCCACGATCTTGCGCCCGATGCCAGCGTGGCGCCGCCTCAGGATGCCTGGTCGGCGGATCGTGAACCCCTCGCGGCGGAGCTGATGCTTCGGGCCTGGGTCAACAATCTCAGGCAGCCCTTCCGCTTTGCCCGCGTCATGGCGAATACGGTGCCTGCCATTGGCCGCATGGCTGCGGGTTGGCGCAACGAGTCGATCAAGATGCCGGCCACCGTGCCGCGGACCCGTTTCAACCACAGCATCTCCCCTCATCGGGTGGTGGATGGCCGCTCGTTCCCACTGGCGAACATGCGCAGTATCAAGTCCGCGGTGAGCGGTGCCACCGTCAACGACGTGGTGCTCAGCATCGTTGGCGGTGCCCTGCGCCGTTATCTGATGAGCAAGAACGAGCTGCCCGTGGAGTCACTTGTGGCCATGGCGCCGATCTCCCTGCGCGCCAAGGCTCAATCGGGTGCCATGGGCAATCAGGTGGCGGCCATGGCGGCGCAGCTGCGCTCAGACATTGGCGAGCCCATCGCCCGTCTGCAGGCGGTGCATGAAAGCGTTGTGCAGTCCAAGGCGCTGACGGAGGCGGTAGGCGCCCGTATGATGACGGATTACAGCCAGTTCATTCCGGCTTCGCTGGCCGGCCTGGCGGCCCGTCTCTATACCCGTGCCGGACTGGCGAATCGGGTGCGACCGCTTTTCAACTGTGTGGTTACCAACATTCCCGGTCCCCAGCAGTCGTTGTACATGGGCGGCGCGCGCTTGATTACCCAGTATGGCCTTGGCCCCATAGTCGATGGCATGGCCCTGATCCATCCAGTGTTCAGTTACTGCGGCGAGATCACGATCTCGTTCACGTCCTGCCGTGAGATCATGCCGGATCCGGAGTTCTACGCGGCCTGCATCGAGGCTTCCTACCGGGAGCTTTGCGAGGCAGCCGGCGTTTGCGACGAAGCGCCACCGCAACCGCAACCGCAACCACCAGTCGAGGAGCCCGTCTACCCTTGGCATCAATGGCGGTCCAGCGATTACTGAGCCTCCCAAGCCCCGCAATTCGCGCAGTGGTGTCGTCATCCGTGCCTCTTCCTTGGGTTTTTGCCTCTTTGTCCTGCTGCGTCTTTAAGGCGCCGCAGCCTGCTTCAGTTTGCTAAACTTCTCCCGCTTCAAGTCAAGCTCATTAGAAGAACTCCAGGAGAGTATTGTTGCCATGGCCTCAGCCAAGCCTCGCCTACCAGGCCGCACACGCTCCGCCCTTGCCATGATGGCGCTCGCGCTTCTCGGTCTCGCTGCCTGCAGCGCGGAGCAGCCCGCTGCTCCCGAAGCGACGGTTGCCGAGTCGGCGCAGGCCGGCATTCGTCTCACGCCAGAGGTCATCCGCGCTCGTGTCGCAGTGGTCGATGGTACTGTCATCGCCAACGCCGATGCCCGTCCCGGCGATTGGCTTACCCACGGCCGGACCTACGATGAGCAGCGTCACAGCCCGCTGAAGCGCATCAACACCGAAAACGTGGGGGACCTGGGTCTGGCCTGGTACTGGGATACGGGCACCACCCGCGGACTGCAGGCGACGCCCATCGTCGTCGACGGCATCATGTTCACCACCGGCTCCTGGTCGGCGGTCTATGCCCACAATGCGGTGACCGGTGAGCATCTGTGGACCTACGACCCGAAAGTGCCGCGGGAATGGGGCAAGTTTGCCTGCTGTGACGTGGTGAACCGGGGCGTGGCTGTCTGGAAAGGCCGGGTCTATGTTGGCACTCTCGATGGCCGGCTGCTGGCGCTGGATGCCGGAACAGGCCGCCCCGACTGGGAAGTCCTGACTATCGACCCGTCCCGCCCCTACACCATCACCGGCGCACCGCGGATCGTGAAGGGCCAAGTGATCATCGGCAACGGCGGCGCGGAGTATGGCGTGCGCGGTTACGTCTCGGCCTATGACGCCGAGACCGGTGAGAAGAGCTGGCGCTTCTGGGTGGTGCCAGGCAATCCGGCGGATGGCTTCGAGGGTGAGTACCTGCGCCGGGCCGCGGAGACTTGGCGCGGCCAGTGGTGGGAAGTGGGCGGAGGCGGCACAGTCTGGGACTCCATGGCTTATGACCCGGAGCTGGACCTGCTCTACATCGGCACCGGCAACGGCTCGCCCTGGAATCGCCACGAGCGCAGTCCGGGCGGCGGCGATAACCTCTATCTGTCGTCCATCGTCGCGCTGAATCCGGATGACGGTGAACTGGTCTGGTACTACCAGACCACGCCCGGCGACTCCTGGGATTACACCGCCACCCAGCACATGATCCTCACGGAGCTCGACCATCACGGCGAGAACCGCAAGGTGATCGTGCAGGCGCCGAAGAACGGTTTCTTCTACGTCATCGATCGCAGCAACGGCGAACTGCTGTCCGCCGAGGCCTACGTCCCGGTGACCTGGGCCAGTCATGTGGATATCGAGACCGGCCGACCGGTTGAGAACCCGGCTGCCGACTATGCCGAGGAGCCCGTGCTCACACAGCCGGCGCCCTATGGCGGTCACAACTGGCACCCTATGACCTATTCACCGGACACGGGGCTGGTGTACATCCCGGCGCTGGATATTCCGTTCATGTTTGGGCAGGACAACGCCTTCAGCTACCAATCCGGGGAATGGAATACTGCCATCGATACGATCTACACGGCGCCCCCGGACGATGTTGATCTGGAGTTGGCCAACCGCGCCCTGGTAAAGGGCCACCTTGCGGCCTGGGATCCGGTAGCACAGCGCGAGGTGTGGCGGGTTCAGCACGCGGGTTCCTGGAATGGTGGGCTGCTCTCGACCGCAGGTGGTCTGGTGTTCCAGGGACGCGCGGATGGCATGTTCGCCGCTTATCGCGCCGACGACGGCGAGCTGTTGTGGGAGACGCCGGCCTACACCGGCATCATCGCCGCGCCGGTGAGCTGGGAAAAGGACGGCGTGCAGTACGTCACCGTGGTGGCTGGCTGGGGCGGTGCCTTCGGCCTGGCCTCCGGCATCCCTCCCCAGGAGGGGAATATCATCCGCGAGGGCCGTATTCTCACCTTCAAGCTCGGGGGCGAGGCTTCGCTGCCTGTGCCACCGCCGTTGGATCTCGGTCTGCCGGAGCCGCCGCCTCTGACCGCTTCGGTCGAGACAGTCCAGGAGGGCGAACGCCACTTCCATGCCTATTGCTCCGTTTGTCACGGCGCGGGTGTCGTCTCCAGCGGCGTGCTGGCCGACCTGCGCTACATGGACGAGCAGACCCACGCGGCCTTCGAGGGCATCGTCCGCGGTGGTGCTTACAGCAATCGCGGTATGGTGAGCTTTGCGCACGTGCTCGACCGTGAGCAGAGCGCGGCGGTGCATGCCTATATCATCAAGCGCGCCCATGATGCCCATGCATTCAGGGAAGCAGAGCTGGCGCAGGCTACTGCCGAAGACTGACGCGTTGATGTCGCCGAGCGTGCCAGGGCTCAACCTGGATTCGGAAGCCCTGGCTCGACCCGGAGATTGCTGGGCAGATCGAGCCTGGCCGCGGCTTCCATTCGCTGCCGCGTCATGGACCGCTATCGAGCCGCGTAAAGGCTCGAGGTCCGCGGGGACAATCCGTTGTCTTTTCTTTCCCTGCTCACGCCGCTGACATTGTGTTCTTCACGCCGGTGATGCCGTCACTCAGCAAGCAGCACCTTGGCCTGGCCCCGCATCAGCTGCGCCCTTCTCCACAAACGGCTTGTTTTCTCTGCAGCCACCCGCTGCTCAGCGAGAAGCAGGTCCTTCTGCGTTTCGACCGAATGCCAAAAGCCCTGATGGCGTAGTGCGACCATTGCCCCTGCGCTGACGACCGCCAGGGCAGGGGCTCTCTCGAGCATGATCATTGGATCGTCTACATGCGCGAGAATGCCGCGGTCCAAGGCGAAGACACCGCCGTTGATCCATCGATCCTGGGTGGCGGGTTTCTCGATGAAGCGCAGCACCCGCTCGTCTTCGAGCTGCAGCTCTCCCCAGGGCAAGGTTGGATTCACGGCCAGCACAGCAAGGTCCGCTCGGGCGTTCGCGCGGGCCTCCCGTAGCGCCGCCAACGGGGCATCCGTCAGGATGTCGGTATAGGCGAGTAACGCAGCGCCTTCCCCCCACTCCTCTGGAGTCAGCGCGGTCAGCCGGCCGGCGGTACCCCAGTCCGACGGCGTAGAGCGCAAGGTGAAGGGAATCTTGCGATCACCGAAGTTGAACATGGCCCGCGCCAAGGCGGCAGGGCGCAGGCCCAGGCCCGCACAAAGGCTTTCATGATGGGCACCGGTGAGCACGGTGATCCTGCCTGCGCCGCCTTCTACCAGTGCCGCTGCCACATGCAAAATCAGAGGCAGGCCGCATAGGGGCGCCAACGCCTTAGGCACGTTGCCCGCTGCGGCGAAGCGCTGAGAAAGTCCCCCAGCCAGAATGATCCCGGCCGTTTCGGTCACGGCGCCACCCGACTGAGCAGGCAGAACGCCTGCGCTGCGCGCCGAGCACTCCATCGCAATGGGGCGCACCTTGGCTCCTGCAGTCTCTCGACGGCCATGGACAAGGTGAAAGACAACAAGGCTGACTTCTCCTTGAGGCGGTAGATTCGGATGCCTGGATCATCACGAAACAGGTCAGTGATATGGCGCGCGAAGAAGACGCGCCCCCAGAAGAAGGGTTCCTGCAGTTGGATCAAGCGCGAATAGTGACCCTCCGGCGGCCGCCCGCGGTACATGGCCTCCATCGGAATCCGGGCGACCTCGCCAGCGAAGGCAAGCTTCGCTGCGCTGTAGTGGTCCCAGCCTTCCGGCGCCCGATCGGGGATGATTCCTGCCGTGGCCGTGGCGCGCAACAGACCGTAGAGCCGGCTTGCATCCGCACTGTGCATCAGTGCCCGTGTCCAGCGTTGTCGTGGATGACCAGTAATGGGTCGGGTACCCGGCGAGGGGGAGCGCTGTCCATCAGGCCCGATCATCAGGATCTCTCCGCAACAGACAGCGACCTCGGGACGGCGAGCCATCGTCCGAACGGCTGACTCGATAAAGCCCGGCGCCCAGCTATCGTCTGCAGGCGCGAACAGAAAGTACTCGCCACGCCGGCTTGCCAGCGCACGCCGGAAGCTGCCCTGAATGTCCGCTCGCTGCTGAAACTGCCTGATGCTGATGCGGGAGTCGCGATCCGCAAGCTCGCGTGCAATGGCCACGGTACTGTCGGTACTAGCGTTGTCGCAGACGACAATCTCGAGCTCCGAATAGGTCTGGGCCGTCAAGCTGGCGAGGGCCCGACGGATGGTTGCCGCACCATCGAGCACCGGCATCCCGATGGAGACCAGAGGCGGCGGAATTGTCACAGAGGACGCCAGGGCTGCACGCTCCAGGCCGAGGTCGAGCCCCTCGCTGGCCGCGACCACGGCTTCAGCCTCGTGTGGCAGCAGGTTTGGATCAGGGGGCGCGGCGTTCTCGGGCTTGCCCGGAGGTGGTGGCGCGCAGGACAACCCAAGCCATTGCCCAAGACGTGCGAGGGTTTCGATCGGTCGGAACCCGATCTCCGTGTCGGTCACCGTGGTCAGACGCTCGCCGAAGACCTCACGCCACTCAGTCAGAGGTCGGGCGATTTGGGAATAGCGCAAGTAATCCCAGGTCGGCGCCCAACCTTGTTTCACCCGCTGCGGACCTGCGGCAAGCGCCTGCGCGAACGCCAGGGTCTCCCAGCCATGATGGCGGAACAGCCGATAGTGGGAGGCGGCTCGGGCAACGGGATCCCGCAGTGCGACGACGATACGCGTGGTCGGATCGAGCCGCTCCGCCAGCCGATCGGCCATCCATCGCCCTTCGGCGAAGTAGTTCGGGGTTGCCTCCAGGCGCCAGGCTGCATCGAGACCGGGCTCATACAGCGCGTGGTAGTCGGCGGCAGAGTTCATCAAGCCACCCCAGACCGACTTGCGGCGCCCGGCAAGGAATTCGGCCAGAGGTTCCGTGAAGGCTTCACGCTCAGGCCCGCCCAGGCTCCAGCAATCGGCAAGGTGGAAATGCGGCTCCTTTACCCTCGGCGCGTATACAGCATCGAAGCGGGACAACATCGACCAAAGCCAGGTCGTTCCGGCACGGGGCGCCCCGACGATCAGCAGATTGGGTAAAGCGGCGCTCAACGCGACATCCACTCCAGTGCAGGCGATAATGCAATGCTAACGGCTTCATGGCGGCGGAACCACGATGAAGGCGCTCATTACCGGCGCGGCGGGCTACGTGGGCTCGGTGCTCCTCAACGAGGCGTCGCAGGCAGGCCTGACCGCGGTGCCCTGCGATGCTGGATGGTTCACATCGGCGACTCTGGACCCGTCGAAGGGGGACTGTGCCTGCGATTTTCGCCAGCTGTGTCCTGACGCCCTGTCCAAGGTCGATGCCGTCATCCATCTCGCCGCGCTGTCGAACGACCCCCTCGGGGCCATCGACCCCGCCGTAACGCTGCAGCTCAATGGCCTGGACGCCATCCATTTGGCTGAACGGGCGCGCGCAGCGGGCGTGGGCACATTCGTCCTGGCGTCGACCTGCTCGGTCTATGGCAACGCGGCCGCCGCAGAGCTCGATGAGTCTGCCCCCGCCGCCCCCCTCACCGCCTACGCACAGGCCAAGCTGCAAGCGGAAGCTGGCGTTCTTGCCTTGGCGCAGCCAGGATTCCGGGTCGCCGTTTTGCGCGGCGCTACGGCTTTCGGCCCCTCCAATTGCCCGCGTACCGATCTCCTTCTCAACGAGTTGGCGGCCGTCGCCGCACTCCAGCGGCCTATCAGGCTGCTCTCGGATGGTCGGAGCTGGCGCCCTTTCATGCCTGTCGCTGACTTCGCCCGAGCGCTGCTGCTGGCGGCCTGGCAGCCACCGGTCTGCGATGGTGGTCCGCCCATCTGGAATGTGGCGCCCCCCGGTATGCAGATGACCGTGGCTGAGGCTGCCGTCCGCGCCGCTAGGGCGTCAGCGGCCCCGGCACCGACCATGGGCAAGGCGGTTACCAGCGATCGTCGCTCCTATCGTGTGTGTGGCGACCGGCTGACCCGGGCGTTCCCCGCGTTCGTCTACTCGGATGACTTCGATGCGGCTATTCGCGAGACGGTCGAGGCCTACCGTGCGATTCCCACGCTGGCCGAGGATATGGGCAACGATCGTTTTGTACGCGTCGCTACGCTGCAGAAAACTGGAGCCATACCTGTGGCATTGACCACCCAGCAGCGCAATGTGGGCTGAAGTCAGGAGCTGCCGAGCTTGCAATACCCGTGTCAGCCCCGTGCTCGACCTGGGCCGCAGTCCTTTGGCAAACGCGTTGCCAGACCCCAAGGACCCGCAGCCGCCGTACTTTCCTCTTGGGCTCCTGCGTTGCAACGGCTGTGGGCTGGTGCAGCAGGGCATCACCGTTCCGACTGAAGACTTGTTCGGGCAGCGGTACCCTTATTTCGCCTCCGTATCCCGCATCCTGCGCCAACACGCAGAGAAGCTGGCCCAGGCCGTTGCGGACCGTGTCGATGCAGGCAGTCTGATCATCGAGGCCGGATCCAATGACGGCGCACTGCTGCAGGCCCTCGAGCGACAGGGCCTGAGAGCACTCGGCGTCGACCCCGCGACGGAACCCAGCGCTGCGGCCAGCCGTGCCGGATGCAACGTGGTCTGCGCCTCGTTCTCGCCTGAGCTGGCCTGCGATCTGCAGACCAGGCAAGGTCCGGCCGCAGCGATCTGCATGTCCAACGTACTCGCCCACGTACCCGACCCAGGCGCCATGCTGGAGGCTGCAGGCCTGCTTCTGGCGCCAGATGGCTGGCTGGTCATCGAGTCGCAGTACTGGCTGGATCTGGTGGCGGCCGGCGCTTTCGACATGATCTACCATGAGCATCACTCGCACTTCTCACTGACCTCTCTAGCTTGGCTCGCCGCGAACAAGGGCTTCGGCGTGGTCTCGGTCGAGCCCCTGCCCACGCAGGGAGGAAGCCTGCGCCTGTGGTGCCAGAGGGGCGCCTCTCATTCGGCGGCTGTCCTTGCCACCATCGCTTCGGAAGCCCCCAGCCTCGCCACCGCAGCTGCGCGACTCACCACCGCCCTGCAGCAGTTCAGGGGGGCAGTGGGACACTTCCTCGAGGACCATCGGCGAAGCCGCCTTGCGGGTTATGGCGCCGCAGCGAAGACGGTCACCTTGCTGGCTGCTTCGGAACGGGTATGGCCGCTGGTGTGGGTGGCTGACGCCGCCCCATCCAAGATCGGGAGGCAGCTGCCAGTGGGGCGCGTACCTGTCGTCAGCCCTTCAATGCTGCAAACGGAACGCCCCGATGTCGTGATGCTGTTTGCCTGGAACCTCAAGGAGGAGATCCTGCCTGATCTGGAGGGCATCGAGGTCTGGGTGCCCTTTCCACGATTCGAGCGCATCCAGTGATGCGCCCATGCCCCTGCTGCGAAGCCGAAGTGACCGAGCCGCTTCTCAGTACGCGCCCCGTGCCCGTGCAAACTGCGGTGCTGGTAAAGAGTCTGGCAGACTCCCTGGCCGTTCCCCGCAGGCCGATCGTGCTGCAGCACTGCCCGAATTGCGGCTTCCTCTGGAATACGGCCTTCGAGGCAGGGCTGGTCCGCTACGACTCGGACTACGAGGGCACCCAGGCCCACTCCCCCGTGTTCCGCAGCTACCTGTCTGGTCTCGCCCGGCAGTGGCTTGGGGCTCTGCCCCAGACTCCGATGAGGGTTGTGGAGGCGGGCTGCGGCCAGGGCGAGTTCCTGGCCGAACTGTCACATCTCAGCGCAGCGGAGTTGCAAGGCTTCGACCCGGCCTACCGAGGCGAGGGCCAGGCGCGTGTGACCATCGAGGCCTGCGAGTTGCCTGACGGCGATGCATCAGCCGATATGGTGGTGAACCGCATGACATTGGAACACGTCTTTCCACCGCTGCCGCTGCTTGCCGCCCAGGCAAGCTGGCTGAGCCGGATGGGTATCCTGTTCACCCAGGTCCCCAACGCCGCGCACATGCTGGCTGCAAAGCTGCCGGGCGATTTGGTCTACGAACATTGCAACTACTTCACCGCGCGCAGTCTTTGGCACCTGCTCGTGAGGGCTGGGCTGGCACCACAGGGACTCAGTATCGGCTATGGCGATCAACACCTGACCATGAGTAGCGCGCGCGAGGGCCAGGCCATGGCCATTCCTGGGCGAATTCCCGCCGGCATCGTGGAGGCATTCGCCAGCGAAATGACTCAATTCGGTCCGCGCTGGGGAAGCCTGCTCGCGGCAGAGCGCCGTGCTGGTAGAACACCCTGGATATGGGGTAGCGGCTCGCGTGCAGTGGCCTTCGCTGCCGCGTTGCCGGACCCGTCTGTGGTCGCGGGGGCCATCGACATCAATCCCGTCCGGGCTGGAACCTACGTTCCGGGGTCGACCTGGTGCACGCAGCCGCCGGAGACCCTGAAGGCCGGGCGATCGCTGACCGTGGTCGCCATGAACCCCATCTACCGAACAGAGATCGCGGACCGACTCGCGAAACTCAATTGCGACGCCAAGCTGTTGGCCGTGGGCGAAACCTCGCTGGCAGCCGCCGCCCCCCTCGGGCCATTCATCGGTCCCGGCGAAATCTGACCTGCCGGCAGTGGCGTGCGCAACGTCGGCAGGCACTCCCGATCCTTCATGCCAAGGATAGACTGATTCGCTAGACTTCCCCGAGGCTCTGGCTCCGTGCTGAACAGGTTGGAATCCTCCACTGCTGGCAGAGTGCTGCCGCACCAGCGCTGATAGTTGTTGTTGGAGTGCTTTGAACTTGGTAGGAATGGAGCAGATCGGCGGCGACGGGCCAGGCATGGCAGGGACGACCAGCATGACAGCGGCCATCCGCGACGCTGTGATGGATAACAGCGTTTCCGTTGTCATCGCCAGCCGCGATCGCCCACTTGCTTTGCTGCGGGCCCTGCGTAGCGTGGCGACCCAGACTGCTCCCGCCGAAGAGGTGATCATCGTCGACGATGGCTCCATCGTCCCCGTCTGTGCTGATAGATGCCAGGCTGTGCTGGGTCCCATAGCGCTGACGCTGCTGCGCAATGAGCAGCCACTTGGCCCCGCGCAGGCTCGCAATCGGGGCATCGAAGCCGCCAGCAGTCAGTGGATCAGCCTGCTCGACGATGATGACGAATTCCTGCCAGACAAACTTCAGCGGGTTCTGGCAAAGGTTGCCGAGACACCTGACAGCGATGCCGTTTACCACCCCGGGCTCATCTTCATGGCCACGGAGGGCATCACCTACGCGACCCGCCTGGATCGTCTCCGCCCAGCACCGCTCGGCTATCGGGATCTACTGGTGCGGAACTGGATCGGTGGCACCCCCCTGGTGACGGTGCGTCGTACCTCCTTGCTTGAAGTCGGTGGCTTCGATCCGGACCTGCCCGCCTGCGAGGATTTTGAGCTCTGGCTGCGTCTGGCCCGGCACGGCGCCAAGATGCGAGCCATCGACCAGCCTCTGACGCGCTGTTGGATCGTCACCGGCCAGCCCAGTCTTTCGAAACAGCGCGAGCTCAATGAGCGCGCCATCGAGATGATCCGTGACAAACACCAGATCCTGGCGCCGGGGACGCTGTCGGCAGCCGAACAACGGGCGCATCGGGCTTGGTGCCTGAGCGGCGACGTCCGCCGCGCCCTCTACAACTACGAAGGACGACGGGCCTTGCGGCTGCTTTTGCGCAAGCTCCGACTCGAGCCTAATCTCGCTGACATGCTGACCTTCGTTGCCCTCCTCTTCGGTCCACGGCTGGTGTTCCGGTTACGCGCCCTGCTGGCGCCGGCATGATCGGCCTGGCTCGCAAACTGCTGGCCGTTCTGACCCCCCGTGAGCGACGCCAAGCCGCCGCTGTGCTGATCATGATCATCATCATGGCGCTGCTTGAGGCCATCAGCGTTGCTTCAGTAATGCCCTTTCTGGGCGTGCTCGGCAACCCGGAACTGGTGCACACCCACCCCATGCTGGCGCAGATTCACGACAGGCTCGGCTTCCGCAGCAGCGACAGTTTTCTGATGGCACTCGGCATGGCCGTGTTCCTGGTCATCATGCTTTCCTCGGCCTTCCGTATTGCCACCCACTACGTCATGAACCGCTACCTCGAGATGCGCCGCCACAGCCTGGGGGAAAGGTTGCTGGCCAGTTACCTGCGCCAGCCCTACAGCTATTTCCTCAATCGTCACAGCGCAGACATGGCCAAGGGCGTTCTCTCGGAGGTGGACTACCTGGTGATCGGGGTGCTGCGACCGGCATTGTCGGCTACCGCCTACAGCATCGTCTCGCTGACGCTTATCGGCCTGCTCCTGCTGCACGACCCTTGGATGGCACTGGCTATAGCTGCGATTCTCGGCGGCACCTATGGTGGCATCTACTTGGCGGTGCGCGGCCTGCTTGGCCGGCTCGGGAGTAACCAGGTGGTGGTGAACCGCGAGCGCTTCACCACCGCCAATGAGGCCCTGAGCGGCATCAAGGACATCAAACTGCTGGGCCGCGAGGACGCCTATCTTTCGCGGTTTCGTCCCGCCTCCCAGCGCTATTCCCGCAACCTGGTCACCATCCAGACCGCGTCCGAATTGCCGCGTTTCAGCGTTGAGGCCACCGCCCTCGGTGGGGTCGTTGCACTCACGCTGGTGCTCATGGCCAGCCACAGCGATATCGCGACTCTACTGCCAACGCTGGGCCTGTATGCCTTTGCCGGCTTCAAATTGATCCCGGCCCTGCAACGCGTCTACGTGGGCATGACGAGTCTGCGTTTCGGGACCGCGGCGCTCGACAACGTCCATGCGGACCTGCATCTCCCTGGTGAACGTCACCTGCCGGAGAAGGATGACGAGAAGGGCCTGCAGCCCCGACGCGACATCCGCCTGCGACAGGTCAGTTTCAGCTACGACCAGGCCGGCAGGCCCGCCCTCGAGGACATTGATCTCGTGTTGCCGGCGGGACACTCCATCGCCCTGGTCGGGGGCACCGGAGCGGGTAAGACGACACTCGTGGACCTGCTCCTGGGTCTGTTGCGTCCCACCCTTGGTGAGCTTCTGGTCGACGACACTGTGATCGATCCCAGCAATCTGCGGCGCTGGCAGCGCACCTTGGGTTACGTCCCGCAGCAGATCTTCCTGGCTGACGCCAGCGTCGCCGAAAACATCGCGCTCGGTGTGCCGGCGGCCGCCATAGATCCGCAACAGGTTGAGCGCTGCGCGCGCCTGGCTCAGATCCACGGCTTCATTGTCGAGTCACTGGCTGACGGTTATGGCACGCCTGTAGGGGAGGATGGCGTGCGCCTGTCCGGGGGGCAACGGCAGCGGATCGGGATCGCCAGAGCCCTTTACCACGACCCTTCGGTCCTCGTCCTGGACGAGGCTACCAGTGCCCTTGATGGGGTGACGGAACGTGCCGTGATGGCCTCCATCGAGGCTCTGCACGGCCAGCGCACTATCATCTTGATCGCCCACCGTCTGGCCACTGTTCGCCACTGCGACCAGATCCACCTGATGGCGCAGGGCCGTATCGTGGCCAGCGGCAGCTACTCTGAGCTGCTCGCACAGGAAAGCCGATTCCGGACGCTGGCAGAACATGCCTGAGCTTGGCAAGGAAGTGTTGAAAGATTCGTCCTGAATGGCTCGCAACATCCCGAGCCTGGATCTTCACCTGTCAAGCGGCTCCCACCGGTGTCCCTGACGCTTGCCTCAGGCAGCCGGCGGCAGCCAGTAATCCCTGCGCAGCCGCCCCCGCGCCCGATCGACCATCCCGGCACGGCGCTCCGGATCGTCCACCAGTGCGCCTGCGATCGCCGCGAAGGCCTCGACATCATCCGCCACCGCGATCTCGTCGGCAGCGAAGGCGAGCCCTTCCTGCCCCACCGTGGTGGTGACCACGGCGCGCCCCATCGCCACCGCCTCCAGGATCTTGATCCGGGTGCCGCCGCCGGCGCGGATCGGGCAGATCACCAGATCGGCGTTTCGATACGCCGCGACCAGCTCTGCCATGAAGCCTTCAATGACGACATGGGGCAGGCGTTCGAGCTCGATCTGTAGCCAGCGCGGCAGGCCAGGCCCCACCACATGCAGTTTCAGTGGCCGGGATCGGCCGCGATTGATGTGAGGCAGGATCTCTTGGGCGAACCACAGCACGGCATCCTGATTCGGCATGTAACCCATGCTGCCCACAAACAAAAGTCGCCCACAGCGTTGCTGGGGCAGATCCTGCAGAGGGCCACTGTAGCGATTCGGGACGACTTCCGGAAGCAATGGCGGAAACGCCGAAGCCAGCGCCGAGCGATCCAGCTCCGAGCAGACGAAGACCCGCTGCATGCGTGGGAGCAGTGCGGCTTCAGCGCGACCGGCCAGCCACGCGTAGTGGTCGTATTTCCATGCCGAGAGACGCCAGCCACGGGACCGGGCCAGAGTGGCCTGCCGCGCCGCCGTGGTCGACTCCCGATCATCGAGATCGAGCCAGACCGGCAGCCCGGGCTGTGCCCGCAGCAGGGCTGCGGCAACGGGCCACATATAAAGGCGAAAGACGAACACCACATCCACCGGCGGAAGCCGCCGCAGCAGAACTCTTGGCAGCATCAGGGGTGGCCCCGGCGGGAGGGCGGCGCCGGGCAGCAGGCGCTTCAGCCTCGTCAGGACCCGCCGCAGCGGACCCGCCGCAGGCAGAGCGATACAATGATCGACCTCCGCCGCCACTGCTGCTGAGGGCGGATGCCTGTCGTCGATCACCAGGGTGACCGCATGGTCGCGGGCCAGTGACTGCAGCCATTGCCAGGCCCGTATCTGACGACCCAGCCCGACCGCGCTGGGTAACACTGGGCTGATGAAGAGGAGGCGCGGGCGCGTCACCGTCCCAGGGCACCTGGGAGTCGGCACTTGGTGCCAAGCAGGCAAGCCCCGTTCCTCTGGGGCAGGTCGAGCAGGGCCCCGCAGGGTGTCCATGTCGTCTTAGACGACGCCGCGATCCAAGCGCTCATCGACGCGGACGAAGTCAGCATGATGGCCGTAACTTGAGCAGTGACAGTGGTTGGCGCTGCCAGAGCGTACTGGACATCAAGGACGTTTCGGCCGCGGTGGCAGAGAGCTGCGAGTCCTTGTCGACGACACAGACCTCAAGCGGCCCCCTGGTGAGCATGGTCAGCAGGAGCCCCGATTCGCATGCAGCAGCGAAAACGGGCGGACTACTGAAACCCACGGCTGCCCCGATGCCTCGACGCCAAAGGTAGAATATGCTCTGCCATCACGCTCACCGCTGCTCGAGGAGGGACCATTCTGACGCCAGCCGCGCCATTGCGCCAAACGGCGAGCATAGCCAGGGCGCCCTTGGACCTGACCGTCGCCATCGTGACCCATAATCGGGCCCAAAGCCTGCAGCGGACCCTGAGCTCACTGACCCGCGCACAGGCCCCGCCAGACTTCCGCTTTGAGGTCTGCATCGTGCTCAACGCCTGCACGGACGATTCGGCAGCCGTCGTCGATGCCTTCGCCGATCACCTGCCTCTGTTCGCCTTGACCGAACCGCGCGCGGGCATCTCCCAGGCCCGTAATGCTGCCATCGCCGGCAGCCGTGGCGAAGCCATTGCCTGGATCGACGATGACGTCAGTGTGGATCCCGATTGGCTGTCGAGCTACGCTGAGGCCCTAAGGGAGCATCCTGAAGTCAGCTTCTTCGGCGGACCGATTCAGCCCACGTTCCCTGTCGAGATTCCTGCCTGGTTTCAGGCGAGTTGGCGACATTTCGCCAATGCGTTCGCCATGCGGGAGGTCGCCGCTGATGCGCCAGTCCAGCCAGACAGCCTTCCCTATGGTGCGAATTTCCTGGTTCGCAGCGCTTGCCAGCGCCAGTTCCCTTATGACGAAAGGCTGGGGAGGCGTCCTGGCCTGCTGGTCATGGGTCAGGAAGAGACCAGCCTGCTGCGCCGGATCATGGCAGCTGGCGGTCGGGGTCGCTGGGTGAAGCGTGCTGGCGTCCTCCACCACATCGACGCCAGCCGCTGCAGGCGACGTTACCTTCTGCGCTATGTCGCCGGAGATGGCTTCATGGCAGCCAGGCTGGAAGCGCTCGGTCTGCGCACATTCAGCCTGAGGCTCCTGCTGGAGCTGTTGCGCATCGGCATCGGCCTGCCGCAGTGGTTGTTGGGTGAACTGCTGGCCCGACATCACCTCAGGGCCCGGGGCATGATCGCCGTGGCCTACGGCATCGGCGCCCTTAGCGGATGTTGCGCCGGCCGCCTGGCCCCCACAACCTTCAACGCCGGAAACACCCGCCCATGCTGACGCCAACGGCTACTCCGAGAACGGCCGGCCGCCCGCGCATTATCGCGGTGGGCCTGGATGGCTTTGAACCGAGCATCGCGGCGGCATTGATGGCTCGCGGTAAGCTGCCCATGTTGCAGCGGCTGCAGCGGGACGCAGCGCTTTTCTCGCTCGACCACGGCCCGGCCCGGGAGACCGGGCTTGCCTGGGAACACTTCGCCACTGGCCAGGACCCCGACCGCTATCGACGCTGGAGCGCCGTCACTTTCGATAGCCGACGCTACCGTGCCACCCAGGAGCCGACGCGCTCCCGCACCTTTCTCGCCGATGTCGACGCAAGGGTCGTGGCCTTCGACGTACCCTACCTGGACCTGACCGCAGCAGCGCGGGTCAAGGGCATGGCCAACTGGGGTGCCCACGACCCGGGCGTCGGCGCCCATGCGCAGCCCAGCGGTTTGGCCGCGGAAATTCTCGCCCGTTTCGGCCCGTATCCGGCCAAGCCCTACATCTACGGCTTCGTCTGGCCCTGTCCGCAGCGCAGTGCTGCCATGGGCGAGGCATTGGCCGAAGCCGTCCGCACTCGGGCTGCGATCACCAGTTGGCTGTTGCGGGAGCGTTATCCGGACTTTGATCTGGGTATCACGGTGATCGGCGAACTGCACTCGGCGGCTGAAGCCCTGTGGCATGGCTGGGACGCGGATCATCCTCTGCATGGGCTGCCTTCCGCAGCTCCGGCCGCGTCCGGCATCGAGGCCGTCTATGTGGCTACCGATGGGTTCCTCGCCCAACTCGCTGCCGAGCACCCGGACGCCACACTGCTGGCCTTTTCCATGCACGGCATGGGTCCCAACCATTCCGATACGGCCAGCATGATGCTGCTGCCGGAACTGCTGTACCGACGCCGGTTTGGCGCAGCACTGTTCCAGCCTCGCGATGACTGGACACTGCCCTGCCCACAGCTGCGCCCCAATGAGGAATGGGCCTGTGCCATTCATCGCCAGATTCGGCCCCGCTCGATCCGTCATCTCTACCGGCATCTCCAGGCAGCCGGGCAACGAGTGCTTGGCCGGCTGCAAGGCCGGCTTCGGGGCCCCGGGCACAACGCTCGTTCGCTGGCCTGGATGCCGGCCAGTCGCTACCAGTCCTACTGGCGGGACATGGATGCCTTTGCCTTGCCGGCCTTCTACGATGGCCAGATCCGCATCAACCTGGCCGGCCGTGAAGTTGCCGGCACGGTCAGTCGCAGCCGTTACCCAGAGCTCCTCGACGAGCTGGAAGCCTGGCTGCGCCAGGCCATCGATCCGGTCACGGGTGCTGAGGCAGTTGCGGCCATTGAACGCCCCCTGGCTGACGACCCCTTCAGCGACCACGCTACGCGCTGTGATTTGAAGATCACTTGGCGCGGCCACCTCTGTGCCCTGAAGCTCCCGGGCCAGGGGCTGGTCGGCCCCGTCCCTCAGCGTCGCACCGGGGGCCACACAGGAAAATGCGGCTACGCCGCTTTATTCAGCCCTTCCATCACCGCAGGCGACTATGGCCACGCCAGCGCCTTCGACGTGGCCCCCACACTACTGAGCCTTCTCGGTGAGCCCCTACCCCAGGATCTGTGCGGCAGCCCCCTTCGCCCAATGCCATCGTCGGCCTAGCCCGCAAATCTCGCCGATTCACGGCTGCGGACACGGATATACGGGCAAATCCTGCTGGTCTGCCGGGTGCTGTTGCGCACCATCCATGGTGCGCACCCTGCGGGCGCACTGCGTGCGACGCGATTCGCTCCCGGCGAATCGGTCGACGTACTGTCGAGTACGCCTGCGCGCCCGAACTGTCG
>SLTB01000171.1 GCA_007130155.1 Pseudomonadales bacterium
CCATACCATGGCGTTCCTCATCCTGTTCGGTCTCGGGCTAATTGCCTGCAGTGACGGCGGCCCGGACACCGTTCCGAACCTCTCCACAAACGACCCCAATGCCATCCGCGAAGCCGGCGAACTGATCGTTCTGACCCGCAATGCTCCCACCACCTGGTACTACGACCGTGATGGCGAGCCCGCCGGGCTCGAATACGATCTGGCCATAGCGTTCGCCGCCCATCTCGGCGTGCCGGTCCGCTTCGAGTTCCGCGACAGCATCGGCAGTATTCTCGAAGCATTGGCCAGAGGGGAGGCTCACTTCGCCGCCGCAGGGCTGACGGGCACGGATGGTCGTCAGGAGCATTTCCTGCTTGGCCCGCCCTATCAGGCCGTTCAGCAGCAGGTGGTCTGTCGCCGCGGCGTTCGACTGCCTCGTGATCTCGACGACCTCGCCGGTCGCAGTCTCATGGTCACGGGCAGCAGCAGCTACATCGAGCGCCTTCAGGAGATCCGAGCCACGACCCATCCTGACCTGAGCTGGCAAGTAGCAGACACCACAGCCACCGAAATTGTGCTGCAGCAGGTCTGGGATTCCGATGTGGACTGCGCGATCGCGGACTCCAACATCGTCGCCATCAATCGCCGATACATGCCCGAACTGCAGGTCGCCTTTCCCCTCACTGACAGCGAATCCCTGAACTGGCTGCTGCCCGCGAATGCCGAAGGGCTCCGCAGTGCCATGGAAGAATGGTTCGAGCAGGCCGAAGACAGCGGCCTGATCGCCACCACCCAGGCGCGTTACTACGCCCACGTGGAAATCTTCGACTACGTGGACATCGCCCGTTTCATTCGCCGAATCGACAGCCGGCTGCCGCGCTTTCGTGAGACCTTCGAGCTGGCGGGCGAGACCTATGGCATCGATTGGCGCCTGCTCGCAGCTCAGGCCTACCAGGAGAGTCACTGGGACCCTGCCGCTCGCAGCCCTACCGGCGTGCGCGGAATGATGATGCTCACCCTTCCCACCGCCCGCGAAGTGGGAGTCGCCAATCGCCTGGACCCCGAGCAGAGCATCCTTGGCGGCGCCCGCTATCTGGCCAATCTGGAATCACGACTTCCCGGCAGCGTCACCGACCCGGATCGCACCTGGAAGGCGCTGGCAGCCTACAACATCGGCATGGGCCACCTTTACGACGCCCGTGCCCTTGCAAGGCGCCTGCAGCGTGATCCGGATCAATGGCACCACCTGCGTGAAGTGCTGCCGCTGCTGGCGGATCCGGCCTACCATCAGGATCTCCGCTATGGCTACGCCCGGGGCAACGAGCCGGTGCACTACCTGCGCCGCATCCGGAACTACGACGACATCCTGCGCCGCTACCTGGAGGAGCAGTCGGTGGCAGCATCGGATTGAAGGCCTATGCGCCACCTCAGCGCCCTGTGGCACTAACCCGCAAATCTCATCGATTCACGGCTGCCGACGCGGAGCTACCGGCAAATCCTGCCGGTCCGCCGGTGCGGTTGCGCTGTTGCGCACCATCCATGGTGCGCACCCTCCGGGCGCACTCCGTGCGACGCGATCCGCTCCCGGCGAGCCAGTCGACGCAGTGTCAAGTACGCCTGCGCGCCCAAACTGTCGCGCGCCTTGTCTTTAGCGGCATCTCCACGCCCTCGCTTCGCGCATCGGTGAGACATGCGAGCTAAGAGCGGCCATGCGCCCCCACAAGCTTTCATCACCTCTGCCCCGCGGGACGGAGAGGACGCCCTGCTCAGATAACCCGCTGCGCGTCGGCCCAATAGGGTTCCCGCAGCTTACGCTTGAAGATCTTGCCTGAATCCTCCCTGGGCAAGGCGCTCTGGAAATCCACCACCTTGGGTACCTTATATCCAGCCACACGCTGACGAAGATAGGCGCGCACCGCGCTGGCATCGATCACGGCGCCCGCCTCCGGTTCCACCACCGCACACAGGGCCTCACCGAATTCCTCGTTCGGAATCCCGAACACTGCACAATCGTGCACGCCCGGCATGTCGATGAGCACAGCTTCGATCTCTGCAGGATAGATATTCACCCCTCCGGAAATGACCATGTCCTTCTTGCGATCGGAGATGTAGAGGAAGCCATCCTCATCGATGTAGCCGATGTCACCGGGCGCGACGAGACCGGCGCGATCTGCTTCGGCCCGCTTGGCATCGTCATCGTGGTAGGTGAAGTCGGCCGTATTCACCAGCCGTGCGGCCACTTCACCGGGCTGCCCGGGCGGCAGTGGGTTGCCCGCGTCGTCGAGGATGCGCACATCCGCGTTGGGCAGCGCCCGGCCCACCGTACCAGGATGCGCCAACCACTCTTCAGAAGTGCAAAACACCACCGCACTGGTCTCAGTGGAACCGTAGTACTCGTTGATGACCGGTCCCCACCACTCGATCATCCGCTGCTTGACGTCTGGCGGGCAGGGCGCTGCGGCGTGCACCACGAACCTCAGTGACGACAGGTCATAACGATTGCGGACTTCTTCGGGCAGCTTCAACAGTCTGACGAACATGGTCGGCACCATGTGCATGTGAGTGACCCGGTGGCGCTCGATCAGCGCCAGCAGCTCCTCGGGATCGAAGCGTGCCTCGAGAATGGTGTTACAGCCAAGGTTGACGCTGGTGAGCCCATAGGCATTGGGCGCGGAATGGTACATCGGGCCCGTGATCACCGTGGTGCCACCCGGTTCGAGACCGAACACCGTAAGCAAAGTTTCCAGGGTGGCAGCGGCCTGCTCTGCACTCGGCGGCGAGCGGCGCACGCCCTTCGGGCGGCCCGTCGTCCCGGAGGTGTAGATCATGGTGCCCGGCGGCACAAGTTCCTGTGGCGGCAAGGGCTCGAACTGCTCGAGCCAACTTCCCCAGGGCTCCATGCCGGAGGGTACTTCGCAGCGCTCAGGTGAGAGCCCATAGGCAGCGCGAATCTCCTCAGGCGTTTCCACCACGCGGACCTGCACGCCTTCCGGAATGTCGTCAGCGATGGGGCCGAGCAGATCGGCATGAATCACCAGCACCTTGGCACCGCTGTTGGCAATCACGTAGCCCGCCTCATCACCAGTGTTGTGCCAGTTTACTGGCACCGGATAGGCGCCCAGGCGGCCAGCAGCAATCGAGGCCTCGAAAAAAGCGAAGTCGTTGCGCAACATCAGCGCCACCGCATCCCTGTGGCCGACACCAAGCTCTGCAAGCCCACGCCCCCCCCGCTCGCCACGCTCGATCAACTGCTCTACCGATATGCTCCGGTCCCCCGCGATCACTTCCGCCATGTCGTTGCTCTCCCCGATGATCTCCCGAAGCCGGATTCTGCAACGAAACGCCCCCGCGATGCATGGGGCTGCAGCACCGGGAGGATGGCATGCGACATGAGGTGGCTGAGCTCCTGTCGGATCTGTCTCTGCTTGTCCCGCCTGCAAACGAGTCCACATCAGACCCTCACAACCCGCAAGCTCTTCCCCTTAGGAAGCGCTGAACAATTCGTCTTGAATAGTTCAGTGCACGCCGAGTGCGGCACATGTCCGTACTCGGCTCCCTTCGAATCAATGGCTTACGCCATTGATTCGCGAGCGGCACATCCATGTGCCGCAGGAAACGCTGATAAATCAGCGGTTCCCTAACCCGCAAATCTCACCGATGCGCGGGCTAATGGCCCAGCGTCGGGCTTACAGACCCGCTCCGGAGCCCTGATGCTTCCAGAGCGGCCCGATACACCACCCTCACGTCCAGCAGGGGCATTGACGAGCAGGTGCAATCCCACCAATGGATGGTGCATGATTGGGAACCGGCCCGGCCGCAGGGAGGACGCACCCTTCGCCCGAGCAGGACTGCTGGCAGCGGAGTTGGGAGACTCACGCCGGCAACTGGCAACACCCGATTCCGGAGAGATGGAGCCGCCGCAGAGAGGCGGCTGCAGGAGGCGGGAGGATTGGACATGCGCTCCACGCTAGCGCTCACGGCAGCGCTGCTCTGGGTGTCGTGCTTCGCGCCCATGGCAGCTGCCGGCGACGACGAGTTCCACGACACGGCGTGGCTGGACGAATTGCTCACGCCTTGGCGAGACCCTGAGGGTCCGGGGCTGATCGTGGCCGCAAGCCAGAATGGCCAAGTGCTGTTCAAGCGCAGCTATGGCCTGGCCAATCTCGAGTACCGGGTCCCCAATACAGCCGCCACCCGCTTCAATGCCGGATCCATCACCAAAGTCCTCACCGCCCACACCCTGCTGAAACTCGAGCAGGACGGTTTGCTCGAACTCGATGACGCCCTCGGCTCGTACTTGGCTGATCTGCCAAGCGAACTCGGCCGGGTGACCCTGCGTCAGCTGCTGCAGCACACCGCCGGCGTCAAGGACGATTGGACCCTGGCCAGCCTTGCAGGCTGGGAAACCTCGGACGTGCGCAGCCACGAACAGGCCCGACGCCTGATCAACCGCCAGGACGGCCTCAACTTCGCGGCAGGCAGCGCCTTCAGCTACAGCAACTCAGGCTACATCCTGCTGGCCGACGTCATCGAGGCCGTGACGGGCCGGACCTATGCGGACTGGGTGGCGGCCGAAGTGCTTCAGCCCCTGGGCATGGAAGCCACAATCCTGCCCACCTCCCCGATGCAGGTGGTGGACGGTCTGGCCACGCCCTACGAGATGCGTCGGGCGGGCTCCGGAGACCCAAGGCAGACGCATCTCGTGCGCGGCAACGTGCAATCCAATGTCCAAGGTGCGGGGAATCTGGTCACGAACGCGGCTGATCTGCTGCGCCTCGGCGAGCACCTGATCGACGCACGCTTAGGCGAATCCTCCATGCTCGACCGCATGCAGGAGCAGGCTCAATTGTCCGAAGGGATACCGAGCGGTTACGGCCTGGGCCTGCAGGTCGGCAAGCTGGGTGACAGTCTGATGCTTCACCATGGCGGGTCCCTGTCTGGCTATCGGAGTCATCTGCTGCTCCTGCCGGAAGCGGGACTGGTGGTGGCCGTGCTCGGCAACGTCAACAACATCCGGCCTGCGGCCGTGGGGACCGAGATCGCCCTGCGGCTGCTGGATCCCGAGCCCGTCGCAGAGGTCAAGGAGCCCGACACCCAAACGCAACCCCTGCGCCATGCAGCGCTGGAAGAAAGCGCCCGCTATCGAGGCCGATACATGCTGGAGACGGGTCGGATGCTGACCGTGGAGGCAGCCGAGGGTCGGCTCTACATGCGGTTGGGTGGCAGTCTGAAGGCCCTGCTTCCCGAGTCGGAGAACCGCTTCGTCCTGGCGGGCGAGGAGACGCCGGTCCGTTTCGAGGGCGGCAGCAATGGCCGCATGGCGCGTCTGGTTCTGGAACTCCCCGAGCACCGCCTCGAGGCGAAGCGAATCGACTCCAAACCCATTTCGGGCTGGGAGGCCCGGCAGTATTCGGGCCGCTACTACAGCGCCGCTCTGGACGTACACTACGAACTCAGCGTCATCGACGATCGCCTCTTGGCCCGGCGATCCCGGGGTGACGACCTTAAGTTCCAGGCCATTGGCGATGACCGCTTCCTCGAGTGGGAGCCCGGTGATCTGCTGCTGACCTTCGAGCGCAACCGCCGCGGCCGCGTAAACGGCTTCAGCCTGTCGGCCAACCGCGCGAGGGACATCGCCTTCGTTCGCGAGTGATGGCCGCGACGGCCATGACCGGGCAACATGTCTGCTGCGATGGACCATTCAGGAACTGCTCATGGCAGCCCGCACCGTTGCCCTGCTGTTATCGCTGACAATGGTGATCGCCTGCGGTGAAACCGACACCTCGGCCCTGGCTGAGCCGGACGAGGCCGGTCCGGAACCCGCGAGGACGATGGTAGCCATGCTGACAGCCGGTCAGCCACCGGATGCAAGCCGGCATCGTGTCGCGCTGGCAATTCGGCGCATCGAGCAGCAGGACCGCCATCACCGGGCCATCCTCCACCTGAACCCCAACGCCGAGCGCATCGCTGCCGATCTCGACGCCGTCCCGGCGGCACAGCGCGGCAGGCTCCACGGGATTCCTGTGCTGGTGAAGGACAACATCGAAACCACAGACATGCCCACCACGGCGGGCGCTCATGCGCTGGCGGGCCTGAACACCGGTCGCGATGCCGGCGTAGTCCGGCGCCTGCGGGAGGCCGGGGCCATCATCCTCGGCAAGACCAACCTGTCGGAGTGGGCGAACTTCCGTTCGGAACGGGCGAGTTCGGGCTGGAGCGGCATCGGGGGCCAGACCCGCAATGCCGTGGACCCCTCCCGCTCACCCTGCGGCTCGAGCTCCGGCAGCGCCGTGGCGGTGGCCCTGGGCTACGTGCCTCTGGCCATCGGCACCGAGACCAATGGCTCGGTGATCTGTCCGGCGGCCATCAACGGTGTAGTGGGCTTCAAACCCACCGTCGGTGCCCTGCCGGGAGACGGCATCATTCCCATCACCCACACTCAGGACACCGCCGGCCCCATGACCCTCACCGTCGCCGACGCCGCCCTGGCCCATGCCGTAATGGCAGGAGTCGATCCGGAAACGGTTCTGACTGCCGTCCGCGCCGGCGACGCCGCCGGTCTGCGCATCGGTATTCTGCGGGGTGCCAGCGGCTATCACGAGGGGGTGGACGCCCTGCTCGACATTGCCATCGCCGAACTTCGACGGGCCGGCGCCACGCTGGTGGATGATCTCGCCTTCAGCAGCCGCTACGAGGGATTCGGCGGCGACAGCTACGCCGTCCTGCTGCACGAGTTCAGGCACGACCTCAACGCCTGGTTCGCCACGCTGCCCGAACCCGGCCGGGTGACCAGCCTTACGGAGCTGATCGCCTTCAACAGGGCTCACGCCGAGCAGGCCATGCCCTACTTCGGCCAGGAGATCTTCATCAAGGCCGATGCCACGGCGGGCCTGGATTCAGATACCTACCGGGAGGCCCTGGGGCGGATCCGCGCCGCGACGCGGGAGGAGGGCATCGACGCCATGCTGGCGGAACACGATCTCGACTTCCTCATTGCGCCGTCCACCGGACCCGCCTGGAGCATCGATCTGGTCAACGGCGACCACTACCGGGGCGGGTTCTCCACCTATCCCGCGGTGGCGGGCTATCCCCACCTCACCGTCCCCATGGGCACGGTTCACGGCCTGCCCATCGGGCTGTCCATCACCTCCCGCCGGGAAGCGGATGTGACCGTGCTGGCCCTGGGCCACGCTTTCGAGCAGCTCGACTCGCGGCCGAACATCGGAGTGGCAATGCCGCAGCATTGATCGGTCGTTTCGCCGCGATACGCCACTGTGGGAGCGGCTTCAGAGGGTGTCGCAAAACTCGGCAGCGCTCCCCTTGTGCGACCGGATTTATCCGCGAATGAAGCGCAACTTGTTGATTTCACGTGAGGCATTCGCGGCTGAAGCCGCTCCCATGGAGTGTTGCCAGCCTTTTGCGACACCCTCTTCAGCCCTTTCCAGTAGCCGGTTTCTCGTACAGCGACGGTGCCGTCCGGCTCTCCTCGGTGATCTTGCGGCCGAGGGCCTCGAAGCTCGGCAGCGCGTCGTCCGCGGGCATGGGAAGGTACTTTTTCCGCGCCAGGGCCGCCTCGATATAGGGCGCGAGTTCTTCCGCCTTGCGCGCCTCCCGCTCGGCGGCCCGGGTCTTGAAGTCGGGCATGACCTCAGCGGCGAAGAGCTCCAGCGCCTCGCAGATGTGCTGATGCCGGTTATTGCCCGCCTGCTGAATGAAGGTCACCTGGTCGACACCTGCCTGCTCGAACTTCCTCAGGTGCTCCCGCAGATCATCAGGCGTGCCGATGCCGCCCCGCCCTCCGGTCAGAGCCTCGGCCATCTCGATGGGGTTGTCCTGCATGCGCTGGGCATAAACGGTTTCGAATTCGGACCAGAGGTCCACCCGGCCGGGCTTGTGGATGCCGAAACCGTAGAGGCTGCCGAGGGCGTAGCCGAAGAACTCGAAGCCCTTCAGCCCACGGCGAATGGCCTCCTCCCGATCCTGGTGGCAGGAGAAGCTCGACACCATGCAGATGTTGGGATTCACGTTCCAGCCGATGGGCACACATGCTTCCGACTTGATGATGGCGTAGTACTCCTCCACCCAATCCTTCGCCTCCAGCGGATCCACGAAGGCGAAAGTGAGGGCACCCATGCCAAGCCGCGCCGCCATTTTGATGGTCTCGCGCTGTGAACAGGCCACCCACAGCGGCGGATGGGGCTTCTGCACCGGCTTGGGCACCACGTTGCGGCAGGGCATGGAGAAGTATTGGCCCTCGAAGCCCGGATAGGGGTCCATGGCCATCATGTTGCAGATCTGCTCGGTGGCTTCGAGGTAAATGGCGCGCTTCTCGGCCACGGGAACGCCGAAGCCGCCGAGTTCGAGAATGGCCGAAGATTCCCCGGTGCCGAACTCGACGCGACCGTTGGAGACCAGATCCAGCGTGGCGATCACTTCGGCCGTGCGCGCCGGGTGGTTGTAGCCGGGGATGACCTGCCGGATACCTTGGCCGAGGCGGATGTTCTTCGTGCGCTGGGAGCAGGCCGCCAGAAACACCTCGGGGGCCGAGGAGTGGGAATACTCCTCCAGGAAGTGGTGTTCCACCTCCCAGGCGTAGTCGATGCCAAGGCGATCCGCCAGCTCCACCTGATCGAGGGCCTCCTGGTAGAGGCGCTGTTCGTCACCCTCGTTCCAGGGCTTGGGCAACTGATGTTCGTAGAAGATGCCGAATTTCATGGTTCTGCCCTCTCAGGTCGTCACTCTTGTTGCAACTCCTGCTACTCCTGCTACTCCTGCTACTCCTGCTACTCCTGCTACTCCTGCTACTCCTGCTACTCCTGCTACTCCTGCTACGAATCAGGCTGCAGCCCGGACAGCACCTGCTGCAAGGTCGCCAGCCGCTCTGGGTCAGGTTCGCCGAAGGCGTCCAGAAGTTCCGCGCTGCGGGCCTCCACCATGGGCTTCATCTCAGGATGACTCAACAGCCAGAAGCGGTTGTCACGCACGCCTTCGAGAACGATCCGTGCCACATGGTCGGCATCGATGCCGCTGGCCATCATGGCCTGCATGAAGGCGTTGTGCTCCCGGGCGGCCTGCTCGGCCTCGGCGTCATCCGCCGCCCGCTCCGCCGGGCGGTTGCGCTCACTGTCGAGAATGCCGGTGCGCACCATGCCGGGACAGAGCACGGAGACCCCGATGCCATGAGGCGCGAGGTCGGCGCGCAGGGCCTCGGACAGCCCCACCACCGCATACTTGCTCGCGTTGTAGACGCCGAGCCCTGCGCCGGCACTGAGCCCGGCCATGGAGGCCGTGTTGACGATGTGGCCGGCCGGGCCCTTACTGCGGCCCTGCTCGCGCATGCGCGGCAGCAGGGTCTGGATGCCGTTGACCACACCGCCCACGTTGACGCCTAGGACCCAGTCCCAGTCCTCGAAGGTGACCCGATCCAAGGCGCCACCCCGATAGACCCCGGCGTTGTTGCAGAGCAGGTGCACGGCGCCGAATTCGGCATAGGCGCGATCCGCCGCCGCTGCGAAGGCGGCGCGGTCCGTGACATCGAGCTCAAGGGTGAGGACGGGCACATTGCGGCCGCGGAAGCTCTGCGCGACCGCCGCGAGCGCCTCGGTGTCGACGTCGGCGATCACTAACTTCATGCCACTATCGGCAAAGGCATCGGCCATGGCGAGACCGATGCCGCTGGCGCCCCCGGTAATGAAGGCCACTTTGCCGGCCAGATTCTGCATTGCGTACTCTCCTCAAAACGCTGAAGCGCAGTGTGAGCCAACTTGCGAGGTGTCGCCGAACGCGAGCAGAACTCCGTGGGAGCGGCTTCAGAGGGTGTCGCAAAACTCGGCGGCCCTCCCCTGTGGCAGCGGCTTTAGAGGGTGTCGCAAAACTCAGCGTGGCGCCCCTGTGGGAGCGGATTTATCCGCGAATGACCCCGCAAGTCATTGATTTCTGGCAGTACATTCGCGGCTGAAGCCGCTCCCACGGAGTCTTGCCAACCTTTTGCGACACCCTCTTCAGCCGCGAATAGCCCCAAGCTCTTGATTTACAGCGTCGCATTCGCGGCTGAAGCCGCTGCCACCGGGCGCGCTGCGGCGTTGGCCTGAAGGAAGTTCCCCTCGGACTGCTCCCCACCCATCGAGACTGAATGTCGCAGGGTCCGGGGCCAGCGGTCAACGCTGGGCGACGGCCGCAAAGTCGCCGTAGAGGGGGTCGTCCGGCCACTGGCCGCTGCGCTGGAAAGCCAGCCCCTGCCAAAGGGTCCGATCCGTGGGCGCTGTGAAGGTCTCGAAGTCGAGCAGGCCCAGGCGGCGGCTTATGCGCCAGCTCCCGTCACGCCGTTCGAGGCGGTCTAAGTAGCGGCCGCCGGAGAAGTAGTCTTCTTCGACGCCCGATTCGCTGTCCCGACTCCGCTGGTAGGCGAAGTAGTGGCACTCGCTGCGGGCAACGTCGCCCTCGAGAGCAATGGTGATGTTGCTGAGCATGTGTTTGCACATGAGAAGCGGACGGACGATATCCATGGCGAAACCGATGAAGTCCATGGACGCGCCCTCGAAGCCGCCATGACGGTGGATGGAGTCGGGGTGGAAACAGGACCGCATGGCGGCCTCGTCCGCCCGGTCGCAGCCTCGGCAGTAGCGATGCAGGACATCGCGAATGGCTTCGCGGTCGAGCAGGGCGGCAATGGCGGGATCGGTCTGAGTCATGGCTGCTACCTCCTGTGGGATGAACGGACGAGTGCCGGGCGCGGCGCGAGCAAGCCGGCAACGGCTTCGCTCAGGAGCCTGCGCTGGCGCCATGCCGGCCAGCTCGGCGGATCGAATACGGTCTGGGTGGCGATGCCCTGAGTCAGGGCCAGCAGCCGATAGGCCTCGGCACTCGGATCCACTCCAGCTGCCAGCCGGTCCGCCTCCCCAAGGAGCTCCAGGGTTCTGCGAATACGCTTGCGGGCCAGCCGGGCACGGCGCTGCTGTTCGCCGCTGAGCAGTTCGTCACCGACGGACGCGCCCCAATAGGCGAAGAGCACCCGCCAGTCCCGCAGACCGGCCGCGTCCTGGGGCAGCATGGCCGCGAGGGACCCTTCAATATCCGTCGAATCCAGGGCCAGACAGGCTTCGACACGACTGCGGATGCGGTCGTTGACGGCGTCATAGGTGAGGGTGAGCAGCTCCTGCTTGCTGCGGAAGTAATGGCTCACCACTCCGGTGCTGGCATCCACCGCCCGCGCCAGCTCTCGAACGGTGAAGCCGGCAATGCCCTGGCTGGCGATGAGATCGCAGGCGCCATCGATGACCTCGGCGCGGCGCAATGCGTGATCGACGATCTTCGGCAAGGGCTGCTGTCTCCAGCTGTGGGTTTCGAGAGTTGCAGTCGGACGGTATTTTATAAAACATCTGTTGTGTAAACCAGGGTTCGGGAGAGGATCATGACGGCGCAGAAACAAGCACAGAAACAAGCACGCCAGCCCAGCGTACCCACCGGCCACGGCGGGCCCACCTATCAGGACATCATTGGCCGCGACAGTACGCCCGTCCCGGACGTGCTCGCCCTGCGCTCGAATCCGCCCCAAAGCGCCGACGACATTCCCGCCCAGCACTTCATCTCGAAATCCTTCTTCGATCTGGAAATGGAGAAGATGTGGTCGAAGGTCTGGCAGTTCGTCTGCCGCGAAGAGAACTTGGCCGAAGTGGGCGACTACTGGGTCTACGACATCGGCCGTCACTCCATCATCGTGATTCGTGCCAGCGAGACCGAGATCAAGGCCTATCACAACTCCTGCCTGCACCGGGGCACCAAGCTCAAACCCAGCGGCTCAACGGGATTCTCACGGGACCTGCAATGTCCCTTCCATGGCTGGACGTGGTCGCTTCAGGGCAACCTGGAGCACGTGCCCTGCGACTGGGAGTTCCCCCATCTGGACCGGGAAGCCAACCGCCTCCCCGAAGTCCGCGTGGAGACTTGGAACAGCTTCGTGTTCATCAACATGGATACTGGTGCCAAGCCTCTGATCGACTACCTGGAGGTGATGCCCGCGCACTTTGAGAACTGGCGCTTCGAGGGCTGGCACACCTACCAGATCATCGAGAAGGAGCTGGCCTGCAACTGGAAGGTGGCACTGGAGGGCTTCATGGAGGCCTACCACACCCCGCTCGTGCACCCGGAGATGACCCACGTGGTGGGGGACTGGAACATGCAGCACGACATCTTCGGCGACCACACCAGTCGCGACCTCTGTCCGCTGGGGGTGTCGAGCCCCGCTTCCAAACTGGGTCTGACCGAGCAGGATCTGCTGGACCGCTCCGGCCTCGGTGACCCATCCACCCGCAAACAGGCCAAGGTGACGCCTGGCAAGACCGCACGCATTGCCATGGCCGAGCAGGTGCGCAAGCAGTTCAGCGAGCGCTACGGCATCGACCTCTCGCACCTCTCCGACGCCGAATGCATCGACTCCCTGAAGTACAACATCTTCCCCAACACCATTCTCTACGGCGGTCCGGGCCTGCCGCAGATCCAGCAGTTCCTGCCGCTCGGCAACGACGCGGACCGCTGCCTGTTCGTGTCCTGGGGTTTCCGGCCGGTGCCGCCGGAGGCGCCGCGGCCGGAGCTGGTGGAACCCTACCGCGTGAAGGAGGAGGAATCGTTCACCACGGCGCCCGGCATCAACGCATTCTCCGGCCGGGTACTCGACCAGGATACGTCCATCATGCGCTGGCAGCAGGAAGGCATGCACGCCAGCGCCAAGGGCGCCCAGACCCTGTCCAACTATCAGGAAAGCCGCATCCGCCGCATCCACGAAACGCTGATGAAGTACATCAGTGGCGAGCTGCCTGGCTGACGGGACACTTCTCACATGCACGGATGCTGGTATTCTTCAGCTTCTGATGCAGTCATGACGGGAGAGAAGACGAGATGCTGGTGAAGACGACTCAAGTGGCGGTGGACCACGGTGGCAAGCGCTACGCAGGCCTGTACTCGGTCAGCGCCAAGACATTGATCATCCGCGTACCGGGCATCGGTTCCCGGGCCAAAGATGTCGCCGAAACCGACGACCCCAAAGCTGTCGCGTCCGCACTCATGACGGACATCCTCAAAGAAGCGGAGCGGGCCGGGACGCTGACCTGAGCGCGGCATCAGGCAGCTGAAGGACCGGGCAAAAAGCCAGTCACAGGTCATGGGCGTTGTCGCAAGGGCAACCGCCTGTCTCCGCGCCGCCGTCACGTATCGCCCGCAGTGCGGGCGATGGTTCAGGGCAGCGCCTGACGGCGCTGATCGCCCCAATGGGCGCTCCCACAGCTCGGTACGTCAGCGCCGCAAGGCGTGAAAACGGCCCACCCAATCCAGGACCTTGGTCGGAGCGTTGGCCTTGCGCCAGGCGCTGGCGGCGGATTTGTTGATTTCAGCGAAGGTCGGGTAGACGTGAATCGTTCCCATGATCCGCTTCAAGCCGATGCCGTGGGTCATGGCCAGCACGTATTCCGCCAGCAGTTCCCCGGCGTGGGGACCGGCGATGGTGACACCGAGGATGCGATCGCGGCCCGGCGGTGTCAGCACCTTGATGAAGCCCACCCGGGCGCTCTCGGCAATGGCGCGGTCATTGTGGGCGAACTCGAAGCGCGTCACCTCCACTTCCACGCCCTGCTGCCTGGCATCGTCTTCGTTCAGGCCCACCCGCGCCACTTCAGGCTCGGTGTAGGTGGTCCAGGGCACCACCCGGTAGTTCACCTTGTAGCGCCGAAAGGGGCCGAACAGGGCATTCACGGAGGCATACCAGGCCTGATGTGAGGCCATGTGGGTGAACTGATAGGGACCCACCACGTCGCCGCAGGCATAGATCGTCGGCACCGTGGTCATCAATGCATCATCCACTTCCAGGGTGCCTGCAGGCGCCCTGCGCACCCCGAGCTCCTCGAGCCCCAGCCCTTCGGTCACCGGCCGACGACCGACCGCCACCAGCACCCGATCGAAGGCCAACTCGACTTCCCCGTCGGGGGTCTGTGCCACCAGGACACCGCCAGTACCCTCCCTGCGAAACCGCACCGCCTTGTGCCCGGCGCGAATGTCGATGCCTTCCTCACCCAGGGCCGTGGCGATCAGTTCGGCCACGTCCGCATCTTCCCGGGGCAGCAATCGAGGGGCCATGTCCAACAGGGTCACGGCAGCGCCGAGTCGGGCAAAGCTCTGAGCCAGTTCGCAGCCGATGGGGCCGCCCCCCATTACCAGAAGGCGATTCGGCAATTCACGCAGTGCCCAGACATTGTCCGAGGTCAACGGGTCCACCTCGTCGAGCCCGGGGATGGGCGGCAGCAGCGGTTCGCTGCCGGTGGCGATGATGATGCGCCGCGCCGTCCGCCGCTCGCCGTTCACTTCCACAGTCCAGGGGTCCAAAAGGCGGGCCGAACCCTGCACGCAGCGTACGCCAAGACCTTCGTAGCGCTCCACGGAATCGTTGGGTTCGATGATGCGGATGGCTTCCTGAACCCGCTCCATGACCGCAGGAAAATCCACCCGAGCCTGGGCGTCCCGCAGCCCGAAGCGGTCCGCCGTAGCCACTGCGTGGGCGGCGCGGGCAGAGCTGATCAAGGCCTTGGAGGGTACGCAGCCGGTATTGAGGCAGTCTCCCCCCATCCTGTTGCGTTCGACCAGAGTGACCTTGGCCTTCACGGTGGCGGCGATCAGGGCCGAAATCAGGCCCGCCGAACCGGCACCGATCACAATCAGATTGTCATCGAAGTGCTTCGGTTTTCGGTAGGCCGCCAGCACCCGGCGGCGGTTGATGACGTTGATTACCGCACGGGCGATCCAGGGAAAGGTGGCCAGCAGCACGAAGGCCAGGATCAGGTCCGGCGACAGCACGTCGCCGGGGCCGGACACCTCCGCCAGCCGCGTCCCGGCAAAGACGAACACCAGGGTCCCCGGCAGCATGCCGATCTGACTGGCCACAAAAAACGTCAGGGCGCGGATGGGCATCAATCCCATGACCAGATTAATCATGAAGAAGGGAAACAGGGGGACCAGGCGCAGGGAAAACAAATAGAACGCGCCATCGCGCTCGATGCCGCGATTGATGGGGCCGAGGTGGCTGGCGAAGCGGCGCTGCACGGCATCGCGCAGCAGCAGCCGTGCCACAAGCATGGCGACGGTGGCGCCGATGGTGCTGGCAAAGGAGGCCAGGACAGTGCCCCACAGCAGACCGAAGATGGCACCACCAGCCAAGGTCATCACCGCCGCTCCCGGCAGGGACAATCCGGTGACCACCACGTAGATCAGAAAGAACGTGCCGCCGGCCAGCAGCGGCCGCTCGGCCACGAGTTGCCGGAGTTCGTTGCGCTGGCCCTCCAGGTATTCGAAGGACAGGTACTGCCCGAGATCTGCCAGGAAGAAGGTGACGATCGCCGCGGCAATCACGACGAGAACAATCAGGCGGCGACGATCCATGAAGCGGTGTCCTATGCTGATTTCGAATTCGATTGCAGAGGCTTTCTACTGCCGTCCGATGCAGCCATCGAGACTGCTACACTCCGGCAGGACCCTTGGGTCAGCCCGTCGCCCCGGGCTTTCGGTCAGCCGCATGGAGACTGCAACGTGAATACGATCCACCCCACCTCGAGACGCTTTCCCGCCACCCGCATGCGCCGCATGCGCCGGGATGACTTCTCCAGACGGCTGATGCGTGAGCATACCCTGACCGCAGACGATCTGATCTATCCGCTGTTCGTCACCGAAGGCACGGCACGCCGCGATCCGGTGGCCTCCATGCCGGGTGTCTGCCGCCTGTCCATCGATGAACTCGTGCGTGAGGCGGAAGCCGCCTTCGCTCTGGGCATTCCGGCCGTGGCGCTCTTTCCGAACACGCCGGCGGACCTGAAGACGCCGGATGGCCGCGAGGCGTACAACGACGACGGCCTGATCGCCCGCAGCATCCGTGCGATCAAGCAGGCGCTGCCCGAACTCGGCGTCATCACTGATGCCGCCTTAGACCCCTACACCAGCCATGGCCAGGACGGCGTCCTCGATGACAGAGGCTATGTGCTCAACGACGCCACCGTCACAGCCCTGTGCCGGCAGGCCCTGTGCTGCGCCGAGGCCGGCGCCGACGTGATCGCACCCTCAGACATGATGGACGGCCGCATCGGTGCCATTCGCGAGGAACTCGAGGCTCACGGGCACATCAATGTGCGCATCCTCGCCTACTCCGCCAAGTACGCCTCCAAGTACTACGGCCCCTTCCGGGACGCCGTGGGCTCAAGCGCCAATCTCGGTCCGTCGGGCAAGCACAGCTACCAGATGGATCCGGCCAACAGCAACGAGGCCATGCACGAGGTGGCCCTGGACCTGGCCGAGGGTGCGGACATGGTGATGGTGAAACCAGGCATGCCCTATCTGGACATCATCCGCCGGGTAAAAGAGGAATTCGGCGTTCCCACCTATGCCTATCAGGTCAGCGGCGAGTACGCCATGCACATGGCGGCCATCGACAACGGCTGGCTGGACGAGGCGGTCATCGCCGAGTCCCTGCTGTCGTTCAAACGTGCCGGTGCAGACGGCATTCTCACCTACTTCGCCCTAAGGATCGCTGAGTCGCTCAAGGAAGTCTGATGGTCAACCGAGGCACGTGGGGCGTGGCTGTCAACAAAGCCGCCTCCCGCTCCAGGGCTTCGGTGAGCAAGGGGTGATCGTCGCACCAGGCGCTGGCCGGACGCAGCTCGAGACGACCCTGCTCGAAAGCCAACTCAGGCAACGGCGCTGAAGCGGCACGCTTGAGAATCACCGCCAGTCTCAGAAGGATACAGAGCCGCGCGCAGACAGGCCGCAACGGCGCCGCCAGGGCATTGATCGCGATCTCCGGCCAGGCACCCCGATGGCCGCGCACCAGGGCGATCAACATCAGCCGCTCATCGAGAGTGAAGCCCCGCAACTCTGCGTTTCGCAAAAGCCAGGCACCGTGCCGTTCGTGGTGGGCTGCGGCCACCGCCAAACCGATGTCATGGACGCTGGCCGCCGAAGCCAGCAGGTCGCCATCTTCAGGAGTCAGCTCCAGGGCATCGGCGCAGCCGGCGAACAATGCAGCCGCGACCCGGGAAAGATCCTCCGAATGCTGCAAATCTACCGAAAATCGGGCCTTGAGGGCGGCCAGGGTGCGTGCTTTCAAGCCTTCTTCCGGAATGGGAATCAGTGCCCTGATCAGGCCATCCTGCAGCGCGCCTTCAGCCCAGTGCAAGTACTCGAAACCCAAACGTTCCCAGAGCGCGATCATGACCACCAGCCCACCCGGAAAAACGTCTTCACGCTCCGGGGCGAGGCCGGGCAGGGGCCTGGGCAGGGCCGGCCCCGCGGCCAGCAGGTCGAAGAGTTCGCGCAAGCCGGCCAGCGTCAAGCGGTCGGAATCCACACCCCGGGCCCGCTGTACGTCGCGCAGGGACTCAATGGTTCCCGATGTGCCCACCACTTCGACCCCGGATTCGCCCCGGGAATCGACGAAACGATCCAGGCGCGGATCCCGGCAAAGCTCACGCGCCCAAGCCAGTGCGTCTAGAAGTCCAGCACGGGGCGACTCGGCGGCAAGTGCCCGGCGGCTGAACGGCACACAGCCCAAAGCCAGACTCGAACAGACCCGAGGCCGATGGCCACTGCCGAGCGCCAATTCTGTACTGCCGCCACCGATGTCGATTACGAGCCGTTCCCGGCGCGTCTCTGGCAGGGTGTCCGTGGCCCCGGCAAAGATCAGCTCGGCCTCTTCTTCCCCGCTGACGATGCGGACCGGAACGCCGAGGATGCCCGCCGCCGCGTCGAGGAAGGCGCTGGGATCCCGCATCGATCGCAGCGTGCTGGTGCCGACGGCACGGATATGGGCGCGCGGAATGCCTCCGATGCGATCGGCCATTCTCCGCATGGCGTCACAGGCCATGGCAAAATGCTGGGCATCGAGAGTGCCGTCAGCCAGCAAACCCGCGGCCAGACCGACACGGAACTTCAGCCGCTCAACGGCCCGAGGCTCGCCCTGGTCGATCCGAGCCACGAGCAAGTGGAAGGTATTGCTGCCCAGATCCACCGCAGCCAGATGTACCGGCGTCGCTCCGGGACCACTGGCCGCCAGCTCATCGCCGACCCGGGAGGGTCTCGCCTGGGAAGGTTCAATCTGGCTGGGGTTGAAATCCGCTTCTGGAGCCATCACATTCACCCATGCGACTGCCATTGATGATGACCGCGCGGCTCGCGCTCGATACCCCCGAACGACACCATCGTATCTAACCGGGGACTTCGCGCTGGTCCGACACGCACAAGAAATGCGGGCAGGACCCGCTTCGACCTGCGCGCAGCGGATGATACACTCGCAGGCCGCAGTCTTCCCGAAGCCGCTCACCGGACTCGAGACCACACCGGAGATCATGCATGAGTGACAACATCACCCACGTCAGCAAAGACACCTTCGACGACGACGTCCTGAAGGCGGATCGGCCGGTTCTGGTCGACTACTGGGCAGAGTGGTGCGGGCCCTGCAAGATGATCGCGCCCATCCTTGATGAGATAGCCGGCGAGTACGGCGATCGCGTCAAAGTCTGCAAAGTGAATGTGGACGAGAATCAGGAAACCGCCGCCAAATATGGTATCCGCGGCATTCCGACACTGATGCTGTTCAAGAACGGCGACGTGGAGGCGACCAAGGTCGGAGCGGTGAGCAAGTCGCAGCTTGCCGCCTTCCTCGACAGTCATATCTGAACGGAACAGGACACACCGGTGTGCGTCGCTTCGGCAGCGACGCACACCTTTGAGTAAGAACAAGAGCAAATGGGCTTGACGCCTCCAAAGCGGCGAGCGAATATGAGGAAGCCTCGGGGGGGTGACCAGCACCGATCACACCGAGACCCGCGTTACCTCCACCCCACTTCCGTTACTTGATCGACCCCACGCTGCCGCACCGGCGCCTTCGTGCCGGATTCCACGCAGGATCACGTGTGGTCGTTCATCTACACCAAAAGCGTGGACATGAATCTCACCGACCTCAAACGCAAACCTGTACCCGATCTGCTCGACATGGCACGCGAGATGGGCCTCGAGAACCTGGCCCGTTCCCGCAAGCAGGAAGTCATTGCGGCCATCCTGCGCAAACACGCCAAGGGCGGAGAAGACATCTACGGCGATGGTACCCTGGAAATTCTCCAGGACGGCTTCGGCTTCCTTCGCTCGGCCGATTCCTCCTACCTGGCCGGACCGGACGACATCTACGTCTCGCCCAGCCAGATTCGCCGCTTCAACCTGCGCACCGGCGACTCCATTGCCGGCAAGATCCGCCCCCCCAAGGACGGTGAACGCTACTTTGCGCTGTTGAAGGTCGACGAGATCAACTACAGCGAACCGAACACCAAGAAACACAAGATCCTCTTCGAGAACCTCACGCCGCTGTTTCCCAACGAGCGGTTGCGCCTCGAACGCGGCAACGGATCCACCGAGGACCTCACAGCGCGGGTGGTGGATCTGGTAGCACCGATCGGCAAGGGGCAGCGTGGCCTGATCGTCTCTCCGCCAAAGGCTGGCAAAACGCTCATACTCCAGAACATCGCCCAGTCCATCACCTACAACAGCCCAGACGTCATGCTCATCGTACTGCTCATCGACGAGCGGCCTGAGGAAGTGACGGAAATGCAGCGCACCGTACGCGGCGAAGTGGTGGCCAGCACCTTCGATGAGCCCCCGGCGCGTCATGTGCAGGTGGCCGAAATGGTGATCGAGAAAGCCAAGCGGTTGGTGGAACACAAAAAGGACGTGGTGATCCTCCTTGACTCGATCACTCGTCTCGCCCGCGCCTACAACACCATTGTGCCGTCATCAGGCAAGGTCCTCACCGGTGGTGTGGACGCCCACGCCTTGGAGCGACCCAAGCGTTTCTTCGGCGCAGCGCGGAACATCGAGGAAGGTGGCAGTCTCACCATCATCGCCACCGCGCTGGTGGAAACCGGTTCGAAGATGGACGAAGTCATCTACGAAGAGTTCAAAGGTACAGGCAACCAGGAACTGCACCTCGAGCGGCGTATCGCCGAGAAACGTGTCTATCCGGCCATCAACATCCGTCGATCCGGAACCCGACGCGAGGATCTCCTGATGGGCGAGGAAGAGCTGCAGCGAGTGTGGATCCTCCGCAAGCTGCTCCACGACATGGACGACACCGCCGCCATCGAGTTCCTGCTTGATAAGCTCAAAGACGCCAAGACCAATGACGAGTTCTTCATGTCCATGAAGGGCCGCGGCTAAGAGACCATGGCGGAACCGGTCCGGGTCAACGCCCGCATCGAGGCGGTCAAACCGCTCGGTGCCGGCGTCCGGGAGATTCGTCTTCGCGCCGGCCGAGCTCCCCGCTTTCTGCCAGGGCAGTATCTGCAGATACGGTATGGGAGCGATTCCTGGATCCCGTTTTCGATTGCCAGTTCACCTGACGAATTGCCCTACCTGACCCTGCATTACCTCGCTCAGCCTGGCGCTGATGACGCCGCACGCATGGATGCGATTCTCGAGAGTGAAACCCAAGTCGAGCTCCTGCTGCCCTGCGGGGACTGCGGCCTCCCAAGACCACTGAAGCGGCCACTTCTGGCTCTCGCCGGCGGTTCCGGCATTGCAGGCATCCGAAGCCTTTTGCGGACCCTGCTGCCGGCGCCGGTTGCCGTGAAAGTTTACTGGGGAGCTGCCACTCCCGAGGATTTATACCTGCGTGAGGAACTCGATGCCTTGGCGATCCGAAACGCCGAATTCACCTGGACGCCGGTGTCGGAAACCGCCGCCCCGACATGCCGTACCGGCCGCGTCGGCGACGTGGTGGCCGAGGATATCGCCGCCGGCAGGCTGAACCTGAGTGACTGGGAAGTCCTGATCGCAGGCGGTCCTCCCATGGTCTGGGGCACCGTCGAAACACTCAAACCATTCGGCCTCACCGCTAATGAGACCCGCTCGGACGTGTTCGGCTACGCACCTCGCGCGGATCTGTGGAACTGAGAAGCAAGCCCGTGGGAGCCCGCCTTGCAGGCCAGCGCGCGCGAAGCGCGCTCCCACAGTGGGCGCACATCGCAGCCCTCGGGCTCGACGCCCCTGCCCCGCACTCCCGGAAGCGTCCCACAGCATGGGGTTCGGCCAGCCTTTCAGGACATCGGTTGGTCTGGATACGGCAACTCAGGCAGCAGCCTGCGCATCTGACGAACACTGTCAGCCAGATGGCGAGCAGCAGCCTCGTGGTCGCCGAGGTGCAGCAGCAGTCGACCGAGCTCGGCCTCCGCCTCTACGGTCTTGTGCTGGGCCACGCTGGCCTCCAGATACTCCCTGGCCTTGTCCCATTGATGATGACGCATCGCGAGCCGACCGAGGGCGAGCAAGAGTGCCGGATTATTGGGACGCGCCGTAAGCCAGGCTTCGGCTTCCGCGAGCTGGGCAGCCGTATCCTCTCCCTGGACCCAGCCATAGAGCCCGATCAGATCATCATCCCACCTCGACTGAAGGCTCTCGCGCAGCAGCTGCTCCGCTGAAGTCTCTGCACCGAGGGTTCGCAGCTCACGCACCTGGACCTGCAAGAGGATCGGATCCTTACGCAGCGACTTGGGTATCCGGCTCCAGGCCTGTTGCAGCGCCCGCTGACGGCCGTCCTGGCCCGCATCCACCCGCGCCGCACGGTGCAGTTCAGCAGACCAGACCTGACGCTCCAGGGTCTCGCTATCCGCCTCGTCTACGACGCCCGCACGGCGCAGATCCGGCAGGATGCCCGCCAGCGACTGCCAGTCCTCGACAGCCTCGTAAGTCGTCCGCAACATGCGCAGCACTTCGGCGTTGCGCGGGTTTTCCTTGCGCAACCTCAACAGAGTGGCCAAGGCCTGCTCCCACTGCCCATCGTCCATCTCCAGGGCCGCCCGGGTGATGCCAACCGCCAGCCCGGCTTCAGGGGAGCCTGTCCGGGCCGCTTCGAGATAGCCATCGCGGCCAGCGATATCGCCCATGCCATGGGCAGCTCGCGCCGCACCCAGTTGATTCACCAAAGGCTGATCCATATGGCCTGCCGCGGTGTCGAGCTCCTTGCGGGCACGCGGCCAGTCGCCTTCGATCAGCGCCAACAGACCCCGCGTGGTCTCCTGCCGAACCCGGCGCTCCTGGCGTCGATGCCGCCAAGCCTCTAAGCTGCCACGGCTACTGAGCAGCAGACCCAGAATCACCGCCAACATGCGCCAGAGCAACCAGGCGATGACCAACAACAACATTGCGAAGCCAAGGCTGGTCTCCAGCGAAGCATCGCCCCACACCATCAGGACGTAGCCCGGATCGCGCGCTATCAAGGCTCCGACCACCCCAGCGATCAGCAGGACGACCAGAAGTTTCAGAATGACGCGCCTCACGGGTTGGCTCCCATGGGCACCCGCGAGCGAACCGCATCCAGACGGCGCAAAGGCTCGCTGATATCCGGAGCGCTCACCCGAACAGGTCTTTGCGCAAGCGCCGCCACATCGTCAGCCAGTGCGGCCGCTTCGGGGAACTCGCGAATCCACGCCGCGGCCCCGGCAAGGCTGCCGCCCCAGACCTCCTGCTCACCACGCAAGAGGGCGAGCTGGGCCTGGCTCAGGCGCAATCGAATGTTGTGGTGCCGCCAAAATGACGCATCCGGCGTCCACAACGGTTGCAACTGCTCGCCGCGATGGCGGCGAAAGTCGAACAGTCCTCCCAGGCGACGTTCCAACATGGGCAGCAGACCAGGGGCCTCGGCTTCGTCCACCGCCTCGGGCTTTCTGAACTCCGGACCTTGCATGGGCAGGGCATCCACCGCCAGGGCGAGGGATTCGAGCTCCAGATAAAGGGCCACCCGATCCACAACAGGCTGTGCGGCCAGCGCTGCCCTAGCTTCCACCAGCGCTTCACGCACCGGTACCAGACTGTAATCGTCGAGCTCAGCCAGAATGTCGTCAGCAGCAGCGAGCAGGTCGTAGGCGCCCCGCGTATCACGCTCCAGGCGCGCGCGCTGGTTGGCAATGCGGAGCAGATAGGCGGCCTCGGCGACCCGCCACTCCCTGGAATCCGGTGGACTGGCCTCCGTTACCTGCCCGGCAAGGTTGCTGAACGCACGCCGCAGGCCCACCACAGTGGCTTCGAGTTCGCGCTCTCTTTCCTGCAGCGATGCAGTCTGGGACTCTACTTCTGCCAACAGCGTCGTCAGATCGCGCTCACTGCGATCCTGCCTGCGACGCAGGGCCTGAACGCTTTCCTCGGCTCGATCATCCTGAGCAGAAACGGCATCCTCCAGCCGTTGCCGCTGCTCCTGCTCCACCCGAGCCAACCGCTCCCGCTGCTCGCGTTCGACTGTTGCGATCTGCTCCTGCATTTCCTGGAGCAAGCCCGCGCGGAGCCGACCGCTGTCATCCTCACCCTGCCACGCCAGCCACCAGGGCCAGCCCGCGAGGCCCAAGGCCAGCATAGCCACGAGCAGAGCGAAGGCAGCAAGACCGCCGCCACCACGGCGGGCCGGGTTGGGCGGACCGGATTGCGGGGACCTGGCACCTTTCCCAGGGGTTTCCCCCGGCGCTTTGGCGGGCGGTTCCCGTTCGTCCTCGGTAGGTTGTTTCGGGGTATCGCTCAAGGCGCTTCTCCCACGTTCAGGGATGTTATCGCTGCCACCGTCGCTGCCGGGCCGGCTCCAGTGGCACAGCATACCTTCTGAAAACCGGCCTGCCGCGCTGCCGCTGCCACCCGCTCGGACGGCACGATCAAGGGCGTCGCGACCAGCGCTTTCCCGCCGCTGGCGAGCAGCGCCTGTAGTACCGACACGCTTGACACCACCAAGCCGGCGACGTCTTTCTGCTCAGGCAGTGTCACTGGCAATGGTACCCTCTCGTAGAGTTCAACGAACGACACCCGCGCCCCACGCTCGCGAAGGGCATCCGACAGCGCCTCACGCCCACCGCGACCACGCATGATCAGGACTCTCTCGCCGGCCACCTCGTTGAGCGGCTGCAAGGCCAGAAGGCCCTCACTGTGCTCGTCATCGGCAGCAGGCGCCAGGGCTTCCACGCCCCAGTCCGCCAGGGCCTGACGGGTCCGCTCACCAACGGCGATCCAGTGCACGGTGACGGGATACTGCGGCCAGTAGCGATCGATGAGCGCCATTCCGATCTCGACAGCGGCCGGACTGACGAAAATCACCAGCCGATGCTCCGCCAGGGCTTGAATGCTCGCGCGCATGGCGGGCGTTTCCGGCAAGGGCTTCCGGCCGAGGACCGGGAGGGGCAGGGCATCAATACCGGCGTCCCGCAGCGCGGCTGCGGTTTCATCCGCACCGGGCTGGGGCCGCAGGACCAGAAAACGGCCTTTCATGACGCCTCGTTCGAGACAGCGATACGGTGCATCCTCACGGCTGGGAAGACAGCCGGCCTGTGGGCGCCCAGCAAGATAGGTCTGGCGCTGTCTTGAGAGGAACAGGCGAGCCGTCAGAGCCGCTTTGCGCTTTCTGTAGGCGAGCGCTCCTGCGCGCCGCAAGCCTGCCGACCGCGCGCGGCCTGAACCAATTAATTGCATTAAAAATCAAATGGTCATAATTTTCTCCAGAACAGGCGAACTGCGCTGGGCGACCAAGCGCTCCGTTGCCGGTCATTGTCGTCATCCTTCGCTGAGGCGCATGGCTTCTTCAAGCAGGGGCCCGGCTCCGGCTGCCAAAAGATCTTCAGCGACGGCGATGCCAAGGGCCTCAGGGTCACCGCCGCGACCCTCCGCACGCAATACCTTGCCGCCGTCGAGACTGGCCACCAGGGCCGTCAAAGACAACTCCCCGCCGGCGTCGATGGCATGTGACGCCAGCGGCACCGAACAGTTACCGCCCAGATGCCTGCTGACCGAGCGCTCAGCCCTTACGCAGCGGCTGGTCACTTCGTCATCGAGAGCTGCCAGCAACTGTCGCACTTCGACATCATCGCTTCGGCACTCAATCCCCACCGCTCCCTGGCCGCCCGCCGGGACGAATTCCGGGGGCCCAAGGCGGGCAGTGATGCGTTCAGCCAGCCCCAACCTCTCGAGTCCGGCGCTGGCAAGGACAATCGCGTCGAACTCGCCGGAATCCAGCTTGCCCAGGCGAGTCTCCACGTTGCCTCGAACCGGAGCCGTCGACAGGTCCGGTCGCGTCGCGAGAATCTGGGTTGCTCGCCGCAGACTCGCCGTCCCGACCCGTCCCCCCTGGGGCAGCGAGGCCAAGTCGCGGGCAGCGAGCCCCTCCCGCACCACCAGCGCGTCGGTGGGGTCACCGCGGGCACAGATCACTGCCAGCATCAGTCCTTCCGGAAAGTTCACCGGCACATCCTTCATGGAATGCACGGCAATATCTGCGCTGCCATCGTAAAGCGCTGCCTCGAGCTCCTTGACGAACCAGCCTTTGCCGCCGATCTCAGAGAGGGGCGCGGACAGGAAACGATCACCCTGAGTACTCATTTTCACCAGTTCGATCGCGATATCAGGGTGCTGCTGCAGGAGCTGATCACGAACCCACTTCGCCTGCCATACCGCCAGATTCGAGGCTCGAGTGGCAATACGTATGCTGCGCCTGCTCATGCGGGGCTCCCTGCTGTACACACCGCTGCGGGTGCATGAAGATCGCTGATCAATGATCGATGAAGCAGGGCTCAGAGCGACTGAATGAATCGCCGCAGCCCTGCCACGTGTCTGCGGGAAACATCCAGAGTATCGTCGATGCCACGCAGGTGAACCCGATAGTGTCCTTGGCCATCCCGCTCCAGGCTTTCCAGAAATCGCACCGCCACCAGGGCATTGCGGTGAATGCGAACGAAGCGCTCGCCGAACTCAGTCTCCAGCTGCCGCAGCGGGTCGTCGATCAGGAGCTCTCCATCCGGCCAACGCACCGTGACGTACTTCTGATCGGCCTGGAAGTAGCGGATTTCCTCCACCGACACCAGTTCAATCCCACGCCGGGTGCGGGCGGAGATATGGCTGCGCTGGCCGCTTTGTCCATCACCCTCCGCCAACGCCGCCAGCTGTGCCCGGTTGGCGCGTGAAGCGCGCGCCAGGGCGTCCTCGAGATCATGTTCGCGTACCGGCTTGAGCAGATAGCCCACGGCCTGGGCATCAAAGGCCGCGATGGCATGCTCCTCGAATGCCGTACAGAAGATCACGGCCGGCGGGGTCTCCATCTGGGCAATGTGCCGCGCCGCCTCCAGCCCGTCCATGCCCGGCATGCGGATGTCGAGCAGGACGATATCTGGCAACAGGCTCTGACATTGGCGCACGGCCTCCAGACCATTGCTGGCCTGGCCAATGACCTCGAGCCCACCCTGACGCCCATTGAGACGCTCGACGATGCGCACCAGCCTGTCTCTGGCCAGGTCCTCATCGTCGACTACGAGGATATTCATCCCTGCCTCCCACCCCCTGTGGTCATCGCCCCCCCACGGCCCGAACCGTCCTCATCGAGAGGATAACTCAGTCGAATCCGGAAACGCCCACCGTCTTCTCCTGCGTCGAACACCGCCTGCTCACCGTAGAGCACCGCCAAGCGGGAGCGGATATTGGCCAGGGCCATGCGGTTGCCCTGGGCATGGCGGTGGCCTATGCCTTCGGGCGGCACGGGATTGTCGATCTCGATGGTCACCCGCCCAGACTCCATGCGCACCTGAACGTTGACCAAACCACCCTCCGGCATGGGCTGGATGCCATGATAGATCGCATTCTCCAGAAGCGGCTGCACGGTGAGCAGAGGAATCCGCACACCATGAGGGATGGCATCCATTTTCCACTCCACCGTCAGGCGCTTGCCCAGGCGAAGCTGCTCGATACGCACGTAGCGCTCGCAAAGATCAAGCTCCTGCTGCAGGGAAACCTGATTGCCGGCTTCATTCAGGGAAGCCCTGAAAAGCTCGGCAAGGTCTTCCACCACGCGTTCCGCCGTACGCGGGTCAGTTTCGATGAGGCTGGCGATAATGTTCATGCTGTTGAAGAGGAAATGGGGCCTGATGCGAGACTGCAGGGCCTGAAGACGAAGCCGCAGCTCGGACTGCTCGCGATCGCGCAACTGCTGCTGGACAACCAGATAACGCAACAGCATGCCGGCGAGAATGGCACCGACGAGCGTGGTACGCAGCACCAGCGACCAGTCCGGAGTGGCTGGAGGCAGCAAGGGCGTGCTGGAGAAGCCCCCCATCCAATTGCCGAAGCGGCCGGCGAGAACGAGCTCCGCAAGAACCGCAAACAGGGCCACCACGCCCACCAACAGCAGCCAGGCGCTCAGCCCTCCTGCTGCAGGAGGCAACCTCATCAGCCAGGGACGAACGAAGCACAGGGTTCCGACACCGACCAGAGCCACCCACTGTACGAACAACGACGTGATGGCAAAGTTGATCCAGGTGAGTGCGCCGGAGAGCAGGACGACAATAACCGCAAGGAGTTGGGCGCTTATGACCACCGCGGCGAGGGAATTGACCGAGCAGAGCTTCGGAATTTCGAACCGCTGGCCTGCCGCGCTCTCGGATGCCGCCATACGCCTCCCGTTGACCCACACCGGTGTCTCTAGCCCGGCGGGCTCCAAAAGGCCGATTCACCCGACCCTCTGCTATCATCCGCCCCCCGAATCTTACCCGTGCCGCCTTGGTGCCAGGCACGCCAGCATCCGAGGTCAGCATGAGCGACCAGCAGTCGAAACTCTGGGGCGGCCGCTTCCAGGAACCCACCGATGCGTTCGTCGAGCGCTTCACCGCATCTGTGACCTTCGACCGCAGACTCTACCGGCAGGACATCGCCGGCTCGGCCGCGCACGCCACCATGTTATGCAAAGTGGGCGTACTCAGCCAGGGCGAGCGGGATGCCATCATCGACGGCCTCAACCAGGTGCGTGAGGAAATCGAGAACGGCGATTTCGCGTGGTCTATAGCCCGTGAAGACGTGCATATGAACATTGAGGCGCGGCTTACCGAGATCATTGGCGTCACCGGCAAGAAACTCCACACTGGCCGCTCACGCAATGACCAAGTGGCAACCGACATCCGACTGTGGCTGCGGGATGAGATCGATGATCTCGACGCGGAACTCGTACGCCTGGCCGAGGGGCTGCTCGCCCAGGCCGAAAGCCATGCCCAAACCATCATGCCGGGCTTCACCCATCTTCAAACTGCGCAGCCGGTCACTTTCGGCCATCACCTGTTGGCCTACTTCGAGATGCTGTTGCGCGATCGGGAACGGCTCGCGGACTGCCGGCGGCGGGTCAACGTCCTGCCGCTGGGCGCCGCCGCCCTGGCCGGCACCACATTTCCTGTGGATCGGCACTTTACCGCCGAGCTGCTCGGCTTCGATGCGGTGGCGGAGAACTCGCTGGATGCCGTCAGCGATCGGGACTTCGCCATCGAGCTGGCCGCCTGGGCCAGTCTGACCATGATTCACCTCTCCAGGCTGTCCGAGGAGCTCGTGCTCTGGTCTTCGGCGCAGTTCGGCTTCATCGATCTGCCGGATCGCTTCTGCACCGGTTCCTCGATCATGCCGCAAAAGAAGAATCCTGACGTTCCCGAGCTCGTGCGCGGCAAATCCGGTCGGGTGGTTGGGCATCTCAACAGCCTGCTGATGCTGATGAAGTCCCAGCCCCTGGCATACAACAAGGACAATCAGGAAGACAAGGAGC
>SLTB01000288.1 GCA_007130155.1 Pseudomonadales bacterium
GGATTCATCCGCGAATGACGCCGGGCGGCCTCGTCAGTTGCGGGTCTTCGCAGCTGAAGAGGGTGTCGCAAAACTCAGCGTGGCGCCCCTGTGGGAGCGGATTGATCCGCGAATGACCCCGCAAGTCATTGATTTCTTGCAGTCCATTCGCGGCTGAAGCCGCTCCCACGGAGTCTTGCCAACTTTTCGCGACACCCTCTGAAGCCGCTCCCACGGAGTCTTGCCAACCTTTTGCGACACCCTCTGAGGCTGCTCCCACAGTGGCGTATCGCAGGCGCCCGCCCTTGATCCACTCGCCCAATGTCCGCAAGCTTGGTTCGACCTTCACGGCTGCAGGTGGATCCGGAAATGGCATGGAGTCCCTTCCTTCCCGAAGTGATGCAGGACCCTTCGAATGGCTACGGAGAGCTGCTTGCAGCCTGCCCCGTTCATCGCTGTGACGACTTCGAGCCGCCTTTCTTCACGCTGTCCCGCTACGCGGATGTGGAAATGGCGCTGCGGGACATCGAGACCTTCTCCAGCCAGTTCGGGCAGGGTCCCCGCTTCACGCCACCGATCGGCATGCTCTGTGATCCGCCCCAGCACACGTTCTACCGCTCACTGGTGCAGCGTGCCTTCACCCCAAGGATGATCGAGGGCCTGCGGCCGCGGGTGGCAGAGCTCACCGACGAGCTGATCGACAAGGTGGTGGAGCAGGGCTCCTGCGATCTGCACGACGACATCGCCTTCCCGCTGCCGGTAGTCATCATCGCCGAACTGCTCGGTGTGCCCACCGCGGATCTCGAGCGCTTCAAGCATTGGTCGGACATTCAGGTGGCCGCCATGGGCGCCCGGGATCCGAGCATCTATGCCAGCGAACAGGAAGCATTCATCAGCTACATGCGCAACCAGATGCGCAGTCGGCGGGAGGATGCTGAGCGGGGCCTCGCCCCCCCAGACGATCTCATGACGGCACTGGCGACTCACCGGGACAATGACGCCTTCCTGCCGGAAGAGCAGGTGCTCAGTGTGCTCAATCAGCTTCTCGTAGGTGGCAATGAGACCACCACATCCTTGATCACCAATGCCATGTGGCGGCTGCTGCAGGAGCCATCGCGCTGGCAGCGGGTGGTAGCGGATCCGACGCTGATCGAGAGCGCGGTGGAAGAGAGCCTGCGCTTTGATCCGCCCGTCCTCGGCCTCTATCGCAACACCACCCGTGACGTCAGCGTGGCGGGTACGACGATTCCGGAAGGGTCGAAGGTCATGCTGCACTACGCCGCTGCGAATCGGGATCCTGACGTCTTTCCGGACCCGGATCGCTTCGATCTCGATCGGCCCCGCAAACGGCATCTGGCCTTTGGTCTCGGCGTGCACTTCTGCCTTGGCGCGCCCATGGCCCGGCTGGAGGCGGAGCTGGCCCTGACGCGCCTTGCCGCACGGTTGCCGAATCTCGAACTGGCCGGTGACGGCGAGCGCATCGCGCCGTTCTTCCTCTGGGGACGACGCAAACTTCCGCTTCGCTGGCACTGACCTCCATGATCGTCTGTCAGCAATAGGAGATGGCAAGGAGAGTGGCGATGAGCGGTGACCGTTTGCAGCATACAGCGGACAAACAGGAGATTTACGAGCTTTCCTGCAGCTATATGCGTGGCCAGGATCGGCTCGATCCCATCGAACATCGGTCCGTATTCTGGGACGACGCCTGGTGTGCCTACGGCATCTACGACGGTGGCCCGGATGGTTTTGTTGCCTTCGCGCAGAATGCGCTGAAGGATCACAAATCCAACCAGCATCTGATCGGTCAGGTGCAGATCGATCTGCAGGGTGATGAAGCCTTCGGTGAGGTGTACTACCAAGCCTTTCATCGCATCGTGGCCGAGGACGGCAGCGAGCGGGACCTCTTCGTCAGCGGTCGCTACGTGGATCGCTACGAGCGCCGCAAAGGCGTCTGGAAGATCGCCTACCGCAGTGAACTGGTGGATTGGGTGCGCGATGATCCGGCCGCGGATGGCTGGTTCGCAGGCAGCACCATGATCCCAGGGGCCCGCAAACCGGCCGATCCGCTCTACGACCGCGAGGCCATGCGCAAGCGCTACGAAGATTGAAAGCCTGGCGTTGATATGCCTTGTATAGAGGGCTGTGGAAGCCCGCACTGCGGTCGATGGGGGCCGCCAGAAGCTGGGTCATTCCAAGCGCCCGCATGGCGGGCGATCAGCGCCGTCAGGCGCCGTGGCCTGCCGGGCGGGATCGCCAGGGCCTGCGGGGCCATGCTCAAAGATCCGCCATGCTGCGCACCGGATGGCTGCCATCCCAGCCTTCCGCGGCCTTGGCGATTTTGCCGAACAGTTCGACCACGCCGGGCTTCTTCTCCACCACTTCGATCATGCAGCCCATCAGCGGGCGGGTGTCGTAGTAGGCGAAGTAGGCCGAGCCGGCATAGCCGATGTTGGCGCAGGGATAGCCGCGCTCTTCGAAGTAGCGGGTATCGGCCTCGATATCGTGGGTCCATGTGCACATGTGGTGAAAGGCGCTGACGCTGCCGGCGGGGACGCCGTCGCGGTAAGCGCAGGGCGCGCTGCTGGTGGGCTGAATCAGCTCGATCTGCACCGGGCCGGCTTGAGCGAGGGCCACCTTCATGGACAGTTCGCTGGGTTCCCCGCGGTATTTGATCTCGGTCAGCACGCCCTCGTAGTCGGCGATGAAGAAGGGCCCTACGCCGAGTTCATCCACCCACTTGGCGATGGCGGCATCGAGATCGTCCACCACGAAGGCGTTCTGGAACATGCTCCGGTCGGTGGGATGGTTCATGCCTGTTCTCCGTGTCCGGCTTGGGGGTCGAGTTGGGCTACCGCGGGGTCGCGGATCTCGTAGAGTTCGATGATGTTGCCGAACGGGTCCTTGCCGTAGATCGCCGAGGTGGTGCCGAGATCCACGGGCGCGTCGGCGGCGAAGGTCATGCCGGCCTTGCTCAGCCGTTCGTACTCGGCCTGGATGTCCGTGACCTGCAAAGCGAAATGGGGATAACCGAGATCGCAGGGCCGTGAGCGGCGATCTTCCGGCTCCGGGTTGCGGTACTGCCAGATTTCGATATAGGCGTTGGCTGCCTTCAGCATGGCGATGCGCGCAGAAGTCTTTTCGAGACCGATGACCCGGTCCGCCTGGGGATGATCACCGTCCCAGTCGCCTTCCTGAACGACGGTGAAGCCGAGGGCATCCCGATAGAAGGACAGAGCCTCATCGAGATCGGGTACGGCGATAGCAACGTGGTGAATGCCGACGATCATGTTTTCCCTCCCGTGGGTTCGGGCCTGTTTAACATGCACGGCTGCTGGTTGTCAGCCTGGGATATTTGCCAGACCTGTCGAACCCGGGAGTGGGCAAAGACCGCGGGTAGTGGTTGACTCCATGTTCGGTACCATCGACCTGGGGAGGTGTGAACGTGTCCGGACCGCTGGCTGGCATCCGCATCGTCGAGTTGGGCTCGCTCATCGCTGTGCCCCTGGCGGCAGGGATCCTGGCGCGGCAGGGCGCAGAGGTCATCAAGGTCGAAGACACAGGCGTGGGCGACAACCTGCGCTTCTACGGTAGCCAGAAGAACGGCCTCAGTGCCTGGTTCGTGACCGTCAACGCCAACAAGCGCTCGGTTGCCATCGACCTTCAGCAGACCCAGGGCAAGGAGGCGCTTTGGCGTCTTCTCGCTAATGCAGACGTGTTTCTCGAGGGCTTTCGGCCTGGCGTCATGGATCGCCTCGGGTTTGGTGCCGAGCTGGTCCGGGAGCGCCATCCACAACTGATCTACTACTCGTCCTCGGGCTTCGGCCCCACCGGACCCTATGCGGCTTATCCGGCCTATGATCCGGTCATTCAGAGTTTGTCGGGTTGGGCCGGAGCTCAGACCCATGGTGATGAACCGACGCTGGTTCGCGGCATGGTGGCGGACAAGCTATCCGCCCTTACCGGCGCCCAGGCCATCACGGCGGCGCTGGTCCAGCGCGGCCGGACCGGTCGCGGCCAGCATGTCCGGCTGTCCATGCTCGATGCCAACATCGCCTTCAACTGGTCGGATGTGATGATGCACTGCTCGCTGCTGGACGACGATGCCGAGCACCGTCCGAATCTTATTGGTGCCTATCGCCTGTACCGTTGCGCTGACGCCTGGGTATCCGTAAGCACAGGTACCGACAGGCAATGGGCCTCGTTCTGCGCCGTGGTGGATCGCCCGGAACTGGCTGCTGACGACAGGTTCAAGACGGCCTCGGCGCGCGCGGCGCGATTCAGCGAGTGGTTCAACCTCATGGGTGAACTGGTGGCAGGTCATGCAGCCGGTGACATCGTCCCGCGGCTGCAGGCCGAGGACGTGCCGGCGGCGGTGGTGCTCGCTCCGAGGGACGTGGCGGACGATCCTCATGTCCGCGCCACTGGCGGTGTTTATGAGATCGAGCACCCGATAGCGGGTCGGGTGCTTCAGCCCCGTGGCGGGGCCACGTTCAGCGAGGGCATTCCGGAGTCCATGCCCGCACCCCGGCACGGTGAAGACACTGTCAAGGTGCTGGCTGAACTCGGATTTTCCGAAGCAGACGTCAAGGACATGATCGCGGCGGGCTTGGCTAGAGTGCCGTCTGCTTGAAGACTGTGGCGCTGCATGGTGACAGGCACGCCTTAACCAAACGATTGATCGGAGGTGAACCATGAGTCAGGCCAAGATGCTGCAGCCCGGCGAGGCGCGCTGCCCTGGACCGAGCACGAAGGACATTATCCTGTCGGACGGCTGGAAGGTGCCCGACGAACTCGTCGCCGAGTCCTATCGCTTCTTAGGTGATGCGGATATTCCCTATGAGCGTTACACCTCGCAAGCCTTCTTCGACCTCGAAATGCAGAAGCTCTGGCCGCGGGTGTGGCAGTGGGCCTGCCGTGAAGAGCAGATTCCCGAAGCCGGCGACTACGTGGTTTATGACGTTGGCTACCATTCCATCGTGGTGGTCCGCACCGAAGAGTTGGGTATCAAGGCCTTCTACAACGCCTGCCTGCATCGGGGGACCAAGTTGGCGGCGTCCTACAGCCAGGGCAGCGTGAATCAGTTTCGCTGTTCCTACCATGGTTGGACCTGGAGCCTCGACGGCCAGCTCGAGGACATTCCCTGTCGCTGGGACTTCCCCCATGTCAAGGATGAGGACTATCAGCTGCCCGAAGTGAAGGTGGCCACATGGGGCGGCTTCGTGTTCATCAACATGGACCTCGACGCCAAGCCCCTGGAAGAGCAGCTTGGTGTGCTGCCGGATCATTTTGCGAACTGGCCCCTGGATGAGCGCTACACCGTTCTGCACGTGCAGAAGGAGCTTCCCTGCAATTGGAAAGCAGCCCAGGAGGCCTTTCTCGAGGCCTATCACGTCGTGGAGACTCATGCTCAGGGGCTGCCGACATCCGGCGATGCCAACGCCCAGTACGACGTCTTCTGCGACACGGTTACCCGTTTCGTACACACCATTGGTTATCCCAGTCCGCACTACACCAAACCGATCAGCCAGCAGGAAATTCTCGAACTGATGACGATGACCCTGACGGACAACACCCTGAAGGTGGGCGAGGGTGAGACGGCACGAAGTGTAGCGGCCCAGTACATGCGGGAGAGCTTCGGCAAGGAATGGAAGGTGGATCTGAGCCGTTACTCGGACAGCGAGATGCTCGACTCCATCGAGTACCACCTGTTCCCGAACATGTTCCTGTTCCCCGGCATCTCGCTGCCGATGATTTATCGCTTCCGGCCGCTGGGCATGAATGTGGACCGATCCCTGTTCGATCTGGTGTTCCTGCGGCCGAAGCCCGAGAACGGCGATACGCCTCCGGAACCACCAGAGCCTTATCGCATCGGAGTGGAGGATTCCTATGCCACGGTTCCCGGCATGTCCGAAGGGCTCGGGTTCGTCTACGACCAGGACACGATGAATCTGAAGATGCAGCAGGAGGGCTTCTCGGCCAGTCGTGGCAAGCGGGGCCAGACGCTAGGGAACTATCAGGAAATCCGCATGCGCAATATTCACCGGATGATCGATCAGTATCTGGATGAGTAATCGCTTGCAGTTGGATCTTCATGGGAGAGCAAGGCTTTGACTACACGCAGACAGATTCTCAAGGGGGCGGGCGCGGCAGCGGTCGCTGGACTGGCGGGCGGGTCTTCGTTGGCGCAGGCCAGGGATGCGCGCGATGTCGTTCGATTCGATCATGAAGCAGACATCATCTGCGTGGGTGGCGGAGCTGCGTCACTTACCGCCGCTGCTGTGGCGGCCCATGCTGGCCGCGATGTGATGGTATTGGAGAAGGGTCCGGTGCTCGGTGGCACTACGGCCCGGTCCGGTGGGGTGTTCTGGATTCCCAATCACTTCCTGCTGCAGGAGAAAGGCATTGATGATGCCCGTGACGATGCCCTGCGGTACATGTGCCGGTATTCCTACCCTGAGCGCTACGATCCGCAGAGCCCCACCCTTGGTCTCGCGCCTGAGGCCTTTCAGCAGCTCGAAGCATTCTACGACCACGGGCATGTCATGGTGGATCACTTGCGGCGCATCGGCGCACTCGAGGTCTGCCAGTTTGGTGAGAGTTTCGGCGGGGACGGCCCCCTTGACTATTTGTCCCACGTGCCGGAGAACAGGACTCCCGCCGGGCGTCCCCTGGTGCCGGCGCGCAGCGATGGTTCAGGTGGCAATGGCGTCGAGATGATCAGCCAGCTCGAAGCCTTCCTTGCTGCTCACGACGTGCCCATGCTCACCGACCACGCGGTCGAACGCATGATCATGCGTGACGGTGCCGTGGTGGGAGTCGAGGTCGACCACGATGGCAGAACCCTGGCTTGCCTGGCCAAACAGGCGGTGATTTTTGGTACCGGCGGCTACGCGAACAATGCCGGGATGGTGCTGGAACATCAGCAGCCATTCCATTACGGCGCTTGTGCGTCGGTGCTGGCCACGGGTGATCTGGTGCCCATGGCTCAGGCCGTGGGCGCCAGCCTGGGTAACATGAGCAGTGGCTGGCGGACTCCTGTGGTGTTCGAGGAAGCTGTGCGCAATCGCGCCGTGGCGACTGGGTCCTTCATGCAGCCCGGCGATTCCATGTTCCTGGTGAACAAGTACGGCAAGCGCATCGTGAATGAGCGTCGCAACTACAACGATCGAGCCAGGGTGCACCAGACCTTCGATCCCAATATGAGTGAGTATCCCAACCTGCTGACCTTCTACATCTACGACCAGCGCACCGCGCAAGCCTGGGCTGGCAATTATCCGCTCTCAGGTACAGGTCGGGATGCCTGGTATACGATCAAGGGTGATACCTTCGATGAGCTCGCCGCCAACATCCAGGAGCGGCTGGAGCGCTACGGTGAGCAGACTGGCGGCGTGCGGCTGGCTGCGGATTTCGCCGAGCAACTCGAGCGGACCCGTGAGCGCTTCAATCAGTTCGCCAGCACCGGCAAGGACGAGGACTTCGGCCGCGGCGACGATGACTACGATCGCCAGTGGATGCCATTTTTTGCGCAGAAACGCACCGATACCCAGTGGCCCGACAACGACCTGCCCAATGAAACGATGTATCCCATGCGCAACGAGGGTCCCTTCTATTGCATCATTCTTGCGCCAGGGCTCCTCGACACCAATGGCGGGCCCGTGATCAATCACGAGGCAAGGGTGATGGATGGCTTCGGGCAACCCATTCCGGGCCTCTTTGGCGCGGGCAACTGCGTGGCTTCGCCGGCGCGAGCGGCCTACTACGGTGCCGGGGGTACCCTTGGCCTGGCCATGACGTACGGCTACATCGCCGCGAAGAACGCCAGCGGAGAACCGGTCAGAGATGTCTGAGCGCAAAAACTTGCCCTCAGCAGTTTTCGCTCTGGCCTTTCTGCTGGGGTCGGGCCCGGTATTCGCCGAGCCCGGCGGCGCGAATTTCCGAGAGCATGTGGTACCCATCCTCAATGCCCATTGCGTAGCCTGTCATCTCACCGGGCTGGAACAAGGTGGTATTGCCCTGCACGCGCGTGCAGCGCACGGCAATCTGGTGGGCGTCCGCTCAGAGCAGAGTCATCTGAATCGAGTCGAGCCCGGTGATCGTCAGGCCAGCTATCTCTACCACAAGCTGAGCAATACCCATCATGAGGTGGGTGGCGAAGGCGAGCCCATGCCTATGGGTGGTGGACTGGATCCGGAATGGGTCGAGATTATCGGCCGTTGGATCGATGCAGGGGCCTCGTCTGAGTAACCCCCGCAGTCCGGTCCGACTACTTGATCAAGCGCAGGTTGAGCGGATATCGGTACGCCGTTCCTGAATTCGCCTGAATCGCTGCGATGATGGTGATTACCAGCCAAAAGATGACGAGGCCGATCATGACCGGAATACCGATGACGATGATCGCCAGTATTGCAGCGACGATGAAGTAGATCATCATGGAGATATTGAAGTTCAGCGCCTCCTTGCCCTGATCGTCCACGAAGGGGTGGTCTTCCCGCTTGAGCAGCCACATCACCAGTGGCCCGATGATGCTGCCGAAGGGAATGATGAAGCCGGCAAACGCCAGCAGGTGGCAGAGCATGCCGAAGGTCCGGGCATCCTTGCTGTCCGGACCAGGGTTGCGGCCGTGATCGGGTTCTGGTGCTTCGATGGACATAGTGGATCCCCTCCAATACTGTGCGCGAGCCTCTCATTAGAGCGCTTGGCGCCTGTGAGGGAAAGGCTGGCGTTGAAATTCTGTGAACTGCACTCGGAGACCGCTGGCCGTCACATCGAACATCAGTCCAGTACCTCGCCGAGGAAGGCCTGCATGGAGGCCCAAGACCGTCGCGCCGCATCGGGCTGGTAGGCCGCACCCAGATCCGGGTTGTTGGCTTCGGGATTGGTGAACGAGTGCTGCGTGTGTCCGTAGGCGTGGAGCTGCCAGTCGGCGCCTGCGGCGGTCATTTCCTGTTCGAAAGTCAGCACCTGATCTGGCGGGACCATGGGGTCATCGTGACCATGCAGCACCAGGATCTTGCTGTTGATCTGACGGTTCGCGATACCTTCGGGCCCGGACAGCAGGCCATGGAAGCTGACGACGCCGCGCAGATCGGCGCCGCTCCGGGCCATGTCGAGCACACACAGGCCACCGAAGCAGTAACCGATGGCGGCGATGCGGCGCGCATTCACTTCGGACTGTTCGCGGATGCATGCCAGGGCCGCGGCCAGGCGGCGGCGGAGCAGGGCGCGGTCCTCAAGCATCGGGGTCATCAGCGCCTGGTTTTCTTCCACGCTCCCACCGCGGATGCCCTTGCCGTAGACATCCAGTGCGAAACCGACGTAACCGAGAGCCGCGAGATCTTCCGCGCGCTCACAGCTGAAGTCGTCACGACCGCCCCAGGCATGACTGACCAGTACGGCAGGCCGCGGCTCGGACGTGCTGTCGTCCCAGGCCATGTGTCCTTCGAAGATGGTGTCGCCCTCGCGATACTCGATTTTGCGCGTCGCCACGTCGGTACTCTCCTTGGTTTCAAAGTGTGGGCAAGCGA